>CAUSDA010000011.1:0-41674 GCA_963529965.1 uncultured Neisseria sp.
ACTGTCTGCGGCTTCGTCGCCTTGTCCTGATTTAAAGTTAATCCACTATATTTGCGTTTGAGGCGGTGTGGGGCGGTTGATGGGTATTTTCTGTTTTGTTCATCGTAAACCCTTGTGGGTGTGATGAAGCGGATGAACAAAAAAAGGAGGCAATCCCCCACAGGATTGCCCCAATACCTCAAATCAGAGATTTACGCTTCACAAACAATACAGGCTTTCGCCTGCGGCTTTACCTGCACGGCTCAACTCCGTGCGGGTAAATTTTTGTTCCGAGGGAGTGAGTCTCGAAACATCCACTTGCAAGCTGGAAGCTTGCAGTAGGAAACCGGAGTATCAAATCTTACCGGTACGGCTGTAATTTGATGTAACGAAATTTACGCGAAAATTTTGGGTTTGCCAAGTGGTTTACATTATTTTTTTATGTAAAATATATATTTATAATATTCCAATATTTATAAAAAATCTAAAATATAATTCTATTAATTTTAAACTTTTATAAATATTAAAATTATATTTTTATAAATTTGGCATTATATTCTTTAAGGGATGGTTGGTGCAGTTGATTTTTTAAAAATGTTATTTTATAACGCTTTGATTTTAAATTAAATTAAATTTAATATGTTAATCAAAATTTTGCATCATATTTATGTTTTACGGGAAATACGCCGGTTTTTTCCTCTGTTTCCCGTTTAATGGGGCTGAATATCCATTTTATCCAAAGAGTTAATGTGAAAAATTCTCAATTGAAGATTTGTTACTATCGTTGTTAATTTTCGATTTAATAGAAATGATAAAAGCCCGAATATGACGGGCTTTGCTTTTTGTTGTAACTGTATGTAATTCAATAAAATCCCTGTTCGCCTTCGGGACGGGTTTTGAAGCGTTTGTGCAGCCAGAAATATTGTTCGGGATTTTCCCTTGCCCGCGCTTCGATAAAGTCGTTCATGCGTTGGGTGTCGGCTGCAACGTCGTCTGAAGGGAAGTTTTCCCATGCCGGATAGAAACGCAGCGTAACGGTGTTGTCGGCATTGCGCGTAGGGATGGCAGGAATGACTTTGGCTTTCGTCATACCGGCGATGCGGCTTAAGCCTGTAATCGTGGCGGTGGGGATGCCGAAGAAGTTGACGAAGATGGAGTCGTTGCGGCCAAAATCTTGGTCGGGCAGGTAAAGGAAGGGGGCGTCGCTTTTGCGCAGTTGCTTGATAATCGCGCGCAGGCCTTCGGTGCGGCCGATAAGGAAGACGTTGTTGTAGCGGTGGCGGCCTTTGAGGATTTGTTCGTCCAACGCTTTGTTTTTTTGGTGCGAATACATGCTGGTCAGCGGCACGTCCTGATTGAGGGTGTAAACCGCCATTTCAAATGCGGTGAAATGCGGATAAAGCAGGATGACTTTTTCGCCCGCCGTGAGCGCGTCGTCGAGATGGTGTTTGTCTTGATAATGTACAAACTTGCGCAGCCTGTCGGCGGGTGCGTACCAATACAGGCCGTATTCGAACATCAGCTTCGCCATATGCTGAAAATGGCGTTTGAGCACGGCTTTTCGTTGGTCTTCGCTCCATTCGGGAAAGCATTTTTTGAGGTTGGTTTCGCCGACTTTTCGGCGCGGTTTGACGGCGTAATAGGCAAGGATGCCCACTGCGTCGGCGATTTTGTGTATGGCCTTGAAGGGCAGGAGCTGAATGAGGTAGAGGAGGAAAAAGGCGGCTTTCATGGCGGCTGTTGAGGAATGGGGCGGGAAAAAGGGAATTATAACGGAAAGGGCTGTTTTTCAGGCGGATTGAGGTGGGGAGAGCGGGAAGGATTGGCGGCATTTTTGAAACTGGTGTTTTCAGGAGACGCAGCCTGTCTGCGGGCATGGTTTCAAATTTTCCTGCGGATGGGCAGGGTTTGTTATTTGAAAAAACGGCCGCAGCAGGCTTTGAATTTTTTGTGCGAACCACAGATGCAGTCTTGTTTCATGCCGGGTAAGGGCGTGGTCGGGTCGATGAAATACCAGCGATTGCCGATTTTGACGAAGGCGGATAATTCATGATGGCACGCTGTTTCCTGACCGTCTTGAAAATAGGCTTTGAATTCGACTTGGGCATGTTGTTTGCCGACATTGGCGTGTTGTATGACTTCCAAACCCAGCCAATGGGTCGTCTGACTCCATGCCAGCATATTGGCTTGATCGAGCAGGTGTTGCTGGGAAGGGACAGTCGTTTCAACGATATAGGAGATATCGTGCAAAACATAGGCGCTGTATCTGGAGCGCATCAGCTGTTCGGCGGTTTGCGGCAGGTTTTCGTGACGGTGGAACGGGGCGCAACAGTCGTTGTAGGTTTGTCCTGAAGAGCAGGGGCAGGTTTGGGGAGCGGTCATTTTGGTTTGGAGCGGGTAGTGTTTGGGAAAGGTTTGCGGTTTGGCTGTCGGGGATTCAATCGACTAATTTTTTGCCTAAGATGACCACATCGGCTTGCTGCGTTCCTAAGTCGCATACGGCGGGCAATCGCCCCCATTCCGTAAAGCCGAACTGGTGAAACAGGTGCAGGCTGGGGTAGTTGTGTCCGAAGATGACTGCCAATATGTTTTTAATGCCCAAGGACGGTGCGCGTTCGAGCACATTTTGCAGCAGGATTTTGCCCACGCCGATACCGCGCGCGTCATGACGGACATAGAGGCTGATTTCAGCGCTGATGTGATAGGCATGGCGCGGGTAGTAGTCGCTGAGGCTGCACCATGCCAAAACCGTATCTTCGTTATTTTTCAATACATAAAGAGGCCGCTTGCCGCCGTGCGCGTCGAACCAAGGTTCGCGTTCGGCAATGCTGACGGGCGTCAGGTCGGCAGTGGATTGGCGGGCGGCTATGGTGCTGTTGTAAATCTCGACAATGTCGGGCAGGTCGGTTTTGGCGGCTTCAGTGATGGTGTATTGCATTCAGACGACCTTAACAGGCTATTGAATCAGTTTGGAAACGGTTTTGAAGGCAGGGTGGCGGGCATCGCCCAACAATTGGAACAAAATGCTTTCCACATTGGAAACGGTAGCGCGGGCTTCGCGCATTTGCGCCAGTCCGTTTTCTTTGTTGGCAGGGGAACGGGATGTCGTGCATTCAAAGGGGACGTAAACATTGAAACCTTCCAAGCGCAAATCCAATACGGTTTGCAGCATGCAGATATGGGTTTCTGCGCCGATTAAGATGATGTTTTGGACGGCTGCCTGCGTCAAAATCGCGTGTGTTTCGGGGGAGAGGGCGGAGAAACGGGTTTTTTCGATGAAGGGCGTGGTTTCGGGCAGCAGCAGCGAGACGGCGGGAACCGTTTTGCCCAAGCCTTTCGGATATTGCTCGGTCACGGCAAACGGGACGCCTAAGGCGTGAAGCCCCTGTATCAGGATACGGCTGTGGTGCAGCATATTGTCTTTGTCGTGCAGGGCGGGGAGGAGGCGTTCTTGGATGTCGATAATCAGACACAGGGTGTTTTCGGGATTCATAAATATTCCTTTCGCGCCAAGTGGAGGGTGTGTTCCATTATAGCGAAAGCCGGTGTGTCTGTAATGGCTGCGGTTTTGATGGGCGCGTTTTCATTTGGCGCAGGATGGTAAAGCCGCAGATGGCGAGGTGCGGCTTCGGTTTGAAGCGCATCTGCTGTTAAAAGCGTATACGGTCAGCATGGGAAGTTTGAATCTGATTTGACATTTTTCAGACGACCCTTTGCATGAATTTTCTTTCTTCGTTCAAACACAAACGCTTAGGACGGTAGAATTCGCCTTGCACTAACCCTTCCCGCCTGCTTGTGCAGACGGGATGTCACATAAGGAGCATTTCATAATGAAGAAAATTCTGATTTTGTCTTTACTCGCACTGCCTGCGTTGGCTGCGGCGGAAGTTCATTTTTACGGCGATTTGAAAGCCGGAGTGGAAGCTTCCAACACCCAATACGGCAGCCACAGAATTTCCAATAACGGCGTAAGCGACATGGGCAGCTATGTCGGTATGCGCGGTTCGCATCCTATCGGCGGCAGCAATGATGTATTGTGGCAGGTCGAACAAGATACGCCCTTGGGTTCGAAAACCGGTGCCAAAGACACTTGGCGCAGCCGCAACCAAGGCAGCGGAGAAACTTATATCGGCTTCGGGCGTTAAAAGAAATAAGGTTCTATCCCGGTTAAGATAAGCAACAGGTCGTCTGAAAACGTTTCGCATGGGGGCGGATGTTTTCAGACGACCTTTTTGTCTATATTTAGGGGCGCGTTTGTATTCGCACTGACTCATAATAGGAAGATTGGTACAGCGTGTGACCGATACCCTGCTATCACTGGTTTTGACGGCAGAAGCGGAGCTTGCAAACCAATCTTTTGATTAAACGCTTTATTTAGCCTGAGCGTTTTTCTGTTCTTGGATAATCCATTTGGCCAAATCCGCACCCAAAACTTTGGCCGTCCGGTTCAGGACGGAACAAGAACCTTTAAAACCGCCAAACATGCCGCCCATAGAATTGCGGGATAAGGTGGTTTTTTTGACTTGTTTGCCGTCAATATACAAAGTCACAGAAACAGCCAAGCCCTTGGCGTGTCCCACAAAGGCATTGCCTGCGCTCATGGCGGAAGTGATGGCGATGTCTGCGTAAGTGTCTTGTTTCAGACCATCGCGCACGACGGTTACCCCGCTTTTTGCCGCGCTTTCCCGCAAGGATTCGGACATGATGCTGCCGACTTCTAAACACTCGGATACGATGCGGTTATCAATCTCTTCTTTATCGCGATAGGGGATGTTTTCATCAATGTGAACATCGGCACCGGCGAATGCGGAAGCGGACAAGAAGGCGGCAATGAGGAAGCGTTTGGCGGACATGATGGGTACCCAAGATGAAATGTTAAAAAGAGTGAATATTCTATAATGTTATTTTTACTTAATCAATATAGATTGAATGGGTAAATCGATGGAATGCCGGGCCGGAAATTTTGCTGAAATTTAGGTATGCTTTTTTGCTTGTAGATCGGAAAAAATAACGGCTGCCCAAGTGGCTTCCAAAACTTTTTGAAACTGCTTGAGAAGGCATTTATGGGGTATTCGGGGCGGCGGGTTTGCTGTTTTTGGCGCAGTGCCGTAATCTGCTCTTTGAACTATATTATAATGCGCTGATTGTTTTTATTAGATTAATCTGACATGACCGCTTATACGCAACAGCTCGACCAAAAAATCCAATACTTGCAACAGCTTTTCCAAGGTTTGGATTTTCCTGAAGTTCAAGTTTTCGAATCCCCCGAACAGCATTACCGGATGCGCGCCGAATTCCGTATTTGGCACGAAGGCGGCGAAATGTTTTACGCCATGTTCGAGCGCGGGCAGAAAGCGAGCGGCGCAAGCCTGATACGTTGCGACCAATTTCCCGCTGCTTCAGAGTCTATCAACGCATTAATGCCCAAGCTCATCGAAGCCGCTGCACAAAATCCCGAACTCAAAAACCGCTGGTACGCCGTTGAATTTTTGTCTGCACTGAGCGGCGAGATGCTCGTTACCATGATTTACCACAAAAAACTGGGCGAAGCGTGGCAGAGTGCTGCCGAAACCTTGGCGCGTGAGTTGGGTATCCATATCATCGGTCGGAGTAGGGGGCAGAAAATCGTTTTGACTCAAGACTATATAACCGAAGAGCTGAACGTAAACGGCAAGACCTTCCGCTACCGCCAAGTCGAAAGCAGCTTTACCCAGCCCAACGCCCGCGTGTGCGAAAAAATGCTCGGCTGGGCGTGTGATGTTGCACAAAACCTCGGCGGTGATTTGCTTGAACTCTACTGCGGCAACGGCAATTTTACCCTGCCTCTCTCGCAGCATTTCCGTCAGGTGTTAGCGACCGAAGTGTCCAAAACTTCCGTTTATGCCGCTCAATGGAACATTGAAGCGAATCAACGGGACAACATCAAAATCGCCCGCCTCTCCGCCGAAGAATTTACCGAAGCCTATACGCAAAGCCGTGAATTCCGCCGCCTGCAAGAGCAGGGCATCTCACTGAAAGAGTATGGTTTTTCCACGATTTTTGTCGATCCGCCCCGCGCCGGCGTCGATGATGAAACGCTGAAGCTGGTTTCCCAGTTTGACAACATTATCTATATTTCCTGCAATCCCGAAACCCTGCACGCGAACCTCGACACCCTCTGCCAAACCCATACTGTCGAACGCGCCGCGTTGTTTGACCAGTTCCCGTTTACGCACCATATCGAAAGCGGTGTTTATTTGAAGAAGAAATAAAGAAGCAGATTTGAAGAAGGTCGTCTGAAAGTTTTCAGACGACCTTTCGTTTTATAGTGGATTAACTTTAAATCAGGACAAGGCGACGAAGCCGCAGACAGTACAGATAGTACGGAACCGATTCACTTGGTGCTTCAGCACCTTAGAGAATCGTTCTCTTTGAGCTAAGGCGAGGCAACGCCGTACTGGTTTAAAGTTAATCCACTATAGAATCTTGAGCAAATCCGAAGGCGATGCGATGCGGTGGTCGAACGGCCAAGTTTCGGTTTGGTCTTCGGCGGCGATATAGCCCCAGTTGGCAAGTACGGTTTTCATGCCCGCGTTGCGTCCGGCCTGCATGTCGCGTTCGGCGTCGCCGACGTAAACCGTGTGTTGCGGGTCGGCGTGGATTTGTTCGCACGCATACAGCATGGGTTTGACGCTGGGTTTGGATTCGCCGCAGGTGTCGCCGCTGACGACGACGGCGGGCGGGATGACGAAGCCGAGTTTGGGGACGAGTTTGTCGGTGAAGCGCATGGGTTTGTTGGTGATGATGCCCCATTTGATGCCGCGTCTGTCGAGTTCGGCAATCATTTCGTTCACGCCGTCGAACAGCGTGGTTTTGTCGGCATAGCAAAGGCTGTATGCTTCAAGGCATTCTTGCCGCCATGCTGCGAAATCAGGATGTTCGGCAGTCATGCCGACGCCGATTTTCAAAAGGCCGGCTACGCCGTGGCTGGCATACGGGCGGATTTCCTCGATGCTTTTTTCGGGCAGGTTGTGGCGGCGCAATACGGTGTTGAGTGCGCCGCCGAGGTCTAGGGCGGTGTCGGCGAGCGTGCCGTCGAGGTCGAACAATACGGCTTGTATCATGTGTTTTCCTTTGGTTTTTCGGTGGGGTCGTCTGAAAAGGGTTTCAGACGACCTTTGGGTTTAGTGGTGGTGATGGTGTGCGCCGTCGGTTTCATTGGTACACAAGACGCTGTCGGGATGCGGGTGGTGTTCGCTTTCGATTTGGATGGTGCAGTGTCCGATGTTTTTGTGGGACAACTCGTGTTCGATGCGGTAGGCGATTTGTTCGGATTCGGCCACGGTCATGCTGCCGTCCACGACGATGTGGCAGGATAAAACGTTGATATTGCTGGTAATCGTCCAGACGTGTAAGTCGTGGACGGATTTGACGCCGTCGGTGTTGCGGATGACGGCGAGCAGGTCGTCGGTGTGGATGTTTTCGGGTGCGCCTTCCATGAGGATGTGCAGCGTTTGTTTGAGCAGGCTCCAGCCGCTGCGTCCGACCAGTGCGGCTACGAACACGCTGGCGAGCGGATCCGCCCATTTCCAGCCGAACGCCATCATGAGTACGGCGGCGGCAATCGCGCCGATTGAGCCGACAAGGTCGCTTAAAACGTGCAGATACGCGCCGCGCATGTTGACGTTGGCTTCGGTGTCGCTGTTTTTCAGCATATAAACCGCCACGCCGATGTTGACCAGCAGACCGACGACGCTGATAACGAGCATCCCCAGCGTGGCGATTTCGGGCGGATAAAGCAGGCGTTTGACGGCTTCGTAGAAAATCAGCACGGCGATGACCACCAGCGACAAGCCGTTGAACATGGCGGTGAGGATTTCAAAACGTTTGTAGCCGAAGGTCTTTTGCAGCGTGGTTTCTTTTTCGCCGAGTTTGAACGCCCACAACGCCACGCCCAAGGAAAATGCGTCGCTGAACATATGCCCCGCGTCGGAAAGCAGCGCGAGCGAGTGGGTCAGCCAGCCGCCGACCGCCTCCAGCAGCATAAAGGCGGCGATGATGACGAACGACACGCGCAATACTTTTTTGTTGGCGGTATGCGTGTGGGCGTGTGCGTGATGATGGTGTTCGTGATGGTGAGACATAACGTTCCTCAACAGAGGTCGTCTGAAAATCCGGATTCAGGGTTTTCAGACGACCTTTTTGCCTTGTTTCAAACCCTGCTCGAAATCTTCCAACATATCCAATTCAAAGCGGCTGAAGCCTGCTTTTTCGCGCGCTTCGATGTTCACATAGCCGCGGAAGATAAACATATCGTAACGGGCAATCAGACTGCGGAACAGGGCGACAGGTTCCAAACCGCGTTCGCGGCAAAGGTGTTGATACCAATGGTTGCCGATGGCGACATGGCCTACTTCGTCGCGATAAATGATGTCCAACACGCCGCAGGTTTCCGAATCGCCGCGCTGTTCCACCTTCGCGCGTATCCCCGGCGTAACGTCCAGCCCGCGCGCTTCCAATACGCGCGGCACCAACGCCATGCGCAACAGCGGGTCGTAGGCGGTTTTATACGCCATGTCCCACAAATGGTTGTGCGCCTCGAAATCGCCGTAATCAAAGCCGAAAGCGCGCAGCCTTTCGCGCATCAGGCGGAAGTGGTACACCTCTTCCTTCGCCACCCGCACCCAGTCGCGCACAAACTGAAACGGCAGCGTGCGGAAACGGTATGCCGCGTCCAAAGCCAGATTGATGGCGTTGAACTCGATATGCGCAATCGCGTGCAGCATCGCCGCATAGCCTTCGGGCGTGTTCATCTTGCGCGGCGTCAGTTGCGAGGGCGCGACCAAAACAGGCTTCGGCGGCCGTCCCGCGTGGCGGAAGTCCAGCGGCGCAGCGTTTGTTTCAGCCCCGTCCATGTTCTGAACGGCGGCAAACGCCTCGTCCGTCAGCCGTCCTTTTTCATCGGGGTCGTCTGAAAGCAGGGCAAGCTCCAGCAAAGCATAGATATCAGGTTTCATTCCAAGTCTGCCGTTTTTCGGAAAACAAACATTATAGCGTTTAAAAAAAACAATATAAGGAATATAATCTTTACAATTTGGCGTTGCGCGTCAAAAACCATTAAATACCACAGTTTGCACAGTCGGCATACATTAAAGAATTGTGAAACCCGATTGTCTTTTCCGCAGGAAAAAATCCCGCAGCTTCAAAAAATTAGCCCTCGGGAAACACTGTTTGCAAAATGTAAACCGCCCATAAGCGGCTTGCATTGTTATTTTGTAACATCGATACTGGGCGCCACACCCCTTCCAACAAGGAAAAATAATGATGAAACAACACAACCTGTTCAAATTCCTCGCCGCTTCCGCCCTGACTGCGACCATCGGTTTCGCACAGGCAGGCGCAGTGGATGCACTCAAGAAATTCAACAACGACGCCGACGGTATCAGCGGCAGCTTCACCCAAACCGTCCAAGGCAAAAAGAAAACCCAAACCGCACACGGTACTTTCAAAATCCTGCGTCCGGGCCTCTTCAAATGGGAATACACCAAACCCTACAAACAAACCATCGTAGGCGACGGTCAAACCATTTGGCTCTACGACGTTGATTTGGCGCAAGTGACCAAGTCCGCCCAAGACCAAACCATCGGCGACAGCCCCGCCGCCATCCTCTCCAACAAAAACGCCCTTGACAGCAGCTACTCCCTCAAAGAAGACGGCTCGTCCAACGGCATCGACTACGTCTTGGCAACGCCCAAGAAAAACAACGCCGGCTACCAATACATCCGCATCGGCTTCAAAGGCGACAACCTCGCCGCCATGCAGCTGAAAGACAGCTTCGGCAACCAAACCTCCATCAGCTTCGGCAGCTTGAATACCAAGCCCAACCTTTCGCGCGGCGCATTCAAGTTCACCCCGCCCAAAGGTGTGGATGTGTTGAGCAACTGATTGTTTGATCATAAAAAGGTCGTCTGAAAGGTTTCAGACGACCTTTTTGTTTTTGAAGTTGTCGGTGATGCGTGTTTGAGTGGAAAACGCCTCTAGCCGACACAATCCGGATTTGAGGTTGCCGGTCGGATAGCAGGTAGGAAAAGTTCAAAGCGCCGTAACAAAGCGGATACCAAAAGGTCGTCTGAAAATATTTCAGACGACCTCGTTCGTTTATATAGTGGATTAACTTTAAACCAGTACGGCGTTGCCTCGCCTTAGCTCAAAGAGAACGATTCTCTAAGGTGCTGAAGCACCAAGTGAATCGGTTCCGTACTATCTGTACTGTCTGCAGCCTCGTCGCCTTGTCCTGATTTAAATTTAATCCACTATACTTCAGGCTTTTTCGCCAACATGGTAACAAACTTAAACTGTATCGGATTGCCCGCCGCGTCTTTCGCGTGCATGGCGCCGAGTTCTTCCTTGTATTCGGCAATCTCCCAGCCGCGGTAGTATTCGCGCAACTCGCCTTCTTTAAATTTAAACGGGAAAGGCATGGGGCAGGGGAAGTCTTCAGTGTCCATCGCCGAAACGATCAGGTTGTAGCCGCCCGGGTTGGTGTGCGCCTGCATATCGGCAATCACTTGCGGCACGAAACGCGGATACAGGAACATAAACACAACGGTCGCCACGATATAGTCGAAATGATCTTGAAGGTTGGCGGCATTCAAATCATATTCTACCGCCCGCACGTCCAGGTCTTCGATGCGTGCCAACTCGTTGACGTTTTGCACCGCCTGCGGATTGTTGTCCACGGCGGTTACGTCAAATCCTTTCAAACCTAAAAACAGCGCATTGCGCCCCTGACCGCAGCCCATATCCAAAGCCTTGCCCGCAGGAACGATGTTTTCAGCCGCCACTACCGCCGAATGGGTCGCGCTCATGCCGTATTTCTTATTGAAATAATCCTTTGCCGCGCAATAAAGCGAGAGCTTGATTTCCGTGTCGTCCGTCAAAGGCTCGACCGTAAACTGTTGCTGCGGCGCGATCATGTGATCGCCGTCTTCGGCAGTCAGCTCGACAGAAGCATTATCAGCTTCCGTCAATTTCAGACGACCTTGCAACACGTTCAGGCAAGCCCATTCCCCTTCGTCAAACGCATGACCCGCACGCAGCGCGTCGGGAATCCCGTCTGCCTGCCAAACCGGCAGTTCCTCATAACAAAAAAGCGCCATTTGTCCATCCATTGTCAGTTCCTTCTAATCTGTTTTCGATAAGGTGCATATTATATGCCTGTTTCGATCGGGGCATTGAATTATCGGTTTGCCTGCTGACGCATTTGAAGAATCAGGTCGCTGCAAACTGCTTATTTTCAGTTTGCGTACTGCCCGTCTAACCTGATTTTCAGGCGAGGATGGCAGACCGTCGGATTTGTTTTCAAGAATTTGGTTTTTCGCGGGAAGACTAGTATAAAATCCCACTTTATTTTTTTCTCCCCGTCCTTATCCCATGCGCCTGACCCACATCAAACTCTCCGGCTTCAAATCTTTTACCGACCCGACCACGATTCATGTTCCGGGGCAGCTTGTTGCGGTTATCGGGCCGAACGGCTGCGGCAAGTCGAATGTGATTGACGCGGTGCGCTGGGTGTTGGGCGAGGCTTCGGCGAAGCAGCTTCGCGGCGAGAGTATGCAGGACGTGATTTTTAACGGTGCGGCGACGCGCCGTCCTGCGCCGAGGGCTTCGGTGGAGCTGGTGTTTGACAATAGCGACCACAGTTTGCAGGGGGCGTGGGGGCAGTATGCCGAGGTGAGCATCAAGCGGCAGCTGACGCGTCAGGGCGAATCGACTTATTTCATCAACAATCAGACCGTGCGCCGCCGCGACATTACCGATTTGTTTCTGGGTACGGGTGTGGGCGCGCGCGGTTATGCCGTTATCGAACAGGGGATGATTTCGCGCATCATCGAAGCGCGGCCGGAGGAGTTGCGCGCCTATATCGAGGAGGCGGCGGGCGTGTCCAAATATAAGGAACGCCGCAAGGAGACGGAAGGCCGTCTGAAAGACACGCGCGAGCATTTGCAGCGTTTGGGCGATTTGCAGAACGAGTTGGCGCGTCAGGTGGAAAAGCTGGAGAAACAGGCGGAAACCGCCGAACGCTATAAATCCCTGACCGCGCAGTTGAACCAACAACAGGATTTGCTCGATTACGCCCAATGGCAGCAATCGCTTGCCGCCGCCGACAAGGCGACCGCGCAACATCAGTCTTTGCAGGCGCAGCAGGACGAAACCGCCGCGCAGGTTCAGGCGTTAAACGACGAAGTACACGCCTTGCAGACTGCCGAACAGTCGCAGCAGCAGGCGGTACACGAATTGAGCAACAAACGCGGCGTGTTGCGCGAGCAGATTGCCCGTTTGGAAGAACAAATCCGCCATCAGCAAAACCTGCACCAACGCATCGAACGCGACAAGCAGGCGGCGCAGGCGCAGATGCAGCGCATCCATCAGGAGCAGCAGCAAATCCGCGTGCAGCTTGAAGAAAACGAGTTGCAGGCCGAAGAAAAGCAAACCGAATTGGCTGAATGGGCGATGCAGGTTGCCGAACACGAAGAGCGTCTGCCCGAATTGGAAGAAGCCCAAGCCACGCTCAACGCCGCCTTCCAAACCCAGCAGGACGAGGCAAACCGCATCCGCCGCGAACTGGCGTTGAAGCAGCAGCAGCTTGCCCATGCCGAACAAACCGTTGCCAAGCACGAAGAGCGCAAAGGTCGTCTGAAACAGGAAAACCAAGCCCTGAACCTGCCCGACGAAACCGAAACCGCCGCCGCGCAGGAAGCCGCCGCCTTGTTGCAAAGCCAGCAAGAGCATTACGAAGAACAAATCATCGCCGCCGAAGAAGCCCTACACGCCGCCCGCGAGGCGTTTCAGACGGCCTCAAACCGCTTCCAAAGCCTGAAGCAGCAACACATTACCTTGCAGGCGCAGCAGCAGGCGTTGTCGCAAATCCTGTCGCAACAGCAGGAAGCAGCCGACTTCTGGCAGGCAACCGACCACGCCGCCGCGCCGCAACTGTGGCAACACATCACCGCCCCCGCCGAGTGGCAACACGCCTTGTCCGTCATCCTTGCCGAACGCCTGCACGCCCGCGCCGTGCCGCACGGCTTCGTTCCGCCCGCGCCGTTGCCGCAAGGGCAGGCGGCATGGCTTTCAGACGACCTCTCCGGCGGCATCAAAAAATCCCTGCCCGTACAGGCATTGTTGAACCAAATCCAAGCGCAGTCGCCGTTTCAGACGGCATTGCACCACTGGCTCGACGGCGTATTGTGCGCCCCCGATTTGAGCTACGCCCTCGTGCATCAAAGCGATTTGGGCGCACACCAAATCTGGCTCACGCCCGAAGGCCATCAAGTCGATAAAGTCAGCGTCCTGCTCTATGCCAAACCCGCGCAGGAAAGCCTGATTGCCCAAAAAGCGCGCCTCGACGGCATCGCGTCCGAACTGAAAAACCTCGCCCCCGAACTCTCCGCCGCCGAAGCCGCGTTCAAACAGGCGGAAACCGCCGTGCGCTCGTCCGAAGTGCAACATAAAAACCTGATGCAGCAGCAACAGCAGCACACGCGCCAATACAGCCAAGCGCAGCAACGCGCCGCCGAACTTCTGGCGCGTACCAACCAAGGGCAAATCCGCCGCGAACACATCGAGCGCGAACTGGCGCAGTTGGCGGAAGAGCAGACCGTGTTGCAACGCACGTCCGACGGGCTTTCAGACGACATCGCTACTTTGCAGGAAGCCGCCGCCGAACTCGAACACCAACAGCAAACCACCGCGCACAGCCGCCAAGAGCAGCAAGGCCGTCTGAAACAGGCGCAGCTTGCCCTGCTGGAAGCCAACCGCCAATACGGGCTGGCCGAAGTCTCCGTCCACAAGCTCAACCAGCAAAAACAAAACTACCGGCAGCAAATCGCCCGGCTCGAACAGCAAACCCTGGACTGGCAGGAACGCCAGCAAGAGCTTGCCCTCGCCTATGAAACCGAGTTCCAAAACGACGAGCAGCACATCAAGCTCGACGAGTTGACCGAAGCCGTGCACACGCTGGACGAAGAATACATCGCCGTGCAGGAAAAACTCGCGCAGATTCAGGAACAGGGCAGGGAGCAGTACGCCCGCGTACAAAGCCTGCAAACCAAGCTGCCGCAGCTTCAGGCAGCCACCCAAACCGCCCTGTTGCAGCAGCAGGAAGCCCTGATCAACGCCAAACGCTACCATCAAAACCTGACCGAACGCGCCGCCGATTTGGATGCGCTCGAAGCGTTGGCGAAAGAATCGCCGAAAGTATTGAACAGCAGCATCGGCAGCCTCACCCAGCAAATCGAAGCCCTCGGCGCCGTCAACCTCGCCGCCCTGCAAGAACTCGAAGAAGCGCGCGAACGCGACGGCTACTACCGCAGCCAGAGTGAAGACGTACAGGCCGCCATCTCCCTTTTGGAAGAAGCCATCGCCCAAATCGACGACAAAACCAAAGAGCGTTTCAAAGAAACTTTCGACGCCGTCAACGGCAAAGTCCAAACCTTCTTCCCGACCCTGTTCGGCGGCGGCGAAGCTACCCTCAAAATGATAGGCGACGACCTCCTGACCGCCGGCGTGTCCATCATGGCGCGCCCGCCCGGCAAGAAAAACAGCACCATCCACCTCCTCTCCGGCGGCGAAAAAGCCCTCACCGCCATGAGCCTAGTGTTCGCCCTGTTCAGCCTCAACCCCGCCCCCTTCTGCCTTCTGGACGAAGTCGACGCCCCGCTGGACGACGCCAACACCTCGCGTTTCTGCAACCTGGTCAAAGAAATGTCGGCGCAAACCCAGTTCCTCTACATCTCCCACAACCGCCTGACCATGGAAATGGCGGAACAGCTCGTCGGCGTAACCATGCAGGAAAAAGGCGTATCGCGCGTCGTTGCCGTAGACATCAAGCAGGCGTTGGAAATGGCGGAGCCGTGATGAGGTAAGGGAATTTTTATTGAGTTTGATACGGAAAGGTCGTCTGAAAAACGAAATCAGGTTTCAGACGACCTTTCTGTGAATTGAAATAGGGTGTTGGATTCAGATTTTAAACTGCTATTGTTTGAGGGATTAAATTCGTCTCAATACAAAGATTCAAAGAATTGCACCAATCGAGCCAGATTTTATAGGGGTAAACATGAACGAAACCGAACAAGTTTGTTTTAATGAAAAACGCAGGCAGAATTTTTTGAGTGAGGAAAGATGGAAATTCATTGTTGAGAAAACACCGGAAACAATGAAAATTTTTAAAAATAATTCCAATTCAAATAATTTAGAACTGAGAAACTCCTACGGTTTGGCAGCATTTACAAAAATGGATTATGTAAAGACCAGTTATACCGCTGGAGAATCTATCGGCAAACTTCCTGGTATGCTGGAAGAAATTATTGATATATTGGAAGTTTCCACCAAATTCTGGCAGCAAAACAAAGCCGAATTAAACAAAATCGGCTACTACACCAGCCCGATGCCATGGTTTTATACTGAATATTATCTTAAGACGCTGCACCTTATCGCGCTGTGCTACCTCCTGCAACGCGAAGACCTGCTCCCGCGCCTACTCGAAGTCATCCTTGCCAATGCAGAAGGCGATTTAGAACCTGATTCCACTATTGAAGACTTTTTGGACTACCATTTTAAAAATCGTCCCGATCCGGATTACGTCTAAATGGGTAAACACGCCATTTTATTCGGTGAAGCTATGCGTGGCGAAACCAAAGAAGAACAATTGGAAGAACTCAATGCCTATCTCAAAGACTGGTATCGCAAAATGGTCGGCATGAGCGACCTTGAATACCAGACCCATCTTGAACCCGAGCAGAACGGTTATTGCGGCTACTGGGCTTTCGAAGCCGCCGCCATCGCTTATCTTGACGACTTGGACGATACCGAATTGCGCCAATCTCCTTACTACCCAAAAGATATTGTTGACTGGGCAAGGGAGCAGAAGCGAAAGCGTGAAGGCAAAGGTCAAACTGATTAGTTTGGAAAAGGTTGAAGATTAGAAGGTCGTCTGAAAATATGTTTTCAGACGACTTTTTTATGAATGGAGTGGTAAATTAAATGCCATTTAAACTATGCCATTTGTTGAAAATAGTTAAATGTATAGAAAAATAGGAAAATAATGAAGATAATGCTGACGGAATTGTTATACTCAAAAAAGATACGATATTTACCGATATTATAATAAATATCAATAGGATGAAAATATGAATTGCAAAAATATCAACCGTAAAAATAAAGTTATTGTTTTATTTATTGGAATATTATTACTGGCTGGTGGTTATCATCTAACGCAGAAGAAATATCAAATGTATGTGTTTCGGTATTTGGAATATTTAGAATGCGGAGAATACGGAGAAGCTGAATCGCCACTTAAAAAAAAGGTGTGGTTTAGTGCCAAACAATGGCTGTCTGACGAAAAAACGTACCTGAAGATTTCAGATCATGATTTTATTAATAAAAATGGTATTCCTATGCCTGATACTGATTTGTTTATTCAAGAGCTTTATGGGATTTTACTACATAAAAAAATAGTTACTGAACATGAAATGGCATATGAGCGTTTTGTCAGCGAAGTTAAGCCAACCCTATATGGACGCTATTTATTTTCTGAATTTGATCGTGATACATTAAGACCGACTGTACACAAATTTCTCGTCAGCTTTCGTTTGAGCAATAATTCTTATGAAACTGTGCTCATCTGGAAAACAGACAAACAACAATTTAGTACTTTTAATATCTATAATTCAGGTGAATATTTAAAAATATATGGTACATATAATTATCAGAATTATCTGAAAGGGGAGCAGCCTTCTGAAGTCAAATAAAGGTGCGTTATTACCGATGCCGCGTTTTCCGGCTGGAAACGTGGGCGTTGAACACTCTGTTCAAAAGGTCGTCTGAAAATCTGTTTTCAGACGACCTTTTTGTTTGCAGCCAAAGTTCAGACCGTAAACTTGACGATCTTGGCGCTCAATCCAGAGTTCTCTTTTTGAACCTTGAATGTACCAAGGAATGAAAGGGATGGGGTTTGTAGTGGGGAGGTTTGCAATCGGGGAAGGGATTCAATTGGGTATTTGGGTCTTTCCGATGCTTGCAATCTGAACAAGCGGTCTTATATAGTAGGAGCTGCGGTGTCAGCTTCTTTATTTCCAACCTTCAAAGGTTTCTTAATTTACATGAATAAAATTATTCTGTCTGCGCTTTGCGCCCTGCTTCTTGCTTCCTGCGGTAACGATACCGACAAAATCGGACGTGCCAGCACGGTTTTTCATATGCTGGGGAAAAATGACCGTATTGAAGTCGAGGGGTTTGATGATCCTGATGTGCAAGGGGTTGCCTGTTATATTTCTTATGCGAAAAAAGGCGGTTTGAAAGAGACGGTGAATTTGGAGGAAGATGCGAGCGATGCTTCCGTGTCGTGCGTGCAGACGGCGGAGGTTATCCGTTATAACGAGCAAGCCGTCGTCAAGCCGCGGGAGGTGTTTAAGCGCAGCGCGAGCTTGGCGTTCAAGAGCCAGCAGATTATCCGTTATTACGATCCTAAACGTAAGGCGTTTGCGTATTTGGTTTACAGCGACAAAATCGTTCAGGGTTCGCCGAAGAACTCTTTGAGCGCGGTGTCGTGCTTTGGCGGTGCTAAAGCGGATGCGCAGCAAGTTGCCGGTGGTATGGAAGGCAAACAGATTTACGGTGCGTGCGTCGTAGATGCGCCTGTGCCGAACAAGTAAAAGATGAGCGATATGAACCTAACCGACCATTTCCTAATTGCTATGCCCGATATGGACGACCCGTTTTTCGAAAATTCGGTGATTTATGTGTGCGAACACAACGAAGAGGGCGCGTTGGGCATCATCATCAACAAACCGTCGCCGATTACGATGGACATGATTTTTGCGGCGACCGACCGCAATATCCCTTTGCGGATGCAGCACGAACACGTCATGATGGGCGGGCCGGTACAGATCGACCGCGGCTATGTCGTGCATACGCCCGTGGGCAACTGGCAAAACAGTATGATTGTTTCAGACGACATTGCGCTGACGTCTTCGCGCGATGTGATTGAAAACTTATCGCGTCAGGGCGCGGTGGACAAGATTTTAATCAGCATAGGCTATTCGAGCTGGAGCAAAGGGCAGCTTGAACGCGAGCTGGCGGACAATGTCTGGCTGACGGTTAAGGCGGACGAGCATATTTTGTTCGATATGCCTTACGAACACCGCTACGCCGCTGCGTTTGCCAAGCTGGGCATCCAGCCCGATGCGCTTGTCTGTGGAGCCGGTCATGCATAAAGCGCCGGCGGGGACGGTTTTGGCGTTTGATTTCGGCGAGGCGCGTATCGGCGTGGCTCAGGGCGATGCGGAACTTGGTCTGTCTCACCCTTTAGCGACCGTGACCGGCAACAGCAACGACAAGAAATTCAACGCCATCGCCAAGCTGATACGGGAATGGCAGCCCAAGCATCTGGTCGTCGGACTGCCGACCCACGCCGACGGTACGGAACACGAGTTGACCCGCCTCAGCCGCAAATTCGGCCGCCGCCTGCACGGGCGTTTTAACCTGCCCATATATTGGGTGGACGAACGGATGTCTTCGCTATATGCGGAAAGTCTGCTTGCCGAAGCGCAGGTCTTCGGGCGCAAACAGAAGGCGGTACTCGACCAAGTGGCTGCTCAGGCGATTTTGCAGGGTTTTTTCGATGGAGGAGCCGCGGAATATTTCAACGGCAGGGAAGAAGGTTCGGAAGAATAATCCGTTTGGGAAAGTTTGAAAAAAGGTCGTCTGAAAGCTGTATTGACGGGATTGAATCCGTTAACAGGCTTTCAGACGACCTTTTTGCATCAGAACAAGGCTTCAATCCTTAACAGCGCGCCGACGCGGTGTTTTTGGTTTTCCTTGCGGTTGTTGTAGTAGTTGACTTCGGTTTGGGTAAACAGCCAGTTACGCCAAATCGGTTGGCGGTAGGTGGTAAACGGACCGTAGGTATTGAGGGCGGCTTTGCGTTTTTCGATATTGCCGCCGGTGTACACGCCGTAGTTGACGTGGCGGTGTTTGCCGAGGTTGTGTTGGCGGAAGAGGCTGTTGCCCCATGTCCAGTCTTCGGTTTTATCGTGTTCGTATTGCAGGTGTGCCTGATTGGCGATAAAGCTTTTTTCGCTGGGGATGTAGCGCGTTTCCCAGTTGGTACGGACATGGTGTTTGCTCTTGATGCCGTAACGGTAGATTTGTTCCAAGCGGGTGTCGATGTTGTCGGTCAGTTGCCAATTGCTCGAACTTTTGGCGCGGGCGAACAGGTCGCTGCCGGAGCGGATACCGATATCGAAGTCGGTATCGGTGCGCTGTTTGGCGAATGCTTCAGACCAGCGTACGGCAAGGGAGGCGTTGTTGTCGCGGCTTTGGGATGCGTCGAATATCCTGCCGTTGGTATTGGTACGGTTGCGGTAGGCGTTGGCTTCGTGTTTCAACTCGTCGTCCAAAGAGTCGTCACCGAAAATCACGTGGACTTTTTTCTCCAAGGTCGGCAGTTTCAGACGACCCCGTACGCGGGGCGTCACGGTAAACTTGTCGTCAGGGTTCCATTCGGTATCAAGCATGACGCGCAGGTTGGCGTCGGCAGGGTGGTCTGGATCGGGTTCGCCAAACCAGTCGTCGATGCGGTTGGACCATTTGTCCAAGCGTTTGGAAACGACTTCGTGGCGGTGGTCCACCCAAGTGTCGCCGTCGGCAGGCGGTTCGTCTTTCGCGGCGGCAATCGTGGGGAAGAGGGTGAGCAGGGTGAGTAGGGATAACGTTGTGGTTCGGATAGTCATTGTTTTTCCTTGCTTAATGCATAAAGCTATTATGGACGGTATCTTAGGGATAATGCAAGTCGTCTGAAAAAGGCTGTGATAAAATCTTGCGCGCCCGGTTTGCCGCCGTTCTGTTGTGCAGAAAAGCAGTCAGGCGGGCGCATACCAATACATTAAGGAAAACCGAATGAGTATTTTGTCGAAAATTTTTGGGAACAAGCCGTCCGGCGAAACGGTACAAGAGCCGCGCAGACTTTCCGCGCAGGAAAAAAGCGAGGGCGCGGCGCGGACGATTTATGCGAAAGATAAAGTGTATGTGCCGCTGTCTGCCATGCAGGCGGATGTGTCGGAAGGGACGGGCATCCCTTATATAGGTCGTCTGAAAGACGGGCGGACGGTTTTATATCTGTTTGAAACCTATGAAGCGGCGCGGGCTTTTTCAGACGGGCAGGACGGCGCTTTAGACGGCATCGCTTTGGTCGGCGCGTTGGATAAGGCGGACCAGTTCAATAATTTGAGTAATGTCCTGCGTGTCGCTCACTCGCTGGGCATTCAACTGATGGAATACCGAGGACAGGACGGCGAACATTTCGAATGCGCGCTTTCGTGGCTGATGCGTGTCAACGGCGCGGACGGCATGGCGGCTTCCCGAGAAAAAATGGAAGCGTTGTCCATCGGTACCGATGCCAAGCTGCCGCTGCAATTTCACCCGATAGCCATTGTCGGTTTTTCCAATCCCTATAAGGTTACACCCGCGCGGGCGGAGGAATTGTTCAAGCAGTTTACGAATGTCGAAGATGAGGAATTGCTGAATTTTTTTGCCGGCAACACGCCGCAGGAGAATGTGCTGCTGATCGGGTTGGTGGAAAAATATTCGGCGGATTTGGCGAAATCCGTGAAATATATTGTTTGGAACCAATTGGCGGAGCAGCCGCTTTTTGTCGGGATAAACCGCAAAGACGGCGGGCTTTACGCGCGGGACGGTTATTTATACCTCTTTTACACCGACCGCTTCCAACACATGGGACCTGCCGGCTGCCATCCCGTTTCCGGCAAGGGGGAAGCGTTGGACTTGGTTCGCCGCCACGAACTGAAAGGCATCGCCCTGACCGACGGACTGCACAATATGGCGCGGTTTGAAAACGACGTGATATTCCAAGACGGGGAATAGCGGCAACCTTCCCGCCGCCGCTTGAAATAAACGGTTTGCCTGAGCCGCATATTTAAAATACAAAGGTCGTCTGAAAAGGGCTGTGATAAAATCTTTGCGTTTTCACCATCCCTTTCAGACGACCTTTTTATGTTGAACCCATCCCGAAAACTCGCCGAACTTGTCCGTATTTTGGAAGAGGGCGGCTATATTTTTGCCGGCGATCCCGTGCAGGCGACGGAGGCGTTGCGTCATGTCGAGGGCGGCGTGGAAGGAAAAATCATCCGCCGTGCGGAGATGATAGACAGAGACCGCCGGCTTCGGCATACCTTGGAACAAGTGCGGACCGGGTCGTTTTGGCTGTGGGTCGTGGCGGCGACGATGATGTTTAGCGGCGGCTTTTCCGGCACTTACCTTTTGATGGACAGCCAAGGGCTGAATTTTTTCCTGATTTTGGCGGGCGTGTTGGGCATGAATACGCTGATGTTGGCGGTATGGTTGGCAACGTTGTTCCTACGCGTGAAAGTGGGGCGGTTTTTCAGCAGTCCCGCGACGTGGTTTCGGGGTAAAGACCCCGTCAATCAGGCGGTGTTCCGGCTGTATGCGGACGAATGGCGGCAGCCTTCGGCGCGTTGGATTACCGGCGCGACTTCGCACAGTCTATGGCTCTGCACCCTGAGCGGGATGCTGGTGTCGGTATTGCTGCTGCTTTTGGTGCGCCAATATACGTTCAACTGGGAAAGCACGCTGTTGAGCAATGCCGCTTCGGTGCGCGCGGTGGAAATGTTGGCGTGGCTGCCGTCGAAACTCGGTTTCCCTGCACCTGATGCGCGGGCGGTGGTCGAAGGTCGTCTGAACGGCAACATCGCCGATGCGCGCGCGTGGTCGGGCTTGTTGGTCGGCAGCATTGCCTGCTACGGCATCCTGCCGCGCCTGCTGGCTTGGGCGGTATGCAAAATCTTTTTAAAAACAAGCCAAAGCAAGCTGGATTTGGAGAAGCCTTATTATCAGGCGGTCATCCGCCGTTGGCAGAACAAAATCGTCGATGCGGACACGCGTCGGGAAACCGTGTCTGCCGTTTCCCCGAAAATCACCTTAAACGACGCGCCCAAGTGGGCAGTCATGCTGGAAACCGAATGGCACGAAGGCACATGGTTTGCGGGCAGGCTGGCGCAGGAATGGCTGGATAAAGGCGTGGCGGCGAATCGTGAAGAAGTTGCCGCTTTGGAGGCGGAATTGAAACAGAAACCCGCCCAGCTCCTCATCGGCGTGCGCGCGGAAGCTGTCCCCGACCGCGGCGTGTTGCGGCAGATTGTCCGGCTTTCGGAAGCGGCGCAGGGCGGGGCGGTGGTACAGCTTTTGACGGAACGGGCGCTTTCAGACGACCTGTCCGAAACATTGGACCACTGGCGCAACGCGTTGGCAGAGTGCGACGTGGCATGGCTGGAACCTGACAAGGCGGCGCAGGAAGGTCGTCTGAAAAACCAATAACGTACTTGAAATGCCCTGTTAAGCCGCCATCCTGAAAAAGGTCGTCTGAAAATCCATTCTCTCAAAATATGATGAACAACCAACCCCTTTCCCTCGCCGTCGTCGGGCATACCAATACCGGCAAAACCTCGCTCCTGCGCACCCTGTTGCGCGACAGCGGGTTCGGCGAAGTCAAAAACGCCCCGTCCACCACGCGCCATGTCGAAGAAGCCGCGATTACCGACGGTGCCGACACGCTGCTGTACCTGTACGATACGCCCGGGCTCGAAGACGCGGGCGGCGTTTTGGATTGGCTGGAAATCCACACGGATGCACGCGCCGACGGCATCGAGCGGCTGCAAAAGTTCCTCGACAGCCACGGCGCGCATCACGATTTCAACCAAGAAGCCAAAGTGCTGCGGCAGCTTTTGCAAAGCGACATGGCGTTGTACGTCATCGACGCGCGCGAGCCCGTCCTCGACAAATATCGGGATGAATTGACCATCCTTTCATGGTGCGCCAAACCGGTCATGCCCGTGTTCAACTTTACCGGCGGACAGCTTCCCGAAGCGTGGACGACCATGCTGGCGCGCCGCAACCTGCACGTTTTCGCGGGGTTCGACACTGTCGCTTTCGATTTTGAAGGCGAATTGAACCTCTGGAACAAGCTCGCCACCATGCTGCCGCAACACGACATCATCGACCGCCTGACCGCTTCCCGCCGCCGCGAATGGACGCGTTTGGATAAAGAAGCGCGCCACGAAATCGCAGGTTTCCTGCTCGATGTTGCCGCCTTCACGCAAGAAATCGACGAAAACGACGACCCCGCGCCCGTCCTGCAAACCATGCAGGCAGAAATCCGCCAGCTCGAACGGCAGATGCAGCAGCGGCTGTTTGCCCTCTACCGCTTCTACCACAGCGAAATCGACGGCGGTGACTGGGTGCCCAAAGCCTTCCATCAAGACCCGTTCGACAGCGAATTGCTCAAGCAATACGGCATCCGTACCGGCACGGGCGCGGCAACCGGCGCACTCATCGGCTTGGGGCTGGACATCGCCACGCTCGGCGGTTCGCTCGGATTGGGTACGGCAATCGGCGGCTTTTTGGGCGGTATCCTGCCCAATACCCGCACCATTTCCGACAAGCTCACCGGCCGCCAAACCCTGCACACCGACCCCGAAACCCTGACCCTGCTCGCCGCCCGCGCCCTCGATTTGCTCCACATCCTGCAAACGCGCGGCCATGCGGCGCAATCGCAAGTCGAGTTGCACAGCCGCAAAGCGCCCTGGACGCCGGACAAACTCCCGTCCGAACTCAACAAAGCGCGCAGCAGGTGGAAATGGTCGTCCCTCAACACCCACCTCCCCGAAACAAGCCGCGCCGAACGCGAGGAATATACGGAAAGTTTGAGTAGGAAATTGGGCGGGTAAGCAGGCGGAGAATGGCAGGTTCCCAAACTTCAAAAATACGTCAGGATGAAGATGCCCAAACTTTATATGTTCTATCTCGGCGGTAACGCAGGACGCTCCAATATCGAAGTGCACGATATCCAATTTGCCGTGTGCGACGACTACCGTGAAGCCATCCCCGCGCTCAAAGCCGCATGGTTCGGCGATGCGGACAAAATCCACATCGACGGTTGGCAGGTTGTCGAATGGGTGGACGGTTACGATGTCGATGTATCCGACCACGCCGAGCCGCAGGGGTCGTCTGAAAACGCCCCGCACCTGTATTTCGTCAATGTCGGCGGCTATCGCGCGGGGCAGCTTGCCGAGGCGCACGCTTTCCGACTGTTTGCCGCCGCCACGCCCGCCGAAGCCAAACAAAAGGCCCTGCAAACCCTGTTGACCGACCATGTCCAGCAGCATAAAGACAACCTAAAAGACGTGGACAACCTGCTCTGGCTCGACCGCATCGGAAATCACACCATCCGCCTGACCCCGAATCCGCACGGCAAGCCTGCCGAAATCGGTTTTCAGGGCTATTTACCGATTTAAAGAACAAACCATGAAAATTACCAAGATATTCACCTTCGACTCCTCACACATGCTCGACGGGCATGACGGCAAATGCCAAAACCTGCACGGGCATACCTACAAACTCGAAATCACTGTTTCAGACGACCCCGTCAGGGGTGGGCCGAAAGACGGCATGGTGATGGATTTCACCGACCTCAAAGCCATTGTGAAAAAACACATTACCGACCCTTTCGATCATGCGTTTATCTACCACGGCGGCAACGGCCGCGAGTGCCAAATCGCCACGCTCTTGGAGGGCTGGAACATGAAAACCCTGTGCCTGCCTTGCCGCACCACTGCCGAAAATATGGCGGTCGAAATGTATGACCGTTTGAAAAACGCTGGGCTGAAAGTGTGCAGCGTGAAATTGTGGGAAACGCCGACATCGTGTGCGGAGTATGAAGGTGAGTAGGGAATATCTTGAACGTATCGATATAGTAAATTCAAATAAGGTATGCCCAACCGCGTCATTCCCGCCTGCGCAGGAATGACGGTGTGGGGCGTCCTTATTTGAATCTACTGTAAAACGGTTTTTTCTCCTGCACGGATTTCCCGTTTTTTCAGACGACCTTTCATATCAAACACACCCATTCAAAGGAATACCTATGAAACTCCTTTCTACCCTCTTAGTCCTCCTCGTCGCCGCCGAACATTTCTACATCGCTTGGCTTGAAATGACGCAGATTCCCAGCGAAAAGGCGGCGGAAATGTTCAAGCTGCCTTATGAATTTATGGAACAAAAACAAGTGCAGACCCTGTTCAGCAACCAAGGGCTGTATAACGGTTTTCTCGGCATCGGGCTGGTGTGGTCGCGGTTTGCCGCGCCGGACAACGCCGTTTACGGCGCGACGATTCTGTTTCTCGGCTTCGTTTTGATTGCCGCCGCATGGGGCGCGTTCTCTTCCGGCAACAAAGGCATACTCGTCAAACAAGGCCTGCCCGCGATGCTGGCGGCGGCAGCGGTGTTGGCGGTATGAAGAAAATCAGCGTCGCCCCCGAAAATCCGCAATACCGCATCGTTGAAATTTTCGAGAGCCTACAAGGCGAGGGCTGGAACACGGGCATGCCTGCCGTTTTCGTCCGTTTGGGCAAATGCAATCTGGCGTGCGGCTGGTGTGATACCGATTATTTGAAATTCGGCATGATGAGCCTGTCCGACATCTTAGGTCGTCTGAAAACCTACACTGCGCGCAATATCATCATCACCGGCGGCGAGCCGACCATCCAGCCGCATCTCGATACGCTGCTGGACGCGCTCAAGGCCGAAGGCTATTTCCTCTGTATCGAAACCAACGGACTCAAGCCCGCGCCGCCGCAAATCGATTACGTCGCCACCAGCCCCAAAGCCTGCTACGCCGCCAAATATGAAACCAACTGCATCGCCGAGGCCAACGAAGTACGCATCGTGGCGGACGGCGATGTCGTTGCGTTCTGCGAAAACATGGAACGCAAAATCCGCGCGCGCCATTACTACCTTTCGCCCTGCGAACAAAACGGCGTGATGAACATTTACGACACCATCCGCCAAATCGGTCTCTTAAACAGCCGCCCCGACGCGCCCGTGCATTGGCAGTTGAGCGTGCAGACACACAAATGGGCGGGGATAGAGTAAAACAGGAAGTAGAGGCTTAAAAAGTAAGCCGCTGTTCCTTGTCAGCAGCACACTTTCTGAACTTCTATAAATATGAACTTAGGAATAAGCATAATACTGCAAAAGACATAATATAACCTTAATTATGATTTCGGATATAATCTGTTTTCTATCTCATTTTTGATGTCAGGCCGGTCTTTTAAAACATCATCTACTATATCATCTTGTATGCGACTCCATTTAAATGAATCATTGTATAATTGTTTTTCCAAATCTATAAAGTAGGATAGTACATCTATAGGCGGCTGCCCAGAATGGGAAAGATTATGTTTTATTGCCTTACGAATCAATTTTTGGTTTGCAGCCAAAAAATTGGCACAATTTTGACGGGATAAACGAACCTCTGCATCTTCTTCAAGCAAGATAACGACTTTAAAAGGATCATTTCTCACTGTTTCTAAATAATCAAAACCGTGATTATCATGCATAAATACTAATACATCACGGAGAAATTTGTCATTATCTTTTTGAATGGTTTTCCATGTCTCCTTATCTTGGATATGTACCATTCTTTCTTCATCACCGCATTTGCTTAAATTATAAACTATAGGTATAAACCCATGAATTAAAGTAACTTCTGCATAGGCTTTACATTGTAAGAGCAACATTAAAATCCCTATTGCGTAATATTTACTCATGATGATTTTCTTTTTGATGTAATGAATTATGTGAAGGCATAAAGTCTTTATCTGAAATATTATACAATTTTTTTGCTATAATTGATTTTTAGAATTCATCATGTAGTTTTTCCTTTATTTTGGGCTGGTTGGAAAATATCTCTGAAATAATGTCAACTACTCGATTTCTTTCACCGTAACCATAAAGTTGCACTAGTAAGTTTATCAGATAATCTGTAACATCTATTGATTTTCTAGCATTCTTCACTAAATTGTTTTTTGCAATAGCACTATAAATTAAGAGCTTATTGGACTCTAAAAATGTTTTACAGTTTTTTGAGGAGAATTCTACCATCCGGTATGCAGGTAAAGCTGTTATTTCTCCTTTAGGGTTATTGGTTTTATCCAAGTAGGCAAAACCGTTATTGTCCCTCATAAATACCAACACTTCTTTGGTGAACTCATCATACATATTATGATAATCTTCCCATTTTTTTCTATGTTCTTCGGAATTGTCAGTCATTCGAGGACTGCGGATGCGGGTTTCCCCACAGATACTGTTAGGTGTCTCTCTGCTATAGAATACAACTTTTGCCAATGCAGTATCTGTCATGAAAAATAACATTATGGTGATGACGGGATAAAGTTTATTCATTTTCAACCCTTATTTGTAGAAATTATTGTTTTTTGTATAGTTGTCTCCTTTTTTTATTTCTATTTTGTAGTTTCCCTTTTTAATAAGAAAATTTCCGTTTGAGTATAAGGTAACTGTTTGATTGACTTTTTTTGCCAGTTTCTTGGTAAGAGGTTCTTCCAGTCCCCAGAAAATATCTATATTGGTTTTCATAGAACTTTCAGAGGGTAGACGGGTAATTTTTTTGGGATCATTTTCTCCGCCTCCTACAACATCATAATCACCCAAGATATTGTACTCTTCTCCTTTGTCTTTGACGGGAATAGTTCCTGCTCTAGGGCATTTAGTTCCTGCTTTTCTCGTTTCTTTAGTGGCATGAGACCTTTGCAAAAATAGTCTGTTAACGAAATTTGACGCATAAAAATGCGCCAAAAAATTTTCAATTGACTAAAAGCCTTCCTAATATTGAGCAAAAAGTAGGAAAAATCAGAAAGGTTTTGCATTTTGAAAATGAGATTGAGCATAAAATTTTAGTAACCTATGTTATTGCAAAGGTCTCGGCATGGCAGTGTATTTTTCCTTTTTCTAGAAAAACTCCGCTGTCTTTACTCGGTTCGTTACTTTCCCGGAAAACTACTTTATAGAAATTTACAGTTTTCGGATGAACCGTAATAACCAAACCAATGATTGCTATATACGCTCCTTTTTCATGAAAAATCATAGGGGAATTGTCTTCATTTCTTGCTAAAGAATAAGATAAGCTAACAGGTTCGATGATTGAGAAAGTAATGCTTTTTTGATCATACTGGGTTTTAGCTCTGACAGTTATCGAACCTGCCTTATCCAAAGCGGAAAAAGAAATTTCGTTTGAAGGTGTTTTTGATTTGACGGATGATGGTTTGACCAGATTCGATTGGATTTCCCACAATACGGGGATATTGGAGCGGACGGTTACGGCTTCGCCCACGCCTATGGTGGTTCTATTGCGGTTTTTCGGCAGTTTGGCGGCGGTTTCTGATGTGAGCTCAATTTTGCAATAGGCTTCATATTCTATGGTAATGTGTTGGAAAGCCGGGTCGCCCCACCAGCACGAATATTTGGCAGGTAGTTCGGATTCGCCGAATTGGTAGCCCTTTTTACGCATTTCCGCCGCTTTGGCGCGGGCTGCTGCTTCGGTCAGGTTTTCCTTGTACAGGCCGCCTCCGGCTGAATTGGAATAGTAGGCACGGATAAATTTGCCACGGATTTTATCTTGTTCTTTGCAGTGTTGCGACATGACCCTCTCCTTTAATGAGAATTATCTGTTGTGTCTTACATTATCGATGTTATGGGTAAACAATTTCTAAAAGTTTCCATTATTTTTTATGAATAATTAGTATGCATCATATCGTTTGGTTGAGTCAGATGCAAACAAAACACTCCAGCCCTTCCCGTGAATTGCGCTGGAACGAAGAACAGAAGGCTTTAAATTTTGAAATCTATCAGCAAAATGCCTCACCGATGCCACTTAAGTTGAATTTGAAAAATTGATACAACGGATTTATCTTTCGCATAAATCAGCCAAAGGTCGTCTGAAAATTTTCAGACGACCTTTTTTACAACTGTTGGATTTGTTTGATTGAGAATGAAAGATGGTCATGTAGATGAAAATGATGTATCGGGGACTGTGTAAATTATTTGATTCATGCCCGTCAGTTCCCTATACTCCGACCGTTTTATTTCATCCTATTACAGAAATTTGATAAAAATTCTTATTTAATGCATAAAAAGCCGTTTGCTGCCGAATGGTGCAAGGAGGTTTGGAACTCCGCTGCCGTTCGGACGGCTAAATAATTAGGAGACACCATGCCATTATCTAAATTTCGTCCGGCGCGTTTGCCGGTTGCCGTTGCTGCGGCACTTTTGTCTGCTTACTCCTTAGGTGCAGGGAATGGGGTTGAGCAGGTTGATTTGCCTACCGTCCAAGTAAAGGGCATCGGCAAACAGACAACCTCCAACTACACCATTCCAACTTCCTCCGCCGCCACAGGCATCCGCTTGACTCAACGCGAAACGCCGCAATCTTTGTCCGTCGTTACCGAAAAACAAATGGACGATCAAGGTTTGGATACCTTGCAGGACGTATTGAAACAAACACCGGGCGTGTTCCACAGCAAAATGGGCAACAACGTTTCCGGACACAGCGAGTTTATTTCGCGCAGTCAGGCGATTGACAGCATTTCCGTGGACGGCGCACCCAAATTCCTTTACGACGGTAAAGCCATCCGCCGCGGCACCAACAATCTGGACAGCGCATTGTACGAACAAGTTGTCGTCGTGCGCGGCGCAAGCGGTTTGTCCAACGGCGGTATGGGCGAACCGGGCGGTACGGTTGCTTTGGAACGCAAAAAACCGACTGCCAAACCTGCTGTCAGCATCGAAGCCGGTGTCGGTTCGTGGAAACATTACCGCTTCGTCCTTGATGCCAATCATCCTTTGAATGCCGACAATACCTTGCGCGGCCGCGCCATTTTGGTCAGCGACCACGGCGGCGATTACTTGCCGAACACTTCGCGCCACAATCACACTTTCTACGGTATTCTGTCCTACGACCTCACGCCGCAAACCCAATGGCGCGTCGGTACGGAGCTGCATCGTTTCCGCAATAACGGCAGCTCGCGTTTCAGCTATCTGACCGTAGCGGGAAACCGCAACGACGGATTCAAGCCGTTTGAATCTTCGCCGCGCAAGAACTCGTCCGCACGCTGGGCATACGGCAAAGACAACAGCGCCGAAGTATTCACTTCCCTCAGTCATGAGTTTGCCAACGGCTGGAGGTTGACGGGCGATTACAGCTATCTGACAGGTAAAAGCGACATCGTTTCAGGCATTGCTGGTACATACGAAATCAATCCTGATTACTCTGCGCTTTTCACTTCAGATCGTGACCGCAGCAAATACCGCGACCAAGATTTCTCGCTGACTTTGGACGGCGACTATCCCGCTTTCGGTCGTTCGCATGAATTTAATGCAGGTATCAGCTATCAGGGCAACCGAGAAAACCTGTCTTTCTATCAGGAAGGCGAATCGATTATTCCTGATTTGCGCCAATTTGACGGTAATGTTGCACAGCCCGATATGCCGTATTTGCGCGACGGTTTTACCAATATGAAAAACCTGTCGGTTTACGGCTCGACCCGTTTCAAACTGACTGACCGATTCGCCCTGATCGGTGGTGCACGTTTTGTAGACTGGCGATACCGTTACAGCACCAACCGCAACAAATTCGCTTACAGCAGCCACAAACAAAAAGTTTTCATTCCTTATCTGGGTGCAACCCTCGATATTGGTGAAAACTTAACTGCCTATGCGTCTTACACCACCATCTTCCGTCCGCAAGTGCGTTACCTGACCAAAAACGGCGCGGCGCTCGAACCGCAACGCGGCAAAACCTACGAGACCGGTTTGAAAGGCTCATGGTTTGACGGTCGTCTGAATGCTTCTGCGTCCGTCTTTATGAACAAACGCGACCATTTGGGCGTTTATGCGGGTAGATTGCCAAACGGCGAAGAATACTACCGCTCTGCTGATAAAACGACGACCAAGGGCTGGGAGCTTGCCGTCGGCGGACGCTTGAGCGACAGATGGCTGCTTAATGCTTCTTATGCACGTTCCAAAATCAAAGACAGCGAAGGCAAGCAACTGCATCCGTCTTATCCCGTTCATTTGTTCAAACTCTTCACGGCGTACGACGTAACCGACCGTTTGAACTTAGGCGCAAACGTCAACTGGCAAAGCCGCAGCCATACGCTGGACGAATATCCCGCAGATATCAATCCGGCTGCTGCCGCTGCATTGACCCAACGCCCATACGCTACGCTGGACTTGACCGCGCATTACAAAATCGGCAAATCCACCCAAATCGGTTTGGACTTTGAAAACGTGTTCAACAAACGCTACCGCACCATGCCCGACATCCACGTTTACGGCACGCCGCGCAGCCTGACCGCTACGTTGAAACACACGTTCTAAAGCAGACAGAAGAAAAGGTCGTCTGAAAATCTCGATTTGAGGTTTTCAGACGACCTTTTGGTTTGTATGGCGTGTATTGGGGAGAAATTGGGTGGATAGTTTTCTCTAACAACGGCAATGCTATTGGGACGGGGCGCATTCTTGCAGCAGCAGGTTGTCCGTCATGTTGTCAGGCGTTTCTTCCGAGGCTTCATGATGAACCAGAAAACCGCCGTCTTCCTTGTAGAAATCGGTTTCTGTAAAGTTGCCGATTGTCCAAGTGTATTGACCGTCGCTAAAGGCGTTCAAATCTTCGTTGCTCATTTCGGGGCTGAAAGGTGCGACAAATTCAGCGCCTTTAAAACGTACTTGCGCCGCGGCTCCGTCCTCTGTTTTGAAATAGCGGACTGATACGCTGCCGTTGTCTTTGCAGCGGTAGGTTTGCCATTTTGCCTGATCCAAACCGGTCAGATTTTGTGTGGCGGAAGGCGCGGAGGCTGATGCTGCCTCGGAAGCGGCGGCTTGTACCGGGGCTTGGGAGGCTGCGGCTGCCGACGCATTTGAAGCTCCGGATGCGCCGGCTTCTGCCGCTTCGTTGCCGGCGCTGCAGGCGCATAGCAATGCAGTCAATGTGGAACACAAAAGGAGCAAAGGTTTGGAAGACATATTTATCACACCTCAAAGATAATCAAAACCTGACGGATTGGAACGGGAATGCCGGTAAAGGTTCATCCGCTCCTTGTCGGATCGGGCGGTTGGCTGCCCGAAATCCTAAAGCAATTTCGGTCATTCCGCGATTGCCGATATGGCAACGGATTATACCCGTGCGGGGGCGAAGGGGGCATTCTAACAGCGTAAACGAAAGACGGGGTCGTACCTGACTTTGTGGCATGAAATATTGGATAAAAGGTATTTTTGTGGGATGATGGGTGCGAAGTTTGTTATTTTGTTAAGATTGCATTTTCAGACGACCCAATAGGGGATGACGGCCGTCAGGACAAGGTACAGCGAAGCCGTCCGATGAAAGTTTTCCACCCTATCTCTTTTCATTTCTTTAATTGATTCCTAACCCGAAAGCAAAACCATGAGCAAAACCGTCCATTATCTGAAAGATTACCAAACGCCTGCCTACCGCATTCTCGAAACCGACCTGCATTTTGACATTGCCGAACCGCAAACCATTGTGAAGTCGCGTTTGACGGTCGAGCCGCAGAGGGTGGGGGAACCGCTGGTGTTGGACGGTTCGGCGAAACTCTTGTCCGTCAAAATCAACGGGACGGCGGCAGATTATGTGTTGAAAGGCGAGACGCTGACGATTGCAGACGTACCGTCCGAACGCTTCACCGTCGAAGTGGAAACCGAAATCCTGCCGGCGGAAAACAAATCGCTGATGGGGCTGTATGCTTCCGGCGGTAATTTGTTTACCCAATGCGAGCCGGAAGGCTTCCGCAAAATCACGTTCTACATCGACCGTCCGGATGTGATGTCCAAGTTCACGACCACCATCGTCGCGGACAAAAAACGCTATCCCGTTTTGCTCTCCAACGGCAACAAAATTGACGGCGGCGAGTTTTCAGACGACCGCCATTGGGTGAAATGGGAAGACCCGTTTGCCAAACCGAGCTATCTGTTTGCTTTGGTCGCGGGCGACTTGGCGGTCACGGAAGACCGTTTCATCACCATGAGCGGCAGAAACGTCAAAATCGAGTTTTACACCACCGAAGCGGACAAGCCCAAGGTCGGCTTTGCCGTGGAATCGTTGAAAAACGCGATGAAGTGGGACGAAACGCGCTTCGGTTTGGAATACGACTTGGATATTTTCATGGTCGTCGCCGTGGGCGATTTCAATATGGGCGCGATGGAAAACAAGGGTTTGAACATTTTTAACACCAAGTTCGTCCTCGCCGACAGCCGCACCGCCACCGATACCGATTTCGAAGGCATTGAATCCGTGGTCGGACACGAGTATTTCCACAACTGGACGGGCAACCGTGTGACCTGCCGCGACTGGTTCCAGCTTTCGCTGAAAGAAGGGCTGACCGTGTTCCGCGACCAAGAATTTTCCGGCGACCGCGCCAGCCGCGCCGTGCGCCGCATCGAAAACATCCGCCTGCTGCGCCAGCACCAGTTCCCCGAAGACGCAGGCCCGACCGCGCATCCGGTGCGCCCCGCCAGCTATGAGGAGATGAACAATTTCTACACCATGACTGTTTATGAAAAAGGCGCGGAAGTGGTGCGGATGTATCACACCCTGCTCGGCGAAGAGGGCTTCCAGAAAGGCATGAAGCTCTATTTCCAACGCCACGACGGACAGGCCGTTACCTGCGACGATTTCCGCGCGGCGATGGCGGACGCGAACGGCATCAATCTCGACCAGTTCGCCTTATGGTACAGCCAGGCGGGCACGCCCGTTTTGGAAGCGGAAGGTCGTCTGAAAAACAATATTTTCGAGTTGACCATTAAACAAACCGTGCCGCCTACGCCCGATATGGCGGACAAGCAGCCGATGATGATTCCCGTCAAAGTCGGGCTGCTGAACCGCAACGGCGAAGCGGTGGCATTCGATTATCAGGGCAAACGCGTAACCGAAGCTGTGTTGCTGCTGACCGAAGCCGAACAAACCTTCCAGTTCGAAGGTGTAACCGAAACCGTCGTTCCCTCGCTGCTGCGCGGGTTCAGCGCGCCGGTGCATCTGAACTATCCGTACAGCGACGACGACCTGCTGCTCCTGCTCGCCCACGACAGCGACGCCTTCACGCGCTGGGAAGCCGCCCAAACGCTCTACCGCCGCGCCGTCGCCGCCAACCTTGCCGCGCTTTCAGACGGCGTCGAGTTGCCGAAACACGACAAACTGCTTGCCGCCGTCGAAAAAGTCATTTCAGACGACCTCTTGGACAACGCCTTTAAAGCCCTGCTTTTGGGCGTGCCGTCCGAAGCCGAACTGTGGGACGGCGCGGAAAACATCGACCCGCTGCGCTACCATCAGGCGCGCGAAGCCTTGTTGGATACGCTTGCCGTCCACTTCCTGCCGAAATGGCACGAATTGAACCGTCAGGCGGCGAAGCAGGAAAACCAAAGCTACGAATACAGCCCCGAAGCCGCCGGCTGGCGCACGCTGCGCAACGTCTGCCGCGCCTTCGTCCTGCGCGCCGACCCCGCGCACATTGAAACCGTTGCCGAGAAATATGGCGAAATGGCGCAAAACATGACCCACGAATGGGGCATCCTGTCCGCCGTCAACGGCAATGAAAGCGATACGCACAACCGTCTGCTGGCGCAGTTTGCCGACAAGTTTTCAGACGACGCGCTGGTGATGGACAAATATTTCGCCCTCATCGGCTTAAGCCGCCGCAGCGACACCCTGCAACAGGTTCAAACCGCCTTGCAGCATCCGAAATTCAGCCTCGAAAACCCCAACAAAGCCCGTTCGCTCATCGGCAGCTTCAGCCGCAACGTCCCGCATTTCCACGCGCAAGACGGCAGCGGCTACCGCTTCATCGCCGACAAAGTCATCGAAATCGACCGCTTCAACCCGCAGGTCGCCGCCCGCCTAGTGCAGGCGTTCAACCTCTGCAACAAGCTCGAACCGCACCGCAGAAACTTGGTGAAACAAGAATTGCAGCGCATTCGGGCGCAGGAAGGATTGTCGAAAGACGTGGGCGAAATCGTCGGCAAGATTTTGGATTGAGGTCGTCTGAAATGGTGATGAAAGTTATTGTAATGTGATAAAAAAGGTCGTCTGAAACTGTCATTTCAGACGACCTTTTGTGATGGACACATATTCTGCTTCGTCATAAAATGCCATCTGTTTATTATTGATTAAACGATGAGGCTAAAATGAAGAAATATATTCTTGCAGCGTGTGCATTATGGTTTGCAGGTCAAGCATTAGCCGCTGATTTTTCTGGAAATTGGGGGTATGAGCAAGAACTGGAAGATGGTGTCTACGGTAAATATTTTAATATTAAACAATCACCGAAATACATTATTTCCGGAGAGTGGAATGAAGGCCGTTCGAACGGCCCGGGTGGCAGCGGCAAGGTAAAAGGCTATGTCAAACGCGGCAAACTGTATCTGAGCTATTGCAGCGAAGGCGACGATTCTTGGTACACGCATTGTCCGAAATATGAAAAAGACCGTGGATATTTCGTGCGCAGAAACGGACAGCTTGTCGAGTATTACAGTTTGCACGGAAAGCGCAATGCTTACAGAAAGGGCGATGTGTTCACCCGACAAAAAGAAAAAGCGGCCGACGCATCTGAATAAGTAAAAGGTCGTCTGAAAACCGACGGTAGCGGTTTCAGGCGGCTTTTTTCTATCAAATATCATTTAATTTCTTGAATTTATAGTGGATTAAATTTAAATCAGAACAAGGCGACGAAGCCGCAGACAGTACAAATAGTACGGCAAGGCGAGGCAACGCCGTACTGGTTTAAATTTAATCCACTATACAATAAAACATCATTCAAGCCCCATCAGCCTTATGGGGTAGCCTTCCTTATCCCTTCATCAAAATGTGCTAAAATCCGCCTTTAAAAACTGCTGTTTCCTACCCATATCCCTTTCATGGACATTACTCAACAACCTTCAAACATCATCGTCGGACTCTCCGGCGGTGTCGATTCCTCCGTAACCGCCGCCTTGCTCAAACAGCAGGGTTATCAAGTGCGCGGTGTGTTTATGCAAAACTGGGAGGACGACGACAATGACGAATATTGCAGCATCAAGCAAGACTCTTTCGATGCCATTGCCGTCGCCGACATTATCGGCATCGACATCGACATCGTCAATTTTGCCGCCCAATACAAAGACAACGTATTCGCCTATTTTCTCAAAGAATACAGCGCGGGGCGCACGCCGAATCCGGATGTTTTGTGCAACGCCGAAATCAAATTCAAATGCTTTTTGGACTATGCCATAGAGCAGGGCGCGGATACCATTGCCACAGGGCATTATGCGCGCAAAGAAGTCCGTAACGGCACTCATTACCTGCTCAAAGGTTTGGATCAAAACAAAGATCAAAGCTATTTCCTCTACCGCCTCAAGCCTTTCCAACTCGAGCGCGCGATTTTCCCATTGGGCGGTTTGGAAAAACCTGAAGTCCGCCGCCTTGCCGCCGAATTCAATTTGCCGACTGCCGCCAAAAAAGACAGTACCGGCATCTGCTTCATCGGCGAACGTCCGTTCCGCGAGTTCCTGCAAAAATACCTGCCGACCAACAACGGCAAAATGGTGACGCCCGAAGGAAAAACCGTCGGCGAACACGTCGGGCTGATGTTCTACACGCTCGGACAGCGCAAAGGATTGGGCATCGGCGGCGCGGGCGAGCCGTGGTTTGTCGCTGCGAAGGATTTGACAAAAAACGAACTCATAGTCGTACAAGGTCATGACCATCCGCTGCTCTATACACGCAGCCTCGTCATGAACGATTTGAGTTTCACCCTGCCCGAACGCCCGAAAGAAGGGCGCTACACCTGCAAAACCCGCTACCGCATGGCAGACGCGCCGTGTGAATTGCGTTATCTCGATGATGACACGGTCGAGCTGGTGTTTGACGAACCGCAATGGGCGGTAACGCCCGGTCAATCCGCCGTACTGTACGACGGCGATGTCTGCTTGGGCGGCGGCATTATCATGTCCACAGATAAGCCCGTCATTATTACCGCTTGAATAAAAAAGATAAAAGGTCGTCTGAAAACTATTGCGACGGGTTTGCTCCCGCCTTTTCAGACGACCTCAAGACAACCATAAAACCAACGAAACAAGATTATTTATATGGAAAAACTCTGGCTCAACAGCTACGAACAAGGCGTCAATGCCGAAATCGACATCACGCAATACAGCTCTATCAGCGACGTATTCCGTCAAAGCGTTGAAAAATTCGCGCATCAACCCGCGTTTCAAAACATGGGCAAAACGCTCACTTACGCCGAGGTCGGCAAGCTGGCGGAAAATTTCGCTTCCTATCTGCAAAACGTCCTGAAGCTGCCGCGCGGCGAACGCGTGGCGATTATGCTGCCCAACCTGCTGCAATACCCGATTGCGCTTTTCGGCATCCTGCAGGCGGGGCTGGTGGCGGTAAACACCAATCCGCTCTATACCCCGCGCGAGCTGGAGCATCAGTTGAAAGACAGCGGCGCGACCACCATCATCGTTTTGGAAAATTTTGCCAACACACTGGAGCTGGTGCTGCCGCGCACGCAAATCAAACACGTCATCGTCGCTTCTGTCGGAGAAATGTTCGGCTTCTTCAAAGGCACGCTGATGAATTTCGTGCTGCGCAAAATCAAAAAAATGGTGCCCGAATACCGAATTTCCGGCGCTATCCCTTTTCAGACGACCCTGAAAGAGGGTGCGGCACATACCTTCCGCCCCGTTACCCTGACCCGCGAAGACACCGCGCTGTTGCAATACACGGGCGGCACGACCGGCGTCGCAAAAGGCGCCGTCCTCAGCCACGGCAACATCTGCGCCAATATGCTGCAGGCGAAAGAATGGATTAAAAACCAACTGCGCGAAGGTAAAGAAACCGTCATCGCCGCGCTGCCGCTTTACCACATCTTCGCTCTGACGGTGAACCTGATGATTTTCACCAACGCCGGTTCCAAAATCATCCTGATTACCAACCCGCGCGATATGAAAGGCTTTATCGGCGAACTCAAAAAAGAGCGCATCAGCGTCTTCATCGGCGTGAACACCTTGTTTAACGGCATGGTCAACCAACCCGATTTCGCCGCCGTCGATTTCTCCAATCTGCGCCTGACTTTGGGCGGCGGCATGGCGACTCAAAAAGCCGTCGCCGAAAAATGGAAAAAAATTACCGGTACGCCCATCGTCGAAGCCTACGGCCTGACCGAAGCCAGCCCCGGCGTGTGCTGCAACCCGCTCAATATCGAAGCATACAGCGGCGGCATCGGATTGCCCGTTCCCTCCACCGAAGTCGAATTGCGCGATGCGGACGGTAAAGAAGTCGGCATCGGACAGCCGGGCGAACTTTGGGTGCGCGGCCCGCAAGTGATGCAAGGCTACTGGAATCGTCCCGAAGAAACCGCCAAAACCATAGACGCGCGCGGCTTTTTGGAAACCGGCGACATCGCCGTGATGGACGAAAAAGGCTGGCTGAAACTGGTTGACCGCAAAAAAGATCTTATCGTTGTTTCCGGTTTCAACGTTTATCCGAACGAAATCGAAGAAGTCGTGTCGCACAACGATAAAGTCATGGAAGTCGCCTGTATCGGCGTGCCCAACGAAAAAACAGGCGAAGCACTCAAAGTCTTCGTCGTCAAAAAAGACCCGAGCCTGACCAAAGAAGAACTCATCGAATTCTGCCGTACCGAGCTGACTGCTTATAAAGTGCCGAAAGACATTGAGTTCCGCGACGAACTGCCCAAGTCCAACGTCGGCAAAATCCTGCGCCGCGAGCTTCGCGAACAAGCGCAAAACAAATAACACCGAAAGGTCGTCTGAAAAGCATCCCGCACCTTTCAGACGACCTTTAATCATCATGGAAACAAGATATGACCCATACCGTCCATCTTCAATTTGAAGACATCGACAACACCGTTCTCCAACGCCTCTGCGGCGCGCTCGACGGCAACCTCGAAGCCTTGGGCAAAGCCCTCGATATCCAAATCAGCCGCCGCTTCGAACACTTCACCTTCATGGGCGAACTCGCCCACGCCGGTCGCCGCGCCTTGCTCGCGCTCGCCGAAGCCGCCGAACAAGGCGATTTGGACGATAACGCCATCCGCCTTGCCGCCGTCGAAGCCAAAACCGCCGACGACAAACACGAAGAAAAACATCACGACCAACAATATTATTTCCGCACCAAACGCGGCAGCATAGGCGGACGCACCCCGCGCCAAAACGGCTACATCCGCGCGCTGTTGAACCACGACGTCGTCTTCGGGCTGGGGCCCGCCGGTACAGGTAAAACCTATCTCGCCGTCGCCGCCGCCGTCGATGCCATGGAAAAACACCAAATCGAACGCATCGTCCTTGTGCGTCCCGCCGTAGAAGCAGGCGAAAAACTCGGCTTCCTGCCCGGCGATTTGGCGCAAAAAGTCGACCCCTACCTGCGCCCGCTCTACGACGCGCTCTACGACCTGATGGGCTTCGATCGCGTCACCAAACTGATGGAAAAAGGCCTGATCGAAATCGCCCCGCTCGCCTACATGCGCGGCCGCACGCTCAACGGCGCGTATGTGATTCTGGACGAAGCGCAAAACACCACGCCCGAACAGATGAAAATGTTCCTGACCCGCATCGGCTTTGGCGCGAAAGCCGTCATCACCGGCGACATCAGTCAAATCGACCTCCCGCGCAACATCAAATCCGGCCTGAAAGACGCCCGTGAAAAACTGCGCGACGTGGAAGGGCTGTATTTCCACACCTTTACCAGCGAAGACGTCGTCCGTCACCCGCTGGTACAGAAAATTGTGGAAGCGTATGAAGCGGCAGAAGAGCAAGCCGAAAGAAGCAGTGTCGCCGAACGGTAAACAACGAGGTTCAAAAAGGTCGTCTGAAAACCTGAAACATGGGTTTTCAGACGACCTTTTTCATATTTTATAGTGGATTAACTTTAAATCAGGACAAGGCGAGGTAACGCCGTCCTGGTTTAAAGTTAATCCACTATATTAAAGTCAAAATGGATGAAGCAGACTATCTTGTTATGCCTTATTTTGTGCTGCCGAAAATTGGATATTGTTAACAATATTATCGAGTCTGATATGCGGTCGTTGCTGTTTTTAAAGCATCAGCCTGATGATATAAAATTTCAGATGATTTTTTTAAAAACAAAGGCTTTAGTTTTAGTAGTCGATTTTGGCGGCGATATCGGGCTACGGGGTATCAGGTTTTAGAGGTCGTCTGAAAATAAATTCATATATAAATTAATCAATTTTAAAAATACTGACTACATGCTATTACATTTCATTTGGAAATTGGTTATAGTTACAACTGTGAAGCCCTTAAATTTCAACCAGACATAAGAAGGAAGAGAAATGTCCCAATCCGCCGCAAAAGAAACCCTTAACCCTTTCGAAATCGCCCGCAAACAGGTCAAAACCGCCTGCGACCGGCTCAATGCCGACCCTGCGGTGTATGAAATCCTGAAAAGCCCGCAACGCGTTTTGGAAGTTACCTTCCCCGTCAAACTCGACAACGGCACGGTCAAAACCTTCACCGGCTACCGTTCGCAACACAACAACGCCGTCGGCCCGTACAAAGGCGGCGTGCGCTTCCATCCCAATGTGAATTTGGACGAAGTCAAAGCCCTGTCGATTTGGATGACCATCAAATGTTGCGTTGCGGGCATTCCTTATGGCGGCGGCAAAGGTGGCATTACTTTGGATCCGCGCGATTATTCCGAAGCAGAGTTGGAACGCATTGCACGAGCTTATTCGGAAGCCATTTCCCCGCTGATTGGCGAAAAAATCGATATTCCTGCTCCCGATGTGAACACCAACGGCAAAATCATGTCATGGATGGTTGATGCCTACGAAAACGTCGTTAAAAAATCCGCGCCGGGCGTGTTCACCGGCAAACCGGTCGAATTTGGCGGTTCTTTGGCACGTACCGAAGCGACGGGTTACGGCGTGAACTTCGCCGCCGTCCAAGCTTTGGAAAAACTCGGCAAAGACGTCAAAGGCGCAACCTACGCCATCCAAGGCTTCGGTAATGTGGGCTATCACACAGGCTATTACGCGCATCAATCCGGTGCGAAAGTCGTTGCCGTTTCCACCGTTGACGTCGCCATCTACAACGAAAACGGCTTGGATATGGAAGCCCTCTTCAAAGAGTTCCAAGAAAAAGGCTTCATTACCAACGAAGCGGGTTACGGCAAAGAAATCAGCAACGCCGAACTCTTGGCGCTGGATGTGGACGTACTCGCCCCTTGCGCGCTGGAAAACCAACTGACTTCCGAAAACGCGGGCAAAGTCCGCGCCAAAATCGTGGTCGAAGGCGCAAACGGCCCGACTACGCCCGAAGCCGATGCCATCCTGCGCCAAAACGGCGTGTTGGTCGTGCCCGATATTCTGGCGAACTGCGGCGGCGTGGTCGTTTCCTATTTTGAATGGGTGCAAAACCTGCAAGGCTATTACTGGGAATTTGACGAAGTTCAGGAAAAAGAAACCGTCGTCCTGCGCCGCGCGTTCCGCGATATTTGGAATCTGGCGCAAGAATATGACGTGGACTTGCGTACCGCTTCTTACATGATGAGTATCCGCCGCGTCGAAAAAGCGATGAAGCTGCGCGGCTGGTACTAATCAAATTTTGAAGCGTTAGCTTGAGAAAAGGTCGTCTGAAAAATTTTCAGACGACCTTTTGGCTTTTTGGTCGTGACATTAAACAACGATAAAGGTTTTATAGTGGATTAACTTTAAACCAGTACGGCGTTGCCTCGCCTTAGCTCAAA
>CAUSDA010000012.1:0-39322 GCA_963529965.1 uncultured Neisseria sp.
GCACCTTAGAGAATCGTTCTCTTTGAGCTAAGGCGAGGCAACGCCGTACTGATTTGAAGTTAATCCACTATAGCATCCGTTTTGACAGAATCCGCCATATCCTTCCACGATAAAAAGGTCGTCTGAAAACCATGTTTCAGGTTTTCAGACGACCTTTGTTTTTCAAAACGGAATCAACCGCCGCATGCGCCGCAGCAACCGCCTTCGCTGTGTCCGCCGCGTTTTTCTTCGTTGTTGACTACGGGCAGCTCGACTTCTTCAGACTGTTCTTTTTTGTCTTCGGGCAGGTCGTTGACTTTGATTTTGTTTTCTTCTGACATGTTAGGCTCTCTTTAAAAAAGGTGGAAAGGTGTGCCACGATACCATCGGGCGGCGGATAAACCAAGTCGGATTTAAGATTTTTTGCGATTCGGTTTGATGAATCGCAAATCGTGCCGGTTTGGAATGGCTGATGTGATAACGGGACGCTGGTTATCGCGTCCCGTTTGGGTTTTCAGACGACCTTTGGGCATCAGTTCAGGCGGTTTTTCTTACCGAACCAAACAAAACCAATCGCGCCCAAAACAATCATCGGCACGCTCAACCATTGTCCCATCGACAAGCCCAAGGTGAGCAAGCCGAGATAGTCGTCGGGCTGGCGGGCGTATTCGGCGATGAAGCGGAAGAAGCCGTAGCCGCCGAGGAAGAGGGAGGCGACTTGTCCGGTCGGGCGCGGTTTTTTGGAGAAAATCCATACGACGATGAAGAGGCAGATGCCTTCAAGGGCGAATTGGTAGAGTTGCGAAGGGTGGCGCGGCAGTACGTGATATTGCTGCATCCATTCCGCCCAAAGCGGGTTGCGCACGGCGGCGTTGAGGTCTTCTGCGCGCGCTTGCGGGAAGCCCATTGCCCAAAAGGCGTTGATATCGGTAATGCGGCCCCAGAGTTCGCCGTTGATAAAGTTGCCGATCCGGCCGGAAGCCAAACCCAGCGGAACGAGCGGTGCGACGAAATCCATGGTTTTCAAGGTACTGATTTTGTGTTTGCGGCTGAACAGCCACATGGCAATGACGACGCCCAAGAAGCCGCCGTGGAACGACATGCCGCCTTCCCAAACTTTGAGCATTTCAAGCGGATGGTCGAGGTAGTATGAGAATTTGTAAAACAGGATATAGCCGAGCCGTCCGCCGAGGATGACGCCCAACACGCCCCAGGTCAGGAAGTCGTCGAGCATTTCTTGGGTAAAGGCGGTGTTGCCTTGCTTGATGCGGCGGCGGCCCAGCCATAGGAAGAGCATAAAGCCGACGATATAGCTGAGGGCATACCAACGGATGGCGACTGGTCCGATACTGATTGCAATGGGGTCAAACTGCGGATGTATCATCATGATGTGTGTTCCTTATGGGAAGGGCAGTTTATGTGTTTTAGCCCGACAAAGGTCGTCTGAAAATGCCGATTGGGATTTTCAGACGACCTTTTGTGTGATAGAGAAAAATAATTATCGTAAATCATCGACAACGTTCAAGACGGCAGACAACATGGCTTCGCCCAAACGCAGGGAGCGTTGGCCGTTCCAACCGAAGTCGTCGTCGGGCAAGTTGGCGTTGTCTTTAAACGGCATTTCGAGCGTATAGGCGAGGCAGTCGAAATGATTACCCACCCAGTTGGTCGCGAGCGTCATGTTTGCCTGACCGGGCGCGTCTTTTTCATAGCCGTATTCGTCTTGGAAGTCGGGGCTGGCGGAGAGCAGGGCGGTTTTGAACTGCGTTTCCAGCGCGGCGATGCGCGGATTGTAGTTCGGCACGCCTTCCGTACCGGCGACAAAGACAAACGGCAATGCTTCGTCGCCATGAATGTCTAGGAACAAATCCACGCCGGTTTCCAGCATTTTTTCGCGCACGAGGAATACTTCGGGGCTTTTCTCCAAAGTCGGATTTCCCCATTCGCGGTTGAGGTTTGCGCCGGCAGCATTGGTGCGCAGGTTGCCCAATACCGAGCCGTCGGGGTTCATGTTCGGCACGATGTAGAAAGTGGCGCGGTCGAGCAGGGTGCGCGCGGTCGGGTCTTGCGGATCGAGCAGGCGGCCGAGCAGCCCTTCGATAAACCATTCCGCCATCGTTTCGCCCGGGTGTTGGCGGGCGATAATCCAGATTTTCATGTCGCTTTCGACTTGGTTGCCGATGGTCAGCAGATTGATGTCGCGGCCTTGCACCGTGCTGCCCAAGTCGTCGATGCGGCAAAGCCCGCTGCCTTGCGCGTCGCCCAAGAGGTTTAAATGCTGCTCGTGGGAGTAGGGTTCGAAATAGGCGTAGTAAACGCTGTTGGAGAGCGGGGTATGGTTGATGGTCAGCACGCCGTTTTCGTATTCGGTCGGGACGCGGAACCAATTTTGGCGGTCGTAAGAGGCGCACGCCTGATAATCTTCCCAGCCTCGCGGATAAGCCGAATCCGCCGCGTTTTCAAAGTGCATCACGCAATTCTGATACGCCGCACCTTGCAGGCGGAAGTAAAACCATTGGGCGAAATCGGAAGCGTTGTCCGGACGCAGGGCGAGGCGGATATTGGCAGGGTCGGTCAGGTCTTTGACGACGACGGAGCCGGCGTCAAATTGAGTGCTGATTTTAATCATGGGAAAGTCCTCGGTATATCGGGCGAACCGGATAACCGTTGTTTGAGAAAATGTGTGGGTGATACCGTATCCGTCGGCGACGGCAAACCGATATGCCCGAATCCGTTGATTCTACCATTCCGACGGGCGCGTCCTCAACCGATAAGGGGCGGGGAATGTTGTTTCAGACGACCTTTGACGTTAAGATAGGGCAGATTCACTTTAAATCAGGACAAGACGGCAAAGCGGCAAACAGTTGCAAAGCTGATTTTTACTGATTCAAAGGTAATCCGCTATAATGATTAAATTGTTAATAATGAGACACGATTATGAGCGAATCCCACCCCATTTCCGCAGCCGACAAAGCGCGCATTTTAGCCGAAGCCCTGCCGTATATCCGCCGTTTTTCCGGCTCCGTCATCGTCATCAAATACGGCGGCAACGCCATGACCGAGCCTGCTTTGAAAGAAGGTTTCGCCCGCGATGTCGTTTTGCTCAAACTGGTGGGCATCCATCCCGTCATCGTCCACGGCGGCGGCCCGCAAATTAATGAAATGTTGGAAAAAATCGGTAAAAAAGGCGAATTCGTGCAAGGCATGCGCGTGACCGACAGCGAAACGATGGACATCGTCGAAATGGTGTTGGGCGGCCATGTGAATAAAGAAATCGTCTCGCTGATTAATTTGCAGGGCGGACGCGCGGTCGGCGTGACCGGGCGTGACAACCACTTCATCAAAGCGAAAAAACTGCTGGTCGATACACCCGAACGGGCAGGTGTGGACATCGGACAAGTCGGCACGGTCGAAAGCATAGACGTACGCCTGATTGAAGGTTTGATCGAACGCGGCTGCATCCCCGTCGTCGCACCCATCGGCGTCGGCGCAAAAGGCGAAGCCTTCAACATCAACGCGGATTTGGTCGCAGGCAAACTGGCGGAAGAGTTGAACGCGGAAAAGCTGCTGATGATGACCAATATCGCCGGCGTGATGGACAAAGAAGGCAACCTGCTGACCAACCTCACGCCAAGCCGTATCGGCGAATTAATCGCAGACGGCACGCTCTACGGCGGTATGTTGCCCAAAATCAGCTCCGCCGTCGAAGCGGCAAGCAACGGCGTCAAAGCGACCCACATCATCGACGGTCGCCTGCCCAACGCGCTTTTGCTGGAAATTTTCACCGATGCGGGCATAGGCTCGATGATTTTGGGCGAAAGGTCATAACGGCCCGCAGATGATTCAAGGCTTGCCGAACAGCAGGCCTTGTAAATGCCCGAATACTAAATACACAAAAGGTCGTCTGAAAACCTGTTTCAACGTTCATAGAGAATGCTGAAACGGATTTTCAGACGACCTTTTTATGGCAGGATAGCCTACAAACTCAACATCTTATTTTTGATGCAGCTTGCCGACATATTCGACTTCCTCGCGGCTGCCCATGACGACGGCTACGCGTTGGTGCAGACCCGTGGGAATAATGTCGAGCATGTTTTCCAAAGCATTGCTTGCCGCCGCGCCTGCCTGTTCCAAAATCAGGCTCATCGGGTTGGCTTCGTACATCAGGCGCAGCTTGCCGGGTTTGGACGGATCGCGTTTGTCTTGAGGATACATGAATACGCCGCCGCGCATCAGGATGCGGTGGATTTCTGCGACCATGCTCGCCACCCAGCGCATATTGTAATTTTTACCGCGAACGCCCGTATCGCCTGCCAGCAGCTCGTTAATATATTGCTGCATAGGGGCTTGCCAGTGGCGGGCGTTGGACATATTGATGGCAAACTCTTTGGTCGATGCCGGAACTTGCGGATTTTCTTTGGTTAGGATGAATTCGTTGTTTTCGTTGAGCGTGAACACGAAAACGCCGTGTTTTAAAGTGAACACCAATTGGGTTTGCGGGCCGTACAAAACATAACCTGCCGCCACTTGGTCACGGCCTTTTTGCAGGAAGGACTCGGTATTCAGACGACCTTCGGGCTTGGTAAGTACGGAAAAAATCGTACCGACGGAAATATTGACGTCGATATTGGACGAGCCGTCCAGAGGGTCGAACAGGACGAGATAGCCGCCGTTTTCGTTGGCCGCCACAAAAGTATCCTCTTCCTCGCTTGCCAAACCGGCGACATGGGCGTTTTTTTTCAAGACATCAATCAGGATATCGTTGGCAATCACATCCAGCTTTTTCTGATCTTCGCCCTGAATATTGCCCGTCCCCGCCATGCCCAACACGCCGGCGAGTGCGCCCAAGCGGACTTTGCCGCTGATGTCGGAGCAGGCGGCGACAATGGATTCGAGGACGCTGCCCAATTCGGCAGGAATGCTGTTTTGCTGTAAATGCTGCGGTAGGAATTGCGCTAATGTTTTCATATCGGACTCGGTTTCTGGCTATAAAAAAGAAAAGGTCGTCTGAAAATGGTTTTCAGACGAGGTCGGTATTTATTTTTTGCTTGAAGGTGCGGAGGCGGCGCCTATCATTTCTTTGGCGCATTCGACCGCGCTTTGCTTGATTTTGGTTTTCAGCTCGCCGCCGACTTCGCCGCCGATCAGTTTCGACATATCGTCGATGGATATCTGGTCTGCGGTTTTTTCCGAAGCGCACGAACAGATTTGCTGTATGGTATCAGACGGTATCGCACTGCTTTTCGGCGCTTTTTCCACGCAGATGGCTGTCGCGCTGCTGATGAAATGGCCGCGCAATTCTTCGCCGAAGGTTTCTTGTACCGTATCTTGAACCGAACGTTCGCAGGAGCATAGAAAAAGCGTGCAAAGGGAAGCCAAAAGCAATGAAGCGGGATGTCTGATCGTCATGATTTGAAAGCGTGAAAACAATGTAGTGAATTGTAGTTTAAATCGGAAGCCCATGCCACAGGATTTCCCGCCGGTATCTTGGTTCGACGGGATAATATCGATTATTTTATGCAACTGTTTAAGACGAAGCGCGCGCCGTCGTCTTGTGCCAGTATGTCGGTCAACGCGGGAAGGTTGTTTTTCAGCAGTTCCGGCAGCAGGTAGGGCGGGTTGATGATAAACATGCCGCTGCCGTGCATCCCGAATCCGTCCGGACGCGGGGTGTGGACGTGCAGCTCGGCGTGCAGGTAGCTCTCGGGCATCAGCTTTTGCAGCTGCTCGGGCAGCTTGCGGCTTTCTTCTCGGCTCAAGCAGGGATACCAAACCATATAACAACCCTGCTCAAAGCGTTTGAGCGCGTCTTTTAAAGTTTGGACAACGCGCTGATAGTCTTGTTTTTCTTCATACGGAGGGTCTATCAGGACAACAGCACGGCGCGGTGGTGGCGGCAGCAGCGAAATCAGACCGCGAAAACCGTCTGCCTGCATTATTTGCCCACGCCTGCCCAAACGCGCTTCTTCCATATTGTTTTTCAGATATTGGAAATCGGCAGGGTGTAGCTCAAACAAACGCAGTTTGTCGCTGTCGCGCGTCAGGACTTGGGCAAGCCACGGCGAACCGCAATAGAGTTGCTTTTGTGGGAGTATGGTATTCAGGCGGGCAATGAAGGCGGACAGCTCGGGCGGCAGATGTTCCGCCTCTTGGAGCAACCGGATGCCTTGTTTGTATTCGCCGACTTTTTGCGCTTCGCTGCCGCTCAAGTCATATAAACCCGCGCCGCTGTGGGTATCGATATACCAATAGGGCTTGTCTTTTTGATTGAAGTAATCAAGCGTTAGGAAAAGGATGAAATGCTTGAGTATATCGGCATGGTTGCCGGCATGGAAGGCGTGGCGGTAGCTGAGCATAAGAGGTCGTCTGAAAAGGGAAAAATGGATTATATAGGCAAATAAACAGTGTATCCAAACAGGCTTTCCCGCAGTATCCCAATGGATGAACGATAAATCAAAGGGTTATGATGCTTTTGCCGTTTTCAGACGACCTTTCGGGTTCAAATGCCCTGGTAGCATCATCTGCTGTTTCATTTTTCCGATACTGTCCCGGCGAAATCCCGTATTGTTTTTTAAACGCTTTGCCGAAGTGGGTTTCGGATTGGAAACCGACGTTCAGTGCGACGGATAAGACGGAATCGGCGGTTTGCCGCAGCAGTACGGCGGCTTGGCGAAGGCGGATGAGATTGACGAAGGCGTGGGGGCTGATGCCGGTTTGTTGTTTGAACAGGCGCATGAGTTGGGCGCGGGAGAGGTTGGCAAGCTTGGTCATTTTTTCGATGTTCCATTCGTCTTCGGGGCGGCTGACGACGGTTTGGATGAGTTGGCGCAGGCGTTTGTCGCGCAGGCCGTTGAGTATGCCGCCCAAAGGTGCTTCTCCGCCTTGTTCGAGATGGGCGCGGACGATGAGGACGAGGAGTACGGAGGAGAGGGCATTGACGATGGCGCGCGAGCCGGAAAGCGTGTGCGCGCTTTCGTATTGCAACATGGAAATGAGACATTGCAGCGAGGGATGGTCCATCTTGATAAGGACGGTTTCGGGCAGGTCGTGCATGATGTCAGCGTGTTCGTCGTATTCGAAGCGGGCGCAGAACAAATCGAGGCTTTTTTCACCGCCGCTACGGGATGAGGCGACTGTAAATGCGCCGCTGTTGCCGATATGCGGTGTATCGCCGCAGTTGTTGCAGTCTGCTTCGCTGCTGATGATGTGTTCCGCGCCGCGCGGGAAAAAGATAAGGTCGCCGGTTTGCAAGAGTCGTGCTTCGGGTTCGCCTTCGATTTTGATGTAGCTTTCTCCGGCGACGACGAGGTGTGCGATGCCGTGCGCGCGCCTGCGTTCGTGTGGGGCATACCATTTGTCGCGGAACAGGCACTGTATGTCCACACTGCCGGTGATTTGCGCCAGTTCGATGAGTTTGTCCAAAGTGTCCATAAGTGTTTTTTGCAAGTGAATGAGATGATTTGACGATTATAATAGTCAAATTATTGCAATAATGCCATTCATCGGATGTAAAAAAGTGCAACATCCTTCATTTCAAACACATTGGAAAGGAAATCAAAATGTTTCAAAATTGGCCCGAACACACCGCACACGTTAAAAAATCATTCGGCGAGCTGGGTAAAAACCACCCGAAAATGCTGCAAGCCTACGGCGCGCTGGAACAAGCCGCCGCAGCCGAAGCATTGGATGCGAAAACCCGCGAGCTGATTGCCCTCGCCGTCGCCATCACTACCCGTTGCGAAAGCTGCATCAGCGTACACGCCGCCGCAGCCGCCAAAGCGGGCGCGACTGAAAGCGAAATTGCCGGCGCGCTGGCAACCGCCATTTCCTTGAACGCAGGCGCAGCCTACACTTATGCCCTGCGTGCTTTGGAAGCGGTTGACGCGCAGCGTTGATTTTGTCTCAAAGGGTCGTCTGAAAAAACTCCCGTTTCAGACGACCCTTCTGTTGACGGAGCATTGCTTTTTGCCGCCGAACCGTTTAGATTGATGTTTTTGTTCAACCGTTTGGAGAAACAACCATGAAAAAATTGCTGACTGCCGCGCTGACTGCCGCCGCACTCGTCCTGCCTGCCGCCGTATCCTTTGCCGCGCCTGCCTCCAAAGCCGCTAGCGCGCAACCTGCCAAAGCAAAAGGCGTATGGATTGACGTACGTTCCGAAGAAGAATTCAAATCCGGCCACCTGCAAGGCGCGGTCAATATTCCGCACGACCAAATCGTCGAACGCATCAAAAGCGTCAGCCCCGACAAAAACGCGCCCGTCAACCTCTACTGCCGCAGCGGCCGCCGTGCCGAAGCCGCGCTTACCGAGTTGAAAAAAGCAGGCTACACCAACGTAACCAACCACGGCGGTTACGAAGACTTGGTGAAAAAAGGTTTGAAATAACCAGCAACAAGGTCGTCTGAAACGTTTCAGACGACCTTTTATCCAAGGAAAAACATGAAACCGATACGCACCTTCGCCGCAGCCGCCATCCTCGCCGCCCTGACCGCCTGCGCTTCACACGGCGGCGATGCCGCCCGACAACCCGATTCCCGACAAAGTTCAGCCATGAATCAAACCCATACCGCCATCAGCAAATACAGTTTCGACGATACCGTCCGCCGTTTGGAAACCGCCGTCAAAGAAAAAGGCATGACCGTGTTCGCCGTCATCGACCACCAAGCCGCCGCGCGTCAAAGCGGTTTGGATATGCAGCCCGCGAAAGTCATCGTCTTCGGCACGCCCAGAGCCGGCACGCCGCTGATGCAAAAAGACCCCGCCTTCGCCCTGCAACTGCCGTTGCGCGTCCTCGTTACCGAAACTGACGGCGCAGTCCAAGTCGTATTCAACGACACGCGCGCGCTGGTGTCGGGCAGCAAAATCGAGTTTGCCGAAGTGGAAAACACGCTCGCCAATGCTGAAAAGCTTATTCGCAAAACGGTAGCGGAATAAGGTTCGCCCAAATCCGAAGGTCGTCTGAAAACCTGAGTAATCCCACTAAATTCGTTTTCAGACGACCTTTTGACAAAATAATGTGCCGAGATCGTCTGAAAACTTGTTCGACGATATCGGCACATTATTTTTTAAGACAACTCAGTTCCCAAGCCTTTTGCGGTTGCGGCAGGATTAGATTTGCGCGGATATAGTGGATTAACTTTAAACCAGTACGGCGTTGCCTCGCCTTGCCGTACTATCTGTACTGTCTGTGGCTTCGTCGCCTTGTCCTGATTTAAATTTAATCCACTATATTTCTACTGCGCAGGCGAAAACGCATCCGAATAGAAGGTTGTCTCAGGCAGGTTGCATTGTGCGGTCAACACGGATTTCGCGCTTTCGGTCATGGCGACGGAACCGCAGGCATAAACTTCGTAACCGCTCAAGTCGGGATAATCTTTTGCGGCGGCGGTTTGGACGTATCCTTTTTCGCCTTGCCAACCCTCAGCGGCTTTTGATAGGACGGGAGTGAAGCGGGCGTTTTTCAGACGACCTGTCAGCTCTTGCGCTTCTTCGAGTGCGTACAAATCATCTTGGTGCCGTGCACCCCAGTAGAAATGGACGGCGCGGCTGCTGTCTTGGCGGATAAGGTCGAGTAGGATGCTGCGGATGGGGGCATAGCCTGTACCGGTTGCCAAAAGGATGATGGGTTTGCCGCTGTCTTCTTGCAAGGTAAACGAACCGAGCGGGCCTTTGATGCGGACGATGCCTTTTTCTTTGACTTTGGGTTCGCTGCCGAAAATCATTTCCGAGCAGACGCCATTTTCGCGCCTGCGGATGTGCAGTTCCAAAATGCCTTCTTGGTCGGGGGAATTGGCGATGGAGTAGCTACGGCTGACGTTGCCCGGCAGCAATAAATCAATGTATTGCCCGGCGTAGAAAGCAAACGGCGGGGCTTTGGGCAGGGCAAGTTTCAGGAGGGCGACATCGTGTTTGAAAACCATGCTTTCAATACGGGCGGGCAGGGTGCGGACGGGTAACGCATTGGCGTTGTAGCTGGGGATGTTGATGCTGATGTCGCTTTGCGCGGTGGTGCAGCACATCAAAATCTTGCCTTGGCTTTTTTCTGCTTCGGATAAAGCCTGTTCCGAGTGTTCGCCCATTTGAATATCGCCGCTCACCAGTTCGGCTTTGCATTGCCCGCAGGCACCACTTTTGCAGGAATGGGGCAGATTGAGGTTTTGACGGGCGGCAGCGGCTAAAACCGTTTCGCCGTCGTTGGCGGTAAAGGTGGTTTGGTCGGGTAGGGTAATGGTATGGGTCATGGTTTGGTGTGGTTTGAATAGATTAAGTTAAAAGGTCGTCTGAAAAATCAGCTTTCAGACGACCTCCGTTTTTGGAAGACAGTCTACAACGGATAACGGCAGCCGATATAGCCCTTATCTGAATCACCCCTTATTACATCTGCTTTAAAGACAGCAGGAAAGCCAAAATATTTCCATATCTTCAATTTTTTATTGGGGTCTGTTATCGATTTTTCGACAGCAGGCACACTATAGCCCAATGTATCCAGTTTTTTAGGTGTCGTTTTGGATGTGCTATTTTGTCCGTTTAGCTGTTGCGTCAGCTCATAAAGGTCTTCCTGATATTTCTGACGGTATAGTGAATGCAATTTGGGATATCGTGCCCAATCAATTTCCAAATAGACAGCATTGTTGCGAATAGCGACATACTGACCTTCTACTTCTTTTCCATCTAAGGGATTGGCAAGATGCACCTTAAATGGCAAGCGGTAACGGTAAGTAATGTTGTCTATCTTATTGACAAAACGTCCCACATTTTCTTCTTCCGCACGCTCATCTGAACCAGGGTAACCGGTAAAATTTTCCGGAGTCCAAAACGAAAAATCCAATGATGACACCTTGCAACGCAATACATCCTGTACTGTTTGAGGAGTAAAAGGCTGAGGCTGTTCAGCGTAATTTTTTGCAAATGAGGAAGTTGTTACCAGTAATAGTACTGCAGGTAATATTATTTTCATCTTACACCTTAATTTGTAATGGCTTGAAGGTCGTCTGAAAACCAAGCTTTAATAGAATTAAAACCTATACCTTGCTTTCAGCCGGTCTGGCAAGACTGGCTTATAGTGGATTAACTTTAAATCAGGACAAGGCGACGAAGCCGCAGACATACAGATAGTACGGAACCGATTCACTTGGTGCTTCAGCACCTTAGAGAATCGTTCTCTTTGAGCTAAGGCGAGGCAACGCCGTACTGGTTTAAAGTTAATCCACTATAAAACAGATAAATGATTTTCAGGTTCATCGGTTGCTGTTTTTTGTTCAGCGGTACACAGTCACCTGCATCATCCTCGTTCAATTCAGCCGCCCATGACTTCCAAACAAAGCCGCCCACAAAGCCATTATTTTGGCAATTTTCATAAAGTTCTCTGAGAACAAAACTGCTGTTTGCTTGTCCGCATGTGGGCTTCCGTTGACAAAAAATGCAGGCTGATTTTGGACAAGCAGAAGTTACCTCAGTGTGAATATTTATGACCTTGAGGTTTTAGGCTGCCTGAAAAAGACGCGTGCTAACCCTACTTCAACTACTGCAACATTTCCCTGCATCGGGCGATAAGGTCTTCGGGAACATCATCCAAGGCAGACAAAATTTGGAGAGCAAAATCGACAAAAGCCATGCCGTTGGCGGTAATGACGTTGCCGTCCCGCACGGCTTCGCGTTTGGTTTCCACATAAGCCTGCCGGTTAGTGTATTCGGGCAAATCGGCAATGGCAGCCAAGCTGTTGGCGGTGTGGCGGCAGTCGTTCAGTAGGCCGTTGGCGGCAAGAAAATAGGTGCCTTCACAAATGCCGCCCACAATCCTGCCCTGCTGCTTAAACGTGCGAACCAAATCGGCAATTTTTAGGCGGTTTTCATCGGACAAGTCCCGCCACGATTGAGTTGCGCCGTTTAGAATCAAAGCGGCAGTGTCGGACGGCAGTTCATCCAAGGTTAAATCGGGCTGCACGGGCAGATTACCCATGGATGTTTTCGGATTTCGGTCGGTGGAAACGTAGCGGACGGTATAGCCGGCAAATTGTTGTAAAACAGGAGTCAGCAAAGTGGATTCCCAGTCGGCAAACTGTTCCAAGATAATAACGGCGACGGTTTTCATTGCATTTTCCTTTTCCGGTTTAAAAACGGTTTCAGGCTACCTGAAAACCCTTTTATCGTTTTTCAGGCAGCCTGCACTTTATTTACCCCAACTTCGCTCTAACCAATTCCTGCACCTGTGCGGGATTCGCTTTACCTTTGCTGGCTTTCATCACTTGTCCCACAATCGCATTCAGGGCTTTTTCGTTGCCGGATTTAAATTGTTCCACGGCTTTGGCGTTGTTGGCCAGCACTTCGTCCACCATGGCTTCAATCGCGCCGGTATCGGTCATTTGTTGCAAACCATGTTTTTCAATGATTTCGGCAATGGAGGCTTCGGGTTCAGCCCACATGGCTTCAAAGGCTTTTTTCGCTAATTTGCTGCTTAATGTGCCGTCAGCGATCTTACCCACCAATGCGGCGAGGCGTGGGGCGGTAATCGGGCTGTTGGCAAGTTCCATGCCTTCTTTGTTCAGCGTGGCAGCGAGTTCGCCGTTCATCCAGTTGGCAGTCAGCTTGCCTTGTCCGCTGGCTTTGGCGGCTTCTTCAAAATAGGCAGCCTGCACGCGGCTGGCGGTGAGCAGGCGCGCGTCGTAGTCGGATACGCCGTAGTCCGCCACGAAACGCGCCGCCATTTCTTTCGGCAGCTCTGGCATTTCTTCTTTGGCTTTTTGCAACCGGTCGTCTGAAATGATGACGGGCAGTAAATCGGGGTCGGGGAAGTAGCGGTAGTCGTGCGCGTCTTCTTTCAAACGCATCACGCGGGTTTCGCCTTTTTCAGGGTCGAACAGCATGGTTGCCTGCTGTACTTTGCCGCCGTCTTCCAAAATCTCGATTTGCGCTTCCACCTCGTAATTAATCGCCTGTTCCAAGAAGCGGAAGGAATTGAGGTTTTTAATCTCGCGGCGCGTGCCGAATTCCGCTTGACCTTTCGGACGCACAGATACGTTGGCATCGACGCGGAACGAACCTTCCGCCATATTGCCGTCGCAGATGTCCAGCCATGTTACCAAGTTGTGCAAGGCTTTGGCGTAGGCAACGGCTTCGGCGGCGGAGCGCATTTCGGGTTCGGAGACCACTTCCAACAGCGGCGTGCCGGCACGGTTCAGGTCGATACCGGTTGCACCGTTCAAGCCCTCGTGCACGGATTTGCCCGCATCTTCTTCCATGTGCGCGCGGGTTACGTTGATGGTTTTCACATCGTCGCCGACCACGATTTCCAGTTTGCCGTGTTCGACAATCGGTAAATCCAACTGACTGATTTGATAGCCTTTGGGCAAGTCGGGGTAAAAGTAGTTTTTGCGATCGAACACGTTTTTCTGATTGATTTTCGCATCCAATGCCAAGCCTAATTTGATGGCTTTTTCAACGACTTCTCGGTTCATTACCGGCAGCACGCCCGGCAGCGCGCATTCCACCACGCTGGCGTGCGCATTGGGTTCCGCTCCGAATGCAGTCGATGCGCCGCTGAAGATTTTAGATTGGGTGTTGAGCTGGACGTGAATTTCCAAGCCGATTACTGTTTCCCAGGTCATAAGGGGTTCTTTCTTTTGATGTCGATAATATAAAGTGGTCAGCCGTTTTCAGACGACCTGTTTGTTTTTCAAATGGCAAAGGTCGTCTGAAAACGCAGAATCAAGTCTTCTGAAAGCAAGCCTGCATCTCGGCCGCCATGTTATCCAGCATTTGGTAACGTTTGCGGTACATCGAACGCTTTTTACTTTCGATTTCCGCTAAGTCTTTTCGCGGCGGGATTTGCGGCAGATGCCAGTAGCCGTCGCTTTCGAGCGTTGCGCCGTTCTCCTGCCAAAACAGGTCGTAATTCATTTTGACCCGTTTCTTCAGCCGCCAGCGCAGTTTGACCTGATGCTCTTGGGCAATGCCGACAACGCCGCCCAAATTGAGCGATGTCGAAAAATATTGCAGGGCGGTTACCATCAGTTGCTGCGGGCGCAGACCGTGGAGTTGTTTGGTCAGGCTGCGTACAAGGTCTTTGGCTTCTTCCCCTGCGGGGCCTTGGATAGAAGCGGCCAGCAATTTGCTGTCAACTAAGGCGAAAGTTGCCATGTAGAGACGTTTTCCTTCACTGTCGCGCAAGGATAGCGACCACATTCCTTCATCCACGCAATTATCGTTTCGGTTCAGCCATAAAGTCAGGTCGTCTGAAAGATGCGCCAGAACGACATGGAATTTGCGCGTCGTCATATTGGCGAGCGTTTCCTGCCCGAACAGTTTTTCGGCTGCCAGCAGGTCTTCTTTCATGACTTGCAGCCTGCGCCGTCTGTTGAGGCGTTGGTCGACAAAGGCGTGTATCAACGGATAGGCATCTTGCGGCCGCCTTTGGAAAAAGGTACGGCGCGGCGCGGAGGCGTTGACAAAGTTTTCAAAATCTTTGACTTGTCGCCGTGTAAACAATCTGCGTAAGGAGAATTTCAAATGCTGGATTTGAAATTTCGGTGCATCTTTATATACGGTCTTGAAATCTGGAAAAACAAACTGCTCCGGCATTATACCTTTCCCTCTGCGCAGGTATACACATCAGATTCCGCACCAAATTCGGTCGGTGCGTCGCTGAAGATTTTGGATTGGGGGTTGAACTGGACGTAAATTCTTAATCTGATTGCTGTTTCCCAAGGCATAGTTTAAGTTTCCTTAATACATAGAAACCTGCTTGCATTCAGGATGGCGATGATTGTTTAAAAAGCTTTTTACGCCAAATAGCCAGTAGCAATACATTCACAGCAGCCACAACAGATACGAGGAACAGCCATTCGTAAGAATAAATAACATTAAATAATGTAACAAATGTTTGTTCCAGAGGATGCAACGTCAACTGTCCGTAATATGCGGCTTGATTGCGAGCCGGCATAATAAAACGCATGACTATGTAACCAAGGTTGATAAACAAACTCAAAGGTAGGCAGATAATGCTATTGAGTAATAAATGTTTTCGCCAAAAATGCGGCGTTTTTGGACGTTTACGCCACAAAATGTACGTAACAAGTACAGAAAGGATGAGCCAGTACAGCAGAAATAACACAATGCTTGTAGATATTTCCAGCCCCGTTGTCTGCCATAAACCCCATAAGAATTGCCAAAATTTTGGGGAAAAGTAATCGTAATATTCCATTATTTTAGTAATTTTGTTAGTTTCAGACTGCTGGAAATTAGACGGTTTTCTTTTTTTAGATCATCTGAAAACAACAGCCTGAAATCTGGATTTTATTTTTGGATAATTTCTACTAATAAATTCTACTCCGGTGCTTTCGTATGCCAATCACTTGCCAACTGTACTTGATGCGCTGCGCCAAGAATTTTGGCTTCTGAGAAGTGGTTGCCGATGAACTGCACGCCGATGGGTAGTCCGCTGTTGCTGAAACCGGCAGGCAGGGTCAGGGCGGGCAAGCCGGCAAGGTTGACGGCGATGGTGTAGATGTCGGAAAGGTACATCTGCACGGGATCGTGGATGTCGCTGCCGAGTTTGGGGGCGGCGGTGGGTGCAGTCGGGGCGAGGATGAAGTCGCATTGTGCGAAGGCCGTCTGAAAATCGTTGGCAACGAGGCGGCGCAGTTTTTGGGCTTTCAGGTAATAGGCATCGTAGTAGCCGTGCGACAACACATAAGTGCCAATCATGATGCGGCGTTTGACTTCGCTGCCGAAACCTTCGGCGCGGGTGTTGCTGTACATCTCTTCCAGGTCGCCGAATTGGGCGGCGCGGTGGCCGTAGCGCACGCCGTCGTAGCGGGAAAGATTAGTACTGGCTTCTGCGGAAGCGAGGACATAGTAAGCGGGGATGGACAGGGCGGTTTGCGGCAGGGAAACTTCAATGGTTTCCACACCTTGCGCTTTTAAAAGGTCAATGACGCTTTGTAAAGCAGCCTGCACATCGGCATCCGCGCCTTCGCCGAAATATTCCTTGGGCAGGCCGATTTTCATGCCTTTGAGCGGTTTGTCCAAATCGCGGGTGTAGTCTTCTTTGCTGCGTTCCAAGCTGGTGGAATCACGCTCGTCGAAGCTCGCCATCACATTGAGCAAAATCGCGCAGTCTTCGGCGGTTTGCGCCATCGGACCGGCTTGGTCGAAACTGGAGGCGTAGGCAACCATGCCGAAGCGGGAAACGGTACCGTAGGTAGGTTTAATGCCTGTGATGCCGCAGTGTGAAGCAGGCTGGCGGATAGAGCCGCCGGTGTCTGAGCCGAGAGCGGCAGGGGCAAGGCGTGCGGCAACAACGGCTGCGGAACCGCCGGACGAACCGCCGGGAACGTGTTCGGGATTCCATGGGTTTTTGGTCGCGCCGTAGAACGAGGTTTCGTTGGTCGAGCCCATGGCAAACTCGTCCATATTGGTACGGCCAAGCGTTACCATACCTTCATTAAGTAGGTTTTGTACGACGGTGGCCGTGTAGGGCGAAACGAAATTATCCAGCATTTTGGAGCTGCACGCACTGCGCCAGCCTGTTTGACAGAAAATATCTTTGTAGGCGATGGGTACGCCGGTAAGCGCCGTGGCGTTGCCTTGAGCAATACGAGCATCGGCGGCACGGGCTTCGGCGAGGGTTTTGTCTTGGTCGAGGGTGATGTAGCCGTTGATAGCTGGGTTCTGCGCAGCAATGGCGGCGAGGTATTCGGTTGCCAGTTCGACGGCGGAGATTTGTTTGGATTGCAGCAGCTGGCTGGCTTGTTTGAGGGTGTATTGGGTCATAAGAGTCTTTTAGTTTAAATAAGTGGGATTTTAAAGGGTTTAATGGTGTAGGCTGATTTCAGGGTCGTCTGAAAATATCAACCTATCAATTTTTGGTAAGTATCCGGTTGGTTGAGCTGAGTGGTGGAACGGTAAAGTAGTGATTGTTCGTCATTTTCATCATAATCATCAATATAAAACGCAAACAGCAATATACCGTTTTCAGCACGATTGCCGAACAGACCTTCTTGGTCGCATTGTTGCAGTGCGGCTATCAGAGCGGTTTCGTATTCGGCACGTTTTTGCTGATAAGCATCATCATCTAGGTTTTCTATGCTGCGGTATGCAGCTTGGTAGAGCTCGCTTTGGTTTTCCAGCCAGTTATCTGAAGCATTCTGGATTTCGGTTTTGCCTTCATAAAGTGTGCATCTGCCATCCCAAATCGCTTGCAGGATGGTGCAGTTTTTGTATTTTTTCCTGTGCTTGGCAGCAAAGGCTTCTAAATCCTGATGGGTAATCGCAGCGTTGCCTGCGGCAAAAAAGTCGTCCACCACATAGAAATAATACGCGGCAACTTCTTTGCCTGCCTGTTCAACCTGTTTCTTGATACGGTTGAAACATTGGTGGATGTGGCTAACGGCAACTGTGTGAAGGTGTTGTTGCTCGGTGGACATGGGATTCCTTTGCTTCGTACTTTTTGTCTATTCTATTCGTATGCGAAACAGAACTGTTTTGTAACCGTACTTATTCTTTCAGACGACCTTCTTTTGGATGGCTTATTTTTTATCAGGCAAAATATTGGCACCTGACAATGTTTGATTTAAGTGTTCAAATGCAGCCTGCCATGGGCTGTCAATATATGAAGAGTAGCCGTCGTCGTAGGTATTTGCCGTTATTTCCACGAGAAAACGGACTGTATTCAACAAAGCACGTTGTTGAGCAGCGTTGAGCAGCAGTTCATCTGTGTAATAGCTGTTCTCCAATGCGTAAGCCAATGTATCGGCAACCATACCGTCAGGGTCTTGTAATGCCCAAAGCAAGTAATATGGTAGGGCGAAATGCCTGCCTATACTATCCATAAATGTGATGGCAGAACAAGGATTAAAACGTGGGATTTCTCCTACGCGGTGTCCTTGAAAAAGGACATTTTCCCAATAATCCCGTTCATCTTCAGCGCGATAGCGGCAACGTTCCGGATTATTGGTATCCATCCAGTCATCCACGCAGTCGGCTTCCAATATTCCGATTCCGTTCTTTAGTTGGGTATCGGCAAATGCGTGACAGACTTGCTCCGCGATTTCTTCGTATGTTTTGTTCCACTGTTGAGCATATTCACGCAGGTAGCCCAGTATCTTGATGATTCGCTTGGGAGACATTGTGCATACAGGCTTGGCACACTTATGTTTCATAGTTAGGTCGTTTGAAAATGGTTCGCCTGTGCAACAGCAAAACGTTGCAAGTCATCTGCCATTTGTTGGTTGATCTCAGACAGAGTACCAGCAAAACACCAACCGCGTAGCTGTGCCAATATGTCAAGTCTCTGCATGGCAAGTAGGGCAAGTTGCTGCAATTCAGGTTTCAGACGACCTGTAATTTTAATGCTGCCGAATGTAGTAGCAATAATCACTCTATCGGATTGGTAAACTTCAGTTTCCTGTTGTTTACACAGTTCTTCAATGCTTTTGGCAGTTTGGTCTGCTTGAGGCGGCAGGTAATCCATACCCCAATATTCACAAATCAATTTCTGAGGGAAAGCCAATATATCCAGATCGGCATTTTTGCGGAAAGTTTGTGCAAGCTCATACAACGCATCACTGCCTTCATCACTGCCAAACGGAGCCTCTTCGTCACCGCAGTCATAATAGAAATCATCGGTTAAGTATCGGACGAAGTGTGGATGCGAGGTTTTGCGATGTGGACCGAAATCTTCATCGTCAAAATAAAAGCGGTCGATGAAATTAAAATCAGGAGCAGGTTTGTAGCCTTTTTTGGTCTTTTGCGTAATGAGCTTGTCAGCAGCTTTTTGACACTCAATTTCATCGTCGTATTCGGTAATTTGGTAACGTCCGGTTGCACCAAGTTTGCCGAAATTGACCATGATGTCGCTACCATCGGAATTGATAATCCAAAATTTCTGGGACTTGTCGTCAGTATAAATGAAGGCTTGTTTCACAGAAATTCCTTTTCAGGTCGTCTGAAGCTGCAAATATTTAAACCAGGTAAAATAACTTACATTTTTATTTTACGCGGCTGCAAACGGTTTCCACCATTTTGTCACTGTGCATTGTTTCGCTGGAATCTTCCTTTTTCAGCTGCTCAATGGCTTCTTGCGGCATTTTGTCGGGACTATTGTAATTGTGAACGTCGATACGCTCTTCAAGTTGTCCGTTTTTGTCAAACAGGGCAATCGCGCTCATAACAGATTGCTTGGGTTCTTGGCAATGTACCCAATCTAAAATCAGCATATGGGCATGTTTGCCTGAACCCGCAGATTGATGCCGTGTAATGGTTGAATACCAACCATTACCGAGATTTTTGATACTGTTCGGATAGAGTGATGCGCTGTATTTCCCATCAGGTGTTTCGTAGTCATACAAATGCACGGCTTGCTCGGAATGAACAACAGGCAATACAGAGGATTTAGGGCTGTTGTCATCCTTAGGCATAGCGTAGGCGTTAACCGTGAGTACGCCAAGTAATAATGTGGTCAAAAATTTATTCATTGTCGGTTTTCCTAAAGGATAAACTCCATCTATTCTTCAATTACCTGAGGCACGATATACAGGCGGTTGCGCACTTCGGGTGCGACGGCTTGATATTCGGCGGCATGGTCGGTTTCGGTAACTGTATCTTCGCGCAGGCGCAGGGCGGCTTCGTGGGGGTGTGCCATCGGCTCGATACCGTCTGTATTCACGCTCTGCATCTTTTCGACCATGGCGAAAATGTCGTTCAATTCTGAGAGGGTTTTGCCTTTTTCTTCCTCGGTCAGCGAAAGGCGTGAGAGTTTGGCGATTTTTTCCACATCGGTTAAGCTTAAAGCCATAAAAAATCCTTGTCTGATAGCAAACGCCCCTTTATTGGGGTATCATTGCGTTCTTCTTCGATGAAACGAGGAATTATAACCGAAAACTACTCAAACGGCGTGTGATTTCGCCATGCGTTTCATACGGGGAGTGGGGAGGTCGTCTGAAAAGGCGTTGTTTCCATGTTTTTAATATTTTGAATAACAATTAAATAAAATCGGTGCTGGGCCGATATTCAGGTATTTTATGTTTCGTTTTTTATCCCGTTTTTTCTCCAACGATATCGCCATTGATTTGGGTACGGCAAACACGTTGATTTATGTGCGTGGTAAAGGCATTGTTTTGGACGAGCCGTCTGTGGTGGCGGTTCAATCGGGTACGGGCGGTAAAAGCAAGATTGTTGCCGTGGGTACGGAAGCCAAGAAAATGCAGGGGCGCGCACCGCGCAATATTGAAATCGTCCGTCCTATGCGGGACGGGGTGATTGCTGATTTTACGATTGCTGAGCGTATGCTGGGTATGTTGATTAAAAAAGCAATACAAGGCAATTCGGTTGTGCCGCCGCGCGTAGTGATTTGCGTGCCGGGCGGGGCAACTCAAGTGGAACGCAAGGCAATTTTGGATTCTGCGTTTGCCGCAGGTGCATCTTCCGTACATTTGATTGAGGAGCCTATGGCGGCTGCTTTGGGTGCGGGTTTGCCGATTGAAGATACTGCCGGTTCGATGGTGGTGGATATCGGCGGCGGCACAACGGAAATCGGCATTTTGTCGTTGGGCGGTATGGCTTATTCCGCCTCCGTCCGTGCGGCAGGCGATGAGTTTGATAAGAGCATCGTGCATTATCTGCGCCGTCATCGCGGTGTGTTGATTGGTGAAGCGACGGCTGAGGAATTGAAGAAAACAATCGGTTCCGCCTCTGGCTTTCCAACTGAAACTGCCATGCGGATTAAAGGTCGCGATTTGGCGGAAGGTACGCCCAAGTCGCTTGCTATTACTTCGGAAGAAGTGCGCGAGGCTTTGAGCGAAACGGTTAATCAGATTATCCGCGCCGTGCGCTTTGCTTTGGAACAGGCTCCGCCTGAGTTGGCCGGCGATATTGCCGACAGGGGAATTATGTTGACAGGCGGCGGCGCACTGTTGCACGGTATGGATACAGTTTTGGCGGATGCGACGGGGCTGCCTGTCGGTATTGCCGACCAGCCTTTGAACTGTGTGGCTTATGGTGCAGGCAAAGCCTTGGACTATATCGGCAAATGGAATGCCGTCTTTGTGGATAACCCGTAAGGCAGGCTGAAATGGAACATTCTTCTTTACGGTTTGACGAGGCAAAGAGCCAAAAGCTGTTGCCTCGTTTTATTGCGTATCTTTTGCTGGGTGCCGGCATTATGGTGGCGGACGGCCGTTTCAACCTGATGCAGCCCGTACGCACTGCGGCGGCGGAGATTCTTTATCCGGTGCAATGGCTGGCAAACCAGCCGGTCCGTCTCTATCAATATTTTTCCAACCAATCTCAATCACAAACCGAGCTGTTGGAACAAAACCGTCTCCTTTTGGAGGAAAACGGTCGTCTGAAAATCCAGCTTCAACGCGATAAGGTCAACCTGAGCGAATTGCAGGAGCTGAAAAAGCTATACGGCTTGCAGCAAAAAGGCATCAGCAATGTCATCGGTGCTGAAGTATTGTCCAGTGGCAAAGACCCGCTGTCCGAGCGTTTGATTATCAATAAAGGCAGTGGCGAAGGGGTGGCGGCAGGCGATGCCGTTATCGACCAAAACGGCTTAATCGGGCGGATTACATTGGTTCACGCAAACAGTGCGGAAGTCGAGCTGATGGCGGCTGCACAAAGTATCGTCCCCGTTGCCGTTGAGCGTACGGGCGAACGCAATCTCGCCTACGGCAATGGCGTGGGTTTGGATTTGCGTTATTTCCCGACGGGATCGGATTTGAAGCCGCAGGATGTTTTGATTACCTCCGGCTTGGACGGCATTTATCCGGCAGGCATTCCCGTAGCCCGCGTAGATAAAGTCGTCCGCGCTTCCGGTACGCCTTATTACGACACAGAACTGACCCCGTTTGCCGCCTTGCGCCGCAGCCGCTTTGTTTTGGTTCTGTCTTCTTCCCATTCTTCCCAATAAATCATTCATGAACGATTTTGACGATTCCTACCGTGCCATGCCCGTCGGCGTGATTGCGGCAAGTTTTGCCGTAACCATGCTTGTCGATTTCATGCCTTTTCCCTTTGATGTATTTTTTTGGCTGCCCGAACTGACTGCGCTGATGCTGCTTTATTGGTCTATGCATCATCCCCAACGCGTCGGCATGGGCATTGCGTTTTTGCTCGGCTTGATAGTCGATGCCGCAACGGCAGCAACTTTGGGGCTGCATGCATTGTCTTATACGGTCATGGTGTATTTCGTCTTGAACACGCGCCGTCAAATTATGCTCTACGGCCACATCATGCAGATAGGGGCGGTATTGGCAGCATTGTTCTGCCATCAGGCGGTCTTGGTGGCGGCGCGCCTGTTCCTCAACAACCAAATCATCACTTGGCAAAGTTTCATCGCGCCTTTGGCAGGCGCGCTGCTTTGGCCTTTCTTGAGCCAGTTGATGCTGGTACTGACCAATTTTTATCGCGCCAACAGATAACGTGAAACCATGTCCATACTGAATACTATGAAACGTCGTCTGAAAAATGGCGGTAGCGGTAAAACACAGACTGCAAAGGCGGCGCAAGCCGATTCTTTATTGCGTCTGCTGGTGGCGTTTATCCTGATTGTGGTTTTGTTTGCCGCATTGGTGGCACGGTTTGTCTATTTGCAGGTGTTCCGGCATGACGATTTTTCCGGGCAGGCATCCAGCAACCGCATCACATTAATTCCGACCCCGCCTGTCCGCGGCGAAATCGTAGATGTCAATGGCGTACCGCTGGCAAAAAACTATCCCGTGTTCTCTCTGGAAGTCATCCCCAGCCGCATTGAGGGCAAGATGGAGGATGTCATCGAAGCCCTGCGGAAGTATGTCGATATTACGCCTACTGATTTGAAGCGTTTCCACAAATACCGCGAAAGCTACCGCAAATTTGAAAACATCCCGCTCAAGCTGCGCCTGACAGATGAAGAAGCGGCGAAATTGTCCGTGCATCTTAATGAATTTAAAGGCGTAGAAGTCAATTCGCGCACTTTCCGCGAGTATCCTTATGGCAAGCTGACCTCACACTTTTTAGGCTACATCGGCCGCATCAGCGACAAAGATCAGGAAATTTTGGAAGAAGAGGGCTTGACTGCACTCTATCGCGGCAGCACGCACATCGGCAAATCGGGGCTGGAAAAATATTACGAACCGCAGCTTCATGGCGCGCCCGGCTATCAAGAAGTGGAAAAAGACGCTTACGGCAATATTGTGCGCGTCTTGAAAAACGTACCCTCACGCATGGGGCAAACTTTGCGCTTGGGCATGGACATCCGCATGCAACAAGAGGCGGACAAAATATTGGGAGACAGGCGCGGGGCGATTGTCGCCATTAATCCGCAAGACGGTACAGTGTTGGCTTTCGTTTCCAAACCATCTTTCGATCCCAACCTCTTTATCGACGGCATCGACAGCGAAACTTGGAAAGCCTTGAATGACGACTGGAAAAAGCCGTTGGTCAACCGCGTAACGCAAGGTCTGTATCCGCCGGGTTCGACGTTTAAGCCGTTTATGGGCATGGCTTTGCTGGAAAGCGGCAAAATTACCCAAACAACGGTCGTTCCCGCGCCCGGTGCATGGAGCATTCCCGGCAGCCGTCACGTTTTCCGAGATTCCGTACGCAGTGGTCACGGTTCGGCGAATTTGAGCAAGGCGATACAGGTGTCGTCCGATACCTTTTTCTACCGCTTGGGCTACGAAATGGGCATAGACAAAGCGTCGCCGTATTTAGCGCAATTCGGTTTCGGCAAAAAAACCGGCATCGACCTGCCCAGCGAATATACGGGCGTTTTGCCCAGCCGCGAATGGAAGGCGAAACGCTTTGCCAAATCGTCCGATCCTACCGCCAAAGAATGGCGTGCAGGCGAGATGGTCTCGGTCAGCATCGGGCAGGGTTACAATGCTTACACCCCGCTGCAAATGGCACACGCCACCGCTTCGCTCGCCAATAACGGCGTGGTTTATCAACCGCATTTGGTGAAAGAATTGTTGGATTTCGACAAACGCAAAATCACGCGTATCAATCCCAATCCCGAATACAAAATCCCGTTCAAACAAGACAATTTCGAATACATCAAACAGGCGATGGAGAAAGTCTTGAAACCGGGCGGTACGGCACACCGCATCGGCGGCGGATTGGCTTACAGCATGGGCGGCAAAACGGGCACGGCGCAGGTTGTGCAAATCAAGCAGGGCGGTCGTTACAACGCCGCAGCTTTGCGCGAGCAACACCGCGACCATGCGTGGTTTATTTCGTTCGCCCCCTTGGAGAAGCCTGAAATCGCCATTGCCGTAATTCTGGAAAACGGCGGCTGGGGTGCCTACGCCGCACCGCTTGCCCGCAGCCTGACCGATTTTTATATGCTCAATGTCAAGCCGCAGCAATTTTCAGACGACCCCGACGCAGGCGGAATGCCCGAACCGCAACAACACCGCACACAACCCCAACCGCCGACCATATTCCAAAAAGCCTACGGTCTGAAACAGGAGGAAGCAAATCATGAATGAAACGGTTGGAATGTGGGCAAAAATCAAGCGCACCGTATCTGCTCCGATAGATCCGTGGCTGTTTTTCCCCATGCTCGCCATCTACATCATGAGCCTGTTTTTGCTCTATTCGGCGGACGGGCAGGATTTCGGCCAGCTTGAACACAAAACCCTGCATACGGTCGTCGGCTTCGCCCTGTTGTGGTTTGTCGCCTCATTCAAGCCGCGTGATGCCGCAAAGGTTGCGCTGCCGATGTACCTGATTGGCGTGTTGCTGCTTGTCGCCGTCGAAGTTGCGGGCGTAACCGTCAATGGCTCTACCCGCTGGCTGGAGCTCGGCTTCACGCGCATCCAGCCTTCCGAAATCATGAAAATCGTCCTACCCATGACCGTCGCTTGGTACTTCCAGCGGCACGAAGGTCGTCTGAAATGGTTTCACTACGTCATCGCCATGCTTTTAATCCTCATCCCCGTTGCGCTGATTTTGAAACAGCCCGACTTGGGTACGGCGGTTTTGATTATGGCATCGGGTATTTTCATCGTCTTTTTCGCAGGTCTGCCGTGGAAAGTCATCTTTGCCGCCATCATCGCCTTTGTTGCCGCATTACCGCTTTTGTGGAACTATGGGATGCACGACTATCAGAAAACCCGCGTCCTGACGCTGTTTGACCCGACGCAGGACCCTTTGGGCGCAGGCTACCACATCATCCAGTCCATGATTGCCATCGGTTCGGGCGGTGTTTGGGGGAAAGGCTGGCTCAACGGCACACAAACGCATTTGGATTACATTCCAGAGTCCACGACCGACTTCATTTTTGCCGTATATGGCGAAGAATTCGGTTTGATCGGCAACATCTTGCTGCTGCTGGTTTACCTCGTTATCCTGACGCGCGGACTGCTGATTGCTGCCAAAGCCCAATCGCTTTACAGCCGCACGCTTGCCGGCGCATTGACCATGACCTTTTTCTGCTACGCCTTTGTGAACATGGGCATGGTCAGCGGCATTTTGCCCGTTGTCGGCGTTCCCCTGCCGTTGGTCAGCTATGGCGGCACTGCAACACTCTCCATCATGACCGTACTTGCGCTGCTCATGGGTATTTCCAGCGAGCACAAAACCAAACGCCGCTACGAATTCAACGACAAAGCGGACGTAAACGTCTCTACAAAAAACCAATAAGGGAATAAAAAATGGAATTAGGTGTAGAAATCGGCAAACTTTTGGTTGCCTTCCTTGTACTGATCAACCCGTTCAGCGCGCTTTCGATTTACCTCGATTTGACGCAGGATCACAGCACCAAAGAAAAACGCCGCATCGCCCGCACCGCCGCGCTCGCCGTCTTTATCGTCATTGCCGTCTTCACCTTGACGGGCGGGATGTTGTTGAAAATATTGGGCATCAGCGTCGGCTCTTTCCAAGTCGGCGGCGGTATTTTGGTATTGCTTATCGCCATCTCCATGATGAACGGCAACGATAACCCTGCCAAACAAAATATCGGTGGAGACAAGGAAAAGGGCGTTGTACCACACATCCAGAAAAACGCCAAAGCCATCGCCGTCGTTCCCGTCGCTATTCCCATCACCATCGGTCCGGGCGGTATCTCTACCGTCATCATCTACGCCTCAGCCGCCAAAAATTACAGCGATATTGCCTTGATCCTCACCGCAGGCTTCCTCGTCAGCCTGATTTGCTACGCCATCCTCATCGTCGCCGGGCGAATCAGCAAAAAACTGGGCACGACAGGGTTGACCATCCTCAACCGCATCATGGGCATGATGCTTGCCGCCGTCTCCGTAGAAATCATCGTTGCCGGATTGAAATCTATTTTTCCGCAACTGGCAGGCTAGTTCAGTGGATTGTATAGAAGGCAAACTGTCCATCTTTATTAAGGAAAAAGGTCGTCTGAAACTAGGTTTCAGACGACCTTTAGTCTATAGCGCCAATATCTATCCAAAATACAATCGTCAAAACTATAGTGGATTAACTTTAAACCAGTACGGCGTTACCTCGCCTTGTCCTGATTTAAATTTAACCCACTATATTGAGGGATTTGCTTTCAGACGACCTCGGCAACAGCAAAGAAGCAATCGCGCCTGCAATTGCACCCATTATTCCAACTCCGGTGTACATTTGCCAATCCAATGTCGTTGAACGCTGATATATCAGCATCAATATCCCTTCAGATGCTGCAATCGTAATTACCACACCTGCCGCTGAAAGCAATGCAAACAACAGCGTTCCTGCTATACTGCGCCGCAAGCACAAACGTTTCGCGACAAGGGTGCATAGCAGCATCGCGGGCAGAGCATGGGCAGTGAAAATCAAAACACTGCTCAATATCTCTAAAACGGATGGATTTCCTTTATCTAAAACATACATGTAAAGTAATAATAAAAACAAGAGTGCTTGTACGCCAAATGCAACCAGCAGCATAGCGGCAGATTTCCAATATGCTTTAATTTTAGGCTGATTCATCATATTCCTTTTTTAATATAGTCATAGTGCAATGTGATTAATTTATCGATTCTAGTTTGAATCTGCTTATTCGCCAATATCGCACATGGATAAATTTGTTCCGCTTGTTAGAGGTCGTCTGAAAATTTGGTTTCCATCAATAGAAATGGGAAATTCAGTTTATTTCTTGAATGAGAAGCTAAAAAATTTTGCCCTGAGTTTTCAAAAGCGTTACACTCCATGCGGCATCGAGAGTAGGGTGACAGTCTTATGATTTTATGGGCTGCCAAAATTGTTCAAGTGTTTGAATGATTTCACCCTTTGAGGCAAATAACATCGATGTCAACTTATCTAACCACGCCGCTGCCGTCATTGCGCCGGCAGTCAGGCAGTCAGCGTCATTGCGCCGCTGTAAACACGAAAGAACACACTATGACCATCTCTCCCGTCGCCTTGCGCCGTAAGACCGAGCGCAAGCCGCATCCGACCGCGCGCTATTGGAAAAAATGCGATGTCGAAGCCCTGTTCGGACTTCCCTTCCTCGACCTCGTTTACCAAGCCGCCGAAATCCACCGCCAAAATTTCAACCCGCGCGAAATCCAGCTTTCCACCCTGTTGTCCATCAAAACCGGCGGCTGCCCCGAAGACTGCGCCTACTGCCCGCAATCGGCGCATCACAACACCAATCTGGGCAAAGAGCAGATGATGGATGTAGATGAAATCGTTGAAAAAGCCAAAATCGCCAAATCGCGCGGCGCAAGCCGTTTCTGCATGGGTGCGGCATGGCGCGGCCCCAAACCGAAAGACGTGGAGACGGTTTCCGCAATCATCAAAGCCGTCAAAGGATTGGGCATGGAAACCTGCGGCACCTTCGGTATGCTTGAAGACGGCATGGCGGAAGATTTTAAAAAAGCAGGTTTGGACTATTACAACCACAACCTCGATACCGACCCCGAACGTTACAACGACATCATCCACACGCGCAAACACGAAGACCGCATGGATACCTTGGGCAAAGTCCGCAATGCCGGTTTGAAAGTTTGTTGCGGCGGCATCGTCGGCATGAACGAAACCCGCGCCGAGCGTGCCGGACTGATTGCCAGCCTCGCCAACCTCGACCCGCAGCCCGAAAGCGTGCCGATCAACCAGTTGGTCAAAGTGGAAGGCACGCCGCTGGCCGATGCCGAAGATTTGGATTGGACGGAGTTCGTCCGCACCATCGCCGTAGCACGGATTACCATGCCGCACAGCTACGTCCGCCTTTCCGCCGGACGCTCGGGTATGCCCGAATCCATGCAGGCAATGTGTTTCATGGCGGGCGCGAACTCGATTTTCTACGGCGATAAGCTCTTAACCACCGAAAACCCCGACGAAGACGGCGACCGCCTGTTGATGGAAAAACTGGATTTGTATCCGCTGCGGTTTGAGTTGGAAGAAGAATACGAAGCGGCGCAGGAAACGCCCAAGATTAAGGTGGATTATTAATCGTTCTTGCCTAAATTTCCGATAAACAAGGTCGTCTGAAAACCGTGTTTACAAAGCCAATGCTTCAAACACGGTTTCAGACGACCTTTACCTTGAAAACCCTTTTTATAGTGGATTAATTTTAAATCAGGACAAGGCGAGGCAACGCCGTACTGGTTTAAAGTTAATCCACTATATATATCCTAGATATGCCTATTAAGCTATAAAAAACTGCACATGATCAAGCTGGATTTGGTCTCCGGCTTACTAATGTGCAGTTTACGATTTTCAGACGACCTTTGCTGTTTAGATGGCAAATATACGTCTTTATAGATTTTCAGCTTTACGCTTTTTCTTTTTGGCGCATTTTTTCCGCCATCATTTCATGCAGCGTTTTCTTGGCAGGTTTCATCGGAACGCGGTTGTCCGTCCAGCCCAGTTGCTTGCTCGGCGTCAATGCACGGAATTTGGTGGCCGCCCAACCGAAGGCGCGGTAGGCTTTGCTGCCGCTGAAAATGCCGTTGAATGTGCGCCATGCCATTTGTTCGCCGAAGGTATGCGATGCGCCTTGTCCGCGGATAGGATGCGGTACGACTTCGGTCGGCGAACGTTGCGCTTCAACGCGCAGACGCTGCATTTGCTCGGTAATCGGGATACGCACCGGACAAACTTCCACACACGCGCCGCACATGGTACAGGCGGTCGGCAGGTCGCGGGTGGCATCCAGACCCAACAGGTGCGGGGAAATAATCTCGCCGATAGGGCCGGGATAGGTTGTGCCGTATGCTGCGCCACCGATACGGGTATAAACCGGACAATGGTTCATACATGCGCCACAACGGATACATTGCAAGGTACGGCGCATCTGGTCTTCGGCATAGGCTTGGCTGCGTCCATTGTCGAGCAGAACCAAGTGCATTTCCTGCGGACCGTCCAGCTCTTCGCTGCGGCGCGGACCGGTAATCATATTGAAATAGGTGGTAATGTTCTGACCGATGGCAGAACGCGGCAGCAGGCTGTACAAGGGAGGAATATCGGACAATTTCGCCACAACTTTTTCAATACCGGTAATGGCAATATGCACGGGCGGAACGGTAGTACTCAAGCGACCGTTGCCTTCGTTTTCCACCAGACACAACGTACCTGTTTCTGCAACAGCGAAGTTTACGCCGCTCAAGCCGACATCGGCAGTGCTGTAAATATCGCGCAGGGCTTTGCGGGCGAAGCCGGTCAGTTGATCTACGTCGTCCGTTAAGGGAGTTCCAAGATTTTGGTGGAAAAGTTCGCTAACCTGTTCTTTGGTTTTGTGAATGGCGGGCATCACAATATGGGTCGGTTTTTCGCCTGCCATTTGAACGATAAACTCGCCCAAGTCGCTTTCCACCGCTTTAATGCCTTTTGCTTCAAGATAATGGTTCAGCTCGATTTCCTCGCTGACCATCGATTTGCCTTTGACCATCAGCTTACCGTTTTTGGCAGTAATGATGTCGTGGATGATTTCGCAGGCTTCGGCCGGCGTTTCCGCCCAGTGTACTTTCACGCCCAGCTTAGTCAGGTTTTCTTCCAATTGTTCCAGCAGGGCGGGCAATTTAGACAATGAACGCTGACGGACGTGTTCGCACAAATCACGCAGGTTTTGCAACTCTTCTTCGTCGGACAAAACGGCTTTGCGCTTGGTCATCAGCATATCCATCGCGGTACGCAGACTCTTACGCAAAGGCTTGTCTTGAAGGGAAATTGCGGCGTTTTGTTTGAAAGTTTCCGGCTTCATGTGGAACTTGATAGTTTGCGTAGTCATGCGTTTTCCTCCAAATCGGCAGGGGAAATGTGGTCAGGCAGGATGGCGAGAATGACCAAATCACGCGGACCGTGTGCGCCATAAGCAAGCGTCAGTTGGATGTCTGCGGTTTTGGACGGACCGGAAATCAGGAAAACATTGGTCGGCATACCGTTTTCCACCAGTTTTTCACCTTCGACAGCGTTGTGAAATTCGTTATACATCTTCGCCGTATCAAACAGGCAGAAATGCACGGGCGGAACAAGGCTTAAAGTACGCGGCTCTTCAGGGCTGGAAAACAGCATCAGCGTACCGGTGCGGGCGATGCCGCATTGCGAGCCGCTGAAGCCTGCATCGATGTTCGCGAAAAACTCGGTTTTCCAAGTATCGATTTCGCGCTCGAAAGCAATCGGTTCGATATTGCTGTCCACCAGCGCGGCACGGGCGATTTGTCCGTGTTCGGTCGCCAACGGCAGCAGGATGTTTTTCAAACCTTTGCCTTCGGCTGCTTGACGGAATACTTGCGGCCAGCTGGTTTTGGTCACCCAATAAATTTCGGTTTTGACGGCGCGCATAGCGGCAGCCCAATGTTTCAGTCGCTCAACTTCGTTGTCCCAAGAAACACCCATTTCACGGTAATAATCAAAAACCGCAGGCTCTTCCATCGGCAATGCGTCGGCTTTTTTCAGTTTTGCCAAAATATTTTCGCGCGCGCTCATGCTTTGCCTCCGGTACGTTCCAACAAGAAGGATGCGATGTGTTTCGGACGCGGCATATTCGGCTCGTCCTTAGCGATTTTGCCGCCGATGTTCATCATGCAGCCGCAGTCCGCGCTGATGATTTCGGTCGCACCGGTTTCTTTCAGCGCGGCAACTTTGTCGGTTACCATCGCGCCGGAAATATCCGCTTGTTTGACGGAGAATGTACCGCCGAAGCCGCAGCATTCGCTTTCATGGTCGTGAACAATACGTTCAACGTTTTCCATGCCGTCAATCAACTGCCAACCTGAAATATGAACGTTCATTTCGCGGCGTGCGGCGCAGGAAGTGTGAACGGCGACTTTGACCGGCTCGCCTTTATCTTCAGGCTTGTAGCCGATAGCAAGCAAGAAATGAGTAAACTCAATGATGCGGTTGGCACAATCCACCGCTTTGGATTCGTATTCTGTATTTTTAAACAGGGTAGGCCAGTGATGTTTCATCATGCCGCCGCATGAGCCGGACGGTACGACGATCGGCCAGTTTTCGGGGAAGAGGTCGAGTTGCGCTTTAGCGACATCAAACGCCTCGGTCGGATGACCGGAAGAGTAGGCGGGTTGGCCGCAACAGCTTTGCGCCATCGGGTAATGAACCCGTATGCCTTGCTGCTCGATTAAAGTAATGGCATCCATGCCTGCTTCGGGCATGAAAAGATCGAGGACGCAGGTGCCGAAGAAATAAACATCCGTCGGCTTGCTGTCGAATGTAGTGATTTTGGGTGGGGTGATTGCGCTCATTTTTTCGTTAACGGAAGTACCCGTTTTTCTTTGTATAAATAGACGGCTACTTTAAGTAATTGCATGTAGGCGGTCAAGTATAATTTTAAAAAATAATATTGGAAACGATTGATGGGTCGTCTGAAATACTGATTCCACAAATATAAATAGCTATATGCGAATAAATATCATTATATTTAAAAGCTAATTCATTTATTAATGAATAAATTAATCAATCCATATGAATGCAAGGGTATTCAACAAATACGATTGCACCCGGGTTTCAAATAGTTTTATAGAAAAATAGGGGAGGGTAGTTAATGGGACTGGGAAGAAGAAGGGTTCTTGGATGTATTAATTTTTGCTGCAACCCATAACGCGACACCTGAGCCCAACATATCCGCAATGCCGTCGCCAATAGAGCCTTCGCGTGTTGTGGTAAACATAGCTTGTGCCCATTCACTTCCAACAGCAAACAGAAGTGCGAATATCAACAAACCGAGATACGGAATTTTTGCTTTTTCGTGAATATAAGATTTTGCCAATAACCAAATCTGGGCAAAAAACAAAGCGAAGTGGGCTACTTTGTCGAAATTGGGAAACGGTGGCGGCGTATTGCCAGATTCCTTGAAAATCAAAGAATAGATACCGGCCACAAACCAAACGATAGCCAACAGACTGAATTTATTGATGTAAAACTTCATTTTTGTTCCTCATCCAACCAAGTTTGGCAGATAGCCGCAAGGCGGATGAATTTGTTGCCGCGTCCGTTTAATATGTCGCGCCATTGTTCAACTTCCTCTGTTGTCGGTGCATCATCTATACTGCATTCGTACAGCAGGAAATCAAGGGTTTCTTCCACTACGCCGATGGGTTCATTCTGGATTAATTCTAAAATCTGAGACATATGGGGAATTTTTCAAAAGAGGAGGGCGGATAATGATGTGCACAACATAGCATTTACTTGCTGTGTAGGAAACGTGTAGCTTCTTCCCATTCGCCCGCCATTATTTTCGGCATCGCTTTTAATGATTTGGCAATTGCTTCGTCAATCTGTTGGCGGTGTTCTGCGCTTGGCTTGTTCAATACATAAGCGACAACGAGGTTGCGGTCACCCGGATGATCTATACCCAAACGCAAACGGTAATAGTCAGGTGTACCAAGACGGGCTTGGATATCTTTCAAGCCGTTATGCCCTCCGTTTCCGCCACCAAGTTTAAATTTGATACGGCCGCAAGGAATATCCAATTCGTCATGCACAACCAGTATCTCTTCGGGCTTGATTTTGTAAAACTGCGCAAGTGCGGCAACAGACTGGCCGGAACGATTCATAAAAGTCATGGGTTTAAGCAGCCACACATCGCCATCGGGTAGACTCGCCCGCGCCACCTCGCCAAAAAATTTTTTCTCTTCTTTAAATGATACTTTCCACTGCCACGCAAGTTCGTCTAAGAACCAAAATCCTGCATTATGGCGGGTTTGTTCGTATTCGCCCCCGGGATTTCCCAGTCCGACGATCATTTTGATTTTATTCGACATAATTATTTCTCAATACCGCAGAAAATGCGGTCAATTTCGATAAAAGGTCGTCTGAAAATGGTTTCAGACGACCCAAGTTAACTATCAATCCTGATTTTGTACACGTTTGCGGCGTGCCTCTTTGGGATCGATCAATAATGTGCGATAAATCTCAATCCGGTCTTTATCGCGAAGAAGCGTCTCACTTTTAACTGATTTGCCAAAAATTCCCAGCGGAGCAGTTTGCAAGTCCAGTTCTGAAAATATTTCATCTAAACCACTTTGACACACCGCTTCACGCGCCGTGCAGCCATTTTGCACATTCATTTTTTTCAACACTTGCTTGCCGGGCAAACCGTAAACGACTTCAATCTCAAGCATAACGGCGATCTGCTTCTTTAACGAACGCATCAACCAATGATCCGGACAAATGGCTGAAAACAGGCGAAATCATGGCAGATAAGACAGAGTTGGAAAATTCATATTCCAATTTAAATTCAACTTTGCACATATCGTCGCCCAAATCTAAGAATTTCCATGTTCCCCGCAAGATTTTAAAAGGTCCTTCCAACAAATCCATTCGGATTTCCTTACCGGGAATATTGTGATTGTGCGTAGCAAATGATTGGCGCACGCGCATATAGTCCATAAAAAGACGCGCTTTCAACTCATTGTTTTTTCGTTCGATAACTTCAGTTTTACTGTACCAGGGCAAAAATTTCGGATAGTCTTCAACCTTATTGACCAACTCAAACATTTGCTCCGCGCTGTGCAAAACCAAGATATTCTTCTCAACCTTTTTCATGCTCAAACAGGCTCAAAATCGGAAAGCGGTATTATAAACGAATTCACTGTATTTTTCAGACGACCTCGAATCTCTGCAACCATCCCAATCCAACTCATCATCAAGACAGTCCTGCTTGGCAAAGTATAACGATATGCGTATAATTGACCTTTCCCATCTGGGGGCGATCTTGGTTTCGACGGGGGTTGCAAAGCAGATGCGGGCATACCGGGGTCTCAGATTTCCCGTAAAACACTGAATCTAAATAGTCGCAAACGACGAAACTTACGCACTGGCCGCTTAAGGCCTGCCGTTGCAGCAGTTGGTCAATGGGCTGTGTAGCGCTAGCTACCGCAACGTCATTCTACATTGACTGGTTTTCCGCCGGGTTACTTGGCGGGAAATAAGATTTAAGGTAACTGGTTCCTAGAAGGCCTGTCGGTCGGCATGATAGGAACGAGATTTTAAATAGACACGACTAAGTATGTAGAACGCTCTGTAGAGGACTTCCGGACGGGGGTTCGATTCCCCCCGCCTCCACCATACCCAATTTTCAGCAGTATCCTGTAATACGCATAAAGCCTTGAGCCATAACGGTTTCAAGGCTTTTTTGTTACCTTGAATATGCTGGCGTATGCTTGAGTTTTCGCAATTTATAGGGTAACTTTTAGGGTAACTTTTCATGAGTTACCCAAAAAACAAGCCCAAAAAGTAGGCAGATTAGCCCTATTTTTTTTAAACAAGTTACCCAAAAAATCCATAAAACCAATTATTAACAATGGCTTAATGAGTTTTTAAAAGTTACCCCAAACTGGATTAAAAATGCCTAAACAGACGCTACCGCTTACAGATAGCCAATGCAAAAAACTACAACCGCCGAATCAATTATCAGACGGCGGCGGGTTATATCTTCAAGCAAGGGGAAACGGCAAATACTGGCGTTTTCGTTACTACCGACCAAGCGACAACAAACGCGATGAAATGCGACTGGGTGTCTATCCTGAAATCAGCTTAAAAGAAGCAAGAGAAAAACGCGAAGAATTACGCGGGCTGATAGCAAAAGGGATAGACCCTAAGCTACACCAGCAAGACAAAGCACAGAGGCAGGCAGAGCAGCTAAAAAACACATTTGAGGCTATTGCGCGCAAATGGCACAGCGACCAAGTAGCGAAGCCGAATAAATGGAAGCCCGACCATGCACAAAGAGTTATCCGCAGCCTTGAGCTTCATATTTTCCCTGACCTTGCAACACGCAAAATAGACGAAATCATGCCGCTTGAGGTTTTAGGACTGTTACAGAGGCTGGAATCGGCGGGGAAATATGACACGGCACAAAAAATTTATGACGTAGTAAATCAAGTTTTCAAATATGCCGTGAAACTTCGCTTGAGCCTATTCAATCCCGCCGCCGAATTGCGGGGGGAATTGGCAAAAGTGGAGCAGAAACATTACCGCTTCATTAGAGACCCGCAAAAGCTAGGCGAAGTGTTACGGGCTTTTGACGGTTACACAGGTTTTCCGCAAACACGCGCCCTATTGCAGCTTTCCCCTTATGTGTTTGCCCGCCCTGCCGAATTGCGTTTATTGCGCTGGTGTGAAATTGATTGGGAGGCGCAGCAATACTATAAAGACGGCGTAAACATGAAAAACAAGATAGACCATATTGTCCCCTTGAGCCGCCAAGCCTTAGCAATACTGGACGGCTTGAAACCCGTAACGGGGCATTATGAATATGTGTTTTACAACACCAGCAAAAAACAGCCCTTGAGCGAGGGGGCAATACGGAAAGCATTAGACCGTTTAGGATTCTTGGAAGAAACCACACAGCACGGCTTTAGACATACAGCTAGCACGATATTGAATGAGATGGGCTATAACGCCGATTGGGTAGAAAGGCAATTAGCCCACAAAGACCCCAACACGACAAGAGCAGCCTACAACCATGCGAAATATTTAGAACAACGCGCCGATATGGTGCAGGCATGGGCTGATTATCTTGATGAATTGAAAGCACATTCAGGCATATTGCAGGAAACGGCAGAATAAACTATCATCTTAAGCATTACGAAAGAAAACTATGCGGATATTTAAAAACCAGTGGATAACGAAATTTGCCAAGAAGCACAAAATCAGCGATTCCGAGCTGATAGAAGCGGTAGAGCGGGCAGATAAAGGAGTGATAGACGCAGATTTAGGCGGCGGCGTTATCAAGCAACGCATAGCAAGGCAAGGACAAGGCAGAAGCGGCGGTTATCGTAGTCTGATATTTTTCAGGCGTGGGGAACGGGCGTTTTTCATGACTGCCTTTGCCAAGAACGACCGCGAAAACATCACGAACAAAGAACTTGCAGAATTAAAGAAAGCCGCCGCCGTCATCTTGGAAATGACGGAAACCGACATAGAACAAGCCAAATCAAACGGCACTTTCACGGAGATACAGCCATGAAATACAAAAGCGAGATTTTCGCAGCAATACATGAAACCATGCAGGGACTTCACGACATCGGCGTCATTGACAAAAAAACAATGCGCGATTTTGACAAATCATGCCTGACCGAAATCAAACCATTGAGCGGCGAAGACATCAAGGCAATCAGAGAGCGTGAAGCATTATCTCAAGCCGCTTTTGCCATGTATCTAAACATCGGTAAAAACCAAGTTTCCGAATGGGAGCGGGGTATCAAAAAGCCAAGCGGCGCGGCTTTGAAGCTGCTTACTATCGTCAAGAACAAGGGGATTGAGGCAATAGCTTAGGTCGTCTGAAAACTAATTTTGTTACAAGGGATTATATGGGTTTTATTGTTTCTGAAATCAATAAATGGCATGACAAATATGTTTCAATGGAGGATATTCTACTAGCAGTTCAGAAAATGGATAGCGACGAACCAAGCCTTCAAGATACGGCTAAATTCCTTTTGAGAAAATATGAAGAGACCCAAATTAACGATATTCCCTTTGGTGGTGTAGATGAGGTGTGTTTTACACAAACATTGTCAGGTGGGTATGTGCGTGCCAGATGCCATAAACCGTTATTTAATTTTTTGACCTATGTGGCTTATCACGGCTACTTAAATAGCGATTATATTGACCCGTTTGATATAGACGAAAATCATTATGCACAATACTTTTTAGAGAAAGAAACGGTAACAGCTTTTTTACAGTATGAGTGTGGGCTAAAAGATTTTCATGGCTGGCAAGAATTTGAACAAGAGAGCCAAGCCAAAGGCGAACAACCCGCCAATGATGAAGATGCCAAAGAAGATGCCGAACAGGCAGACCAGCCATCCGCAAACACACCGCAACAGAAAAGAGCCGAAAACATGCAAGCCAGCATCATAGCCGCCCTTGCCTGTATGTACACAAAAACAGATTGCAGCAAGCCATACGAGGCCGCCGAAACCATACGCCAAGAATGGCAAAGGCAGTCTGACAAACTGGGCAATCCCCCCAGCAAGGACACTATCGGCAAATACATTCTGCAAGGTATAGAACGCCTTTCAAACTGAGTCTAATTAGAATTGAGCGACCCTAAAAAAAATCTAATTAGAACAAGCCGCCCATTGAGGCGGCTATATTTATGCCTATCGAAACGCCAGCAACCCGCAGGCAAGATTAACCAAACGGAGGCAATAAATGCACATTATCAATATCGACAGCTTACCCGATAGCGCGCAATTAACTATTGCAGAACTTGAGACAAGCCAAGCCAAAGGGCGACGCGGCATTACCCGCTTGAGTAGTAGTCAAATCAGACGACTGGAGGCAGCAGGACAATTCCCGCAATCACGCCAAATCACTGGCACGCGCAGCCGCTTTTATGTAGCAGGAGAAGTAAAGAAATGGCTGGCTGAACAAGCAAGCTAATGAGAGAGAAAAGGAGTTTTCGGAACAATACGCGCACGCGAAGAGCAGGCGAATTGATTTATCAGGCGCAAAACAAATGCCGCCTGAACGGACATTCAGACGGCGGAAAGGATTATTAAGCATGAGTAGCAATTCTACCAACGGCAAGGCAAAAACGCCAAGTCAAAGAGAACGAGTTTTATCCCGATTGAAACAGGATAGCGTTACATCATGGGAGCTTTCCCAAATGGGTATATTGGGCTACAACACGCGCATTATGGAGCTTCGCAGGGCGGGGCATGACATCGTTACCGTGATGGAAGAAGTAACCAACCAATTTGGCGAAACCGTGAAACGCGGTCGGTTTTGTTTGCTGGTGTCTGAAAGGAGCAAGACATAAACCTGAAGTAATCAAATATGAGAGGGGCAAATAACGGCAAGTTTACGGCAAGTTTTTATTAAACAGCCGTTTCGATATCTGTACTTATAACAATTTGCCCCCTTGACAAATCGAGCCTTGAGAATCAGAATTTTGTTTCTCTCTCAAAACGAAATACCCAATCAGCAGGGTAACGCTGATTTTTTATCGCCGAAATTCTTTTACGGGCGTTTGCAATGTTATTAAACGTTAGCATTTCAGACGACCTATCACGAGTTATGGCGGTGTCTGCCAACCGCAAGGCGCAGGCTGGTTTTATTTCGCCAGAGAGAGCACCGCCCCCCTTATTTGGGGCATTCTCAAAATCTCTAAAGAAAGAAATACCATGACTTCAAATTTCCCCCAAATTCAAGACATTCAATACCCATCAGAACAAGGTTTTTGCGCCGTCGTCCACGAACCGACCGCGTATTTAGCCGATATTGACGTTCATTCATGCACCGCCTGCCGTTTGGGCATCTATCCATCACACGCCGCCGCCGTTGCCGCCTGTCAGTCGTTTATTGCTTTACTTTCAGACGACCTAAAAGCATGGGCTGCTTTCAGCGTAACGACAGCCGAACAAATCCACTAAATCCCTGAAAAACACCCGCCTTTATGCCGCCCGTTTTGGACGGCATGGGGCAAACTTCGCCCTAGTGTTTTTGTAAGTATCTGATTTTTCGATGTTTGATATTTTTGGTTCGCTGGGGCATGGAGGACTTTAAACCATGAAACCGACTGACAAAAACGACCGTTTCCGCCGCTATTCCAACCGCGCTTTGCTGGTGTTTTGGGTGTTGTTGATGGCTTTGGCAATCCGAGCCTGTAACCAGCCCGCCCATGCAGAGACGGAGCAGGCAATGCAGACAACGCCGACCATATGGGAGACCGACCCGATGGCGGGGGTGGTTTTAGAACCTGTAACAGAGGAGGCGTGGCAATGAAGACCATCACGGAGAAGCTGGCAAACCAGCTAAACAGCAAAGAGAAGGCAATCGCAGCAGTGGACGTTCTGACCGCCGTCTTGCTGATTGTGAACGACGGAGCAAGCCGAAAAGCCGCGATTAACACCGTGGCAGCCATAGCGCGTGAAGCGATGGACAGATATGGGGAGGCAGAACAATGAAACCGACCTATCAAGACATCAAAGCCGCCGCGCAATA
>CAUSDA010000013.1:0-38757 GCA_963529965.1 uncultured Neisseria sp.
AGCACCAAGTGAATCGGTTCCGTACTATCTATACTGTCTGCGGCTTCGTCGCCTTGTCCTGATTTAAATTTAATCCACTATATAATGCATGAACAAGAATGCGTGCCTAAGCTCCAAGTGAGCCATTTAGTCATGCTTTAAAACAGCAAACAAATGAGTTCGGCAGGATTGATACTGTCAGCGGCTTGGCTCATGTTTATTCATCAACGATAAAAACAAACCGTTTAACGGTTGACCCCATACATTCGGAGGTCGTCTGAAACCATATCGCAGATTTTCAGACGACCTTTCCCCAGTTTTATCAGATACAAGAAATAATTTATGAACGAAATAACCCCGGATTCCACCGTTCCTGAAGCGCACAAACGCTCCATCCGCAGCTTTGTTTTGCGTCAAGGACATATGACTGCGGCGCAGCAGCGTGCCATTGATACGATGTGGCCGCAATTCGGCATCGATTATCAAGATTCTGTGTTGGACTTGAATCAGTGTTTCGGCAGAGACCGTCCCAAGGTGTTGGAAATCGGTTTCGGCATGGGCGTGGCGACTGTTGAAATTGCCAAGCGCCTGCCTGATACCGACTTTTTGGCGATTGATGTGCACGGTCCTGGCGTCGGCAACATTCTGAAATTGATTGAAGAAGAACACATCGGCAATATCCGCGTGATGCGGCACGATGCGGTCGAAGTGGTCGAAAATATGCTTTCAGACGACGTACTCGACGGCATCCACATTTTCTTTCCCGACCCTTGGCACAAAAAACGCCATAACAAACGCCGCTTGGTACAAACGCCGTTTGTGCAGAAACTGCTGCCCAAGTTGAAAGTCGGCGGTTATATCCATCTGGCGACCGACTGGGAAGAGTACGCGCAGCAGATGCTGGAAGTGTTGAGCGGTTTTGACAATTTGCAAAATACCGCCGCCGATTACGCGCCTACGCCCGACTACCGTCCCGAAACGAAATTTGAAGCCCGCGGCAAACGTTTGGGGCACGGCGTTTGGGATTTGGTTTTCAAACGCATCAAATAAACCGATTGGAGAATCTCCCATGTTTACAGGTATCGTCCAAGGTGTCGGCGAAATCATTGCCATTCGAGAACCGTCCGCCGATTTCCGTACCCATGTCGTCAAGCTGCCCGATGGGATGACCGAGCATCTGCAAATCGGCGCATCCGTCGCCAACAACGGCTGCTGCCTGACCATTACCCAAATCGACGGCGATACGGTCAGCTTTGATTTGATGAAAGAAACCTTGGAAAAGACCAATTTAGGTCGTCTGAAAACGGGAGATGCCGTTAATCTCGAACGCGCCGCCCGTTTCGGCGATGAAATCGGCGGACACGTCATGAGCGGGCATATCATGACGACTACGCAGATTACGCGGATAGAGCGCAGCGAGTTTAACCGCACGGTATGGTTTGCACTGCCACCCGAGCTCAAACCCTATATTTTGAGCAAAGGCTTTGTCGGCTTGGACGGTTGCAGCCTGACCATAGGCGACGTTGCCGAAACGGAATTCAATGTCCACCTGATTCCGGAAACTTTGACGCGCACTTTGTTTGGCAGCCGGAAAGAGGGTGACATCATCAATATCGAAATCGATCCGCAAACCCAAGCCGTTGTCGATACCGTAATGCGCGTGATGGCGCAGCAAAATCCTGCTATATCAGGACAATAGGAGCACATATGAAACTCGCCGCCTTTTTGCAAAAAGCCTATTCCGTTTTGGACCGTCTTGATTTGGTACTGCCTGAAAAACCCGGTAAAACCGACTGGAACGCTTTGGCTTACCGTTGGCACAGCGTCGGTAAAAAAGGGATTTTGGAGAGCCTGCCAAACCCGCATACATTCCCGCTTGACCGTCTGGCTGCCGTCGGGACGCAAACCGAAAAACTGAAACGCAATACCGAGCAGTTTTTGGCAGGCCGCTCCGCGAATAATGTTTTGATGAGCGGTTCGCGCGGAACGGGCAAATCCTCGCTGGTCAAAGCCCTGTTGCACGAATATGCCGAACAAGGGCTGCGTCTGATTGAAGTTGATAAGAGCGATTTGGTCAGCCTGCCCGCGCTGCTTTTTTTGCTGAAAGACCGTCCCGAAAAATTCATCGTATTCTGCGATGACCTGTCGTTTGAAACCGGTGATGAAACCTACAAAGCCCTAAAAACCGCATTGGACGGCGGTTTGTCGCAAAGATGCAGCAACGTGTTGGTGTACGCGACATCCAACCGGCGCCACCTGATGCCTGAATATATCGATGAAAATATCGGGACAACGGGCATACGCGGCGAAATTCATCAAAAAGAAGCTGTTGAGGAAAAAATTTCCCTGTCCGACCGTTTCGGTTTGTGGTTAAGTTTTTATCCGTTCGATCAAAACGACTACCTCCAAGCGGTTGAAAATTGGCTGGGCGACTTCGGCGTGGATTTTGATAAAACGGCACGCAAGGCGGCGTTGCAATGGGCGCAAATGCGCGGCAACCGCTCGGGGCGTTCGGCTTGGCAGTTTGCGTGCGATTGGGCAGGGCGTTTACCGGAACAACGGGTTTTGGATTGAGTTTTTGGAAAATAGGTCTGCCGTACTGAAATCTGCGGGAGGATAAGGGTAGGGAAAGCTTTTCCCGGTTCAATTTCTTCCAATAGCATCGCTTTGAATCGCCATATCGTTCAAAAGGTCGTCTGAAACAGGATTTCAGACGACCTTTTTGTACGGACCAATCAGGAAAGCGATATGTCAGCGAAGGCAGGAAGAGAGCCAAATCTGGCGTTGGCGCGGATTGAGCAGGTGGTAGAAGCGGTGTTGGATTTCCAATTCTTCCACGGCGAAATCCATGCTCGACAAGTAGCGGGTTTCGACATAATCGCGGGCGTTGTTTTGATCGAAATTATCTGCCGCAAGGATTTTCATAATGACTTGGCGGCGGTTACGGTCTGTGCGGACGAGTTTACGGTATGCTTTGTCCGATGCCTGTTTGTAATCATTACGGATACGGCGCAAAGCATTGTGTTGGTCTTGCGTCAGATTAAGGGAGCGGATGTCGCAATTGGCTTGAAAATCGTCCAGCTTGATATATTGGGGGCCGGCGTGCGCTTGACCGACAGCCGTCAGCAGCGCAACCGATAATGCACAGAGGGGTAAATAAGATTTGAATCCGACAGACACAGCGTTTTCCTAGTTTCCGTAACCGCGCAAATATACCCGATTAGCGTGTGAAAGGCAGTATCCCTCCAGTTAACTTTTGTTAACTTCATATCTTTATTTTATTTCTGACAAAACATATCCTTAACCTATAATTATTTATGCATATGCTTACTTTTGTTAAATATTAATAATGCATAGTTAGTGTTGCGTGAGGCGTTGGTGGTAGAATATGAAAAATTATCCGTTTATCAAACCACACCATCCGACTGGATTTCTATGAACCACAATTTCCGTATTGCGCCCAGTATCTTATCCGCCGATTTTGCCCGTTTGGGTGAAGAAGTAACGAAAGTTATCGAAGCGGGAGCCGATTTGATTCATTTCGACGTGATGGACAATCATTATGTGCCGAATCTGACTTTCGGCCCTATGGTCTGCGCAGCGTTGAAGCCTTATGCCACCGTGCCGATTGATGTGCATCTGATGGTCGAACCTGTTGATGATCTGATTCAGGCATTTGCCAAAGCAGGGGCGTCGATTATCACGTTTCATCCCGAAGCCAGCCGCCATATCGACCGCAGCCTCAGCCTGATTAAAGATGCGGGCTGTCAGGCAGGATTGGTGTTGAATCCGGCAACTCCCGCCTACGTTTTGGAAAACGTATTGGACAGGCTGGACATGGTATTGTTGATGTCGGTCAACCCCGGTTTCGGCGGACAAAGCTTCATCCCCCATACCCTTGAAAAAATCCGTCAAGTGCGGGCGATGTTGGATCAGTACGAAGCGCAAAGCGGACGGCACATCGCCATCGAGGTGGACGGCGGCATCAAAACCGACAATATCGCCGCCGTCGCGGCAGCGGGTGCCGATACTTTTGTGGCAGGTTCCGCCATCTTTGGCAAGCCGGACTATAAGGCGGTGATTGATGCCATGAGGAAAGAATTGGCTTCTGTGGCCTAATGTGCTGAACTGCTTGGCAAATCGTTTCCCAATTTTTATAGTGGATTAAATTTAAACCAGTACGGCGTTGCCTCGCCTTGCCGTACTATCTGTACTGTCTGCGGCTTCGTCGCCTTGTCCTGATTTAAATTTAATCCACTATATATCATTTCGGGCTTGATTGCCTTGCTCTGCCTTGAAGCCTATCCGCCCCAACTACGCTGATAACAAAAGGTCGTCTGAAAACCAAAAATCCGGTTTCAGACGACCTTTCTTCATTTTGATACGCTTATTTTTCCATTTTCAAGCCGAAGTGCAGGTAGGCGCGTTCGGTGGCCATTCTGCCGCGCGGGGTACGTTGCAGGAAGCCTTGTTGGATGAGGTAGGGTTCGATAACGTCTTCGATGGTGTCCGTGGATTCGCCGATGGCGGCGGCAACATTATCAAGGCCGACGGGACCGCCGCTGAATTTGTGCAGGATGGCTTCGAGGAATTTTCTGTCCATGACGTCCAAACCTTGCGCGTCCACATCCAGCATACTTAAAGCGGCATCGGCAATGGCGGCATCAATTACGCCGTTGTTTTTCACATCGGCAAAATCGCGTACGCGGCGCAGCAGGCGGTTGGCGATGCGGGGCGTGCCGCGGCTGCGTTTGGCGACTTCCATTGCGCCTTCTTCGCCCATGTCGAGTTGCAGTAATTGTGCGGAACGGCTGACGATGGTGGCAAGGTCTTGATTTTGGTAAAACTCCAAGCGGGCAACGATACCGAAGCGGTCGCGCAGTGGGTTGGTCAGCATACCTGCGCGGGTGGTCGCGCCGACGAGCGTAAAGGGCGGCAGGTCGATTTTGACGGAACGGGCGGCAGGGCCTTCGCCTATCATGATGTCGAGTTGGTAGTCTTCGAGCGCGGGGTAGAGGATTTCTTCGACGACGGGGCTGAGGCGGTGGATTTCGTCGATGAACAATACATCGTGCGGCTCGAGGTTGGTCAGAAGGGCGGCAAGGTCTCCGGCGCGTTCGAGTACGGGGCCGCTGGTTTGGCGCAGGTTGACGCCCAGCTCTTTGGCGATGATGTGCGCCAGCGTGGTTTTTCCCAGTCCGGGCGGGCCGAAGAGCAGGGTGTGGTCTAGGGCTTCGCCGCGTTTTTTGGCGGCTTGGATGAAGATGGCGAGCTGTTCTTTGGCTTTGTCTTGTCCGATATAGTCGTCCAGCGTTTTAGGGCGCAGGGCGCGCTCGAGCAGCTCTTCCTGCGAGGAGATGCTTTGTGCGGTGATGATGCGCTGGGGCTGGGCGGCGGTCAGGTTGTCGGTTTGCAGCATGGGTTTTCCGATGGGTTCGGGGTCGTCTGAAAAGCAGTTTGCCGTTTTCAGACGACCTTTTTGAAAGGGGTTTAGCCGCGTGTTTCGCGCCAAACAAGGTAATCGCGCAGGGGCGGCATGGGCGGGTTGATGCAGTGGGGGCAGATGCCTGTGGTGTCTTCGTCGTCACTGTCGATGTGGTAGGCGTTGGGGTCAAAGCGCACCTGCTGCATCACCGCCTGCGTCAATGCCTGCGCCTGAACGACGTCGAAGGTGAATTTTTCGAGGATTTCGTTCAGCAGGCGGATTTCGCCTTCGCTGAATTCTACGCTGTGTTTGAGGATGAGGCGTTGGTAATCTTCGTTGTTGATTTTGGGCAATAAATCGGTTTGTAGGGTCATGGTTTTTATATTTGTAACGAAATGGCTGAGAGGCAGATTATAGCGGATATGGTGGCGGCTGTTTCAAAGGTCGTCTGAAAGTTGACGGGCTTTAGCGGATGCTGGGATAAACCTGTTCAATTCAGTATTGATTATCTGAGCATCACGGCTGTCAAAAAAATCGCCGATAAGTATGGTTTTTTCCTGATAATCGAAAGACCATGCGCCTTGTTTGCATTTTTGGATATGTAAGATATTGGGGATATCGTTTTTTGGTTGTTTTATACCATTTTGGTAGTAGTTTTTGTTTGGGTACTCAGCTTCCCTTCCTCTTGCAACAGGAGCTTTGGGAATATTGTCACGAAACTGCCATTCGGAAATTTCTGATAGCGGAAAACTACGCCAACGTCCAATGGAGAACAAGGTGTATCCATGAGACAGGGTATGGTTACGGATCTTGATGTTTTCACGTACGAAAAGTTGCCAGAGAAGGCTGTAAACCAGTGAGCCGACTAGGTAGAAAGTAAAAAGTATATGGATAAGAATTATTATTGGATCAGTGAAATAATGCTCTTCAAGGTAAAACGGCGCGATGCATGTAATAGCAAAGGAAAATATAAGAAATAGAGCGGTAAAACCGATTTCCTGAGAGTCATGTACAACACGCGCAGAAACAGTAATGCCGTCGGGCGCGTGTTCGATTTTATAACGTGAGGATGTCATTAAGAGCTTCCTATTTTTCTGTCTTATACGCTTTTTGCAAAGGAGCGATTTGCGCCAACCGCGCCCGGTCGATTTCTTCGGCGATAAGGTGCGCTTTTTCCTGCGCGCGGCATTCGGCGGCGATTTTGCCCGAATCCACTTGGTTGGCGGCTTCGAGCAGGGCGAGCCAGTGCGCGCGTTGCGGGTAGGGGGAGTTTTCGCGGTTCAGACGACCTTGTGTATCGGCAATGCAGACATTTAAAGCGGCGGCGAAGCGTTCGGGTCGTCTGAAAGCGTCGGTTTTTTGCAAAACCTTCAGAATGGTTTTGCTTTTGAGCTGCCCGACTTGGTGGAACATGATGTGCCAGCGGCAGACAAGTTCAGCAAGCTCGGCGCAGTGTCTCGGCACGCGCAGCTTCTGATTGACTTCGCGCACGGGTTCGACGCCGGCGAGGTCGTGTCCGTGGTGTTTGGGCAGGATGTCGGGCGGGGTTTTGGCTTTGCCCAAATCGTGCAGCAGAGCGGCGTAGCGTTCGGGCAGGCTCAGCCCCATATCGGCGGCGCGTTGCAGCGTCATCAGGGTATGGATGCCGCTGTCGATTTCGGGATGATAGTCGGCGCGTTGCGGCACACCGAAGAGGGCATCGACTTCGGGCAGCAAGACTTTGAGCGCACCGCATTGGCGCAATACTTCAATCATCCTTCTGGGATTTTTTTCCATCAAACCTTTCGCCAACTCCTGCCAGACACGTTCGGCAACCAAAGCGTCCACTTCGCCGTTTTCCACCATCTGCCGCATCAGTTTCATGGTTTCTTCGGCGATTTCAAAACCGTAGCGCGCGGCAAAGCGGGCGGTACGCAGGATGCGGACGGGGTCTTCGGCAAAGGCGGGCGAGACGTGGCGCAAAATGCCCGCTGCCAAATCCTGTTGTCCGCCGAAGGGGTCGATGATGAGGTCGTCTGAATCCTGCGCCATTGCGTTGATGGTCAGGTCGCGGCGCATCAAATCCTGCTCCAGCGTAACGTCTTTGTCGGCGTGGAAACTGAAACCGGCATAGCCCTTGGCGGTTTTGCGTTCGGTGCGGGCGAGGGCGTATTCTTCGTGGGTTTCGGGATGGAGGAACACGGGAAAATCTTTGCCGACCGGCTGGAAGCCTTGCGCCAGCATGGTTTGTGCGTCGGCACCGACGACCACCCAGTCGTGGTCTTTGACGGGCAAACCTAAAAGATAATCGCGGACGGCGCCGCCGACGAGGTAGGTTTTGATGGTGTGTGTTTTCTGAGTCATTGAATTGGTCTTTGGTAACAATCAGAATGTATAGTGGATTAACTTTAAACCAGTACGGTGTTGCCTCACCTTAGCTCAAAGAGAACGATTCTCTAAGGTGCTGAAGCACCAAGTGAATCGGTTCCGTACTATTTGTACTGTCTGCGGCTTCGTCGCCTTGTCCTGATTTAAATTTAATCCACTATATTTGAATAAAGGTCGTCTGAAAAACGGTTCGGCAAAATTCGCTGTTAATTTAGCGAAACGCATTGCACTCGTTTTCAGACGACCTTGTGGCAAAACGTAAGGTTTATTTTGCCGCTTTGTTGCTGTCGATAATTTTCAGTCCGGCTGAAACCAGGCTGCCGATGTCGGCGACGTTGGCAGGCATAATCAGCGTGTTGCTTTCTTTTGCCAGATTGCTGAAGGCGGCGACATATTGCTCGGCAACTTTCAGATTGACAGCTTCTGAGCCGCCCTCTGAGCGGACTGCCTCGGCGATTTTGCGGATCGCGTCGGCGTTGGCTTCGGCAACCAGGCGCAGGGCTTCGGCTTCACCTTGTGCGCGGTTGATGCGGGCGATTTTTTCGCCGTTTGACGCGTTGATGGCAGCTTGCGCTTCACCTTCGGACTGTTGGATTTCCGCTTCACGCTGACCGCTGGCAAGGTTGATTTGCTCGATTTTACGGCCTTCGGATTCGGCGATGCGGGCGCGTTTTTCACGTTCGGCGGTAATTTGCGCCTGCATGGAACGCAGAATTTCTTGCGGCGGAACCAAGTCTTTGATTTCGTAACGCAATACTTTCACACCCCATGCGCCTGCCGCTTCGTCTAGCGCGGAAACGACGATGCTGTTGATTTCGTCGCGCTCTTCAAACGTTTTGTCCAACTCCATGCGGCCGATAACCGAACGCAGCGTGGTTTGGGCAAGCTGGGTAATCGCCATGATGTAGTTGCTGGAGCCGTAAGAAGCGAGTTTTGGATCGGTTACTTGGAAGTAGATGATGCCGTCAACGGTAAGCTGGGTGTTGTCGCGGGTGATGCAGACTTGGCTGGGAACGTCCAAAGGCACTTCTTTGAGCGAGTGGCGGTAGGCGACGCGGTCAACGAAAGGAATCAGGATGTTCAGACCGGCGGTCAGCGCATTGTGAAATCTGCCGAGGCGTTCAACGACGTAAACTTCCTGCTGTGGCACGACGATAAAGGCTTTGAAGCCGAAAATTACAACGACAAGCAACAGGATGACGGGGAAACTGTATAAAAATTCCATTGTTTTTTCCTTATGCGGTGAGAGCAAAGATTAATATTAATAGATGAATATTTTCAGGAAGGGTAATCAATTCGCCCATGATGCTCCTTTCGATTTTATTAATCAATTGAAACGAATAAGTAAAACATTACCGTTTTTACCGGTAATCACGGCGGTAGAGGTCGTCTGAACGGCATCGGCATTTTCAGCCTGCGCCTGCCAGTACGTTCCCCGATAAGCAACTTCATAGCAATCGCCGTGAAGGCGGCGGAGGATTTGAACGGTCTGTCCGATGTCCAAATCATCGTTCAATTCTTGGCAGGGCGCAGTTTTTTTGAATTTACTGTGTACCACCCAGATACCGACGGCGGACAAAACGGCTGCCGCAGCAACGGCAATCGAATTATTACCGGTCAGCCAATACACCAATCCCGCGCCGAACAAAGCCGCGCTGACAACCAAGAGATATACAGTACCGACAAACAGCTCGACAATCAGGACGGCGGCGGCAACGATAAACCAAGTAGTCATATAGATTCCTTAAGATTCGGGTGGGACAGACTCAATCATAACGGTACAAAGGCTGACTGACAATTCAATCATGACAATATTTTATTTGATACGTCCGGAGGAAATGGAAGGTCGGCAGAAAAGGCGTCATCTCCATTTTGCTGCGTTATAATCATTTTTCACGATCATGAAGGCATCAATATGCAAACTTGGCACGAAGCAATCGGCTCGGAAAAGTCCGAACCCTATTTCCAACACATCATCGAAACCGTCAAAAAAGAGCGCGGCATGGGACGGATTATCTACCCGCCCGCCGAAGACGTGTTCAACGCCTTTAAAGCAACCGAATTCGGTAACGTCAAAGTCGTGATTTTGGGGCAAGACCCGTATCACGGCGCAGGACAGGCGCACGGGCTGGCATTTTCCGTCCGCGAAGGCGTCGCCGTCCCGCCCTCGCTGGTCAATATTTACAAAGAGCTGGCGGACGACATCGAAGGCTTCCGTATCCCGCAACACGGCTATCTGCAACATTGGGCGGAACAGGGCGTTTTACTGCTCAATACCGTACTGACCGTCCGAGCTGGGCAGGCGCATTCCCATGCCACATTGGGTTGGGAACGCTTTACCGACGAAGTGGTCAACCAAATCAACCAAAACCGCGAACACGTTGTCTTCATGCTTTGGGGCAGCCATGCGCAGAAAAAAGGCGCGTTTATCGACCGCAGCCGCCATCTCGTCCTCAGCGCGCCGCACCCCTCGCCGCTGTCCGCCTATCGCGGTTTTTTCGGCTGCAAACACTTTTCCCGCGCCAATGCCTATTTGCAGGAAAAAGGCATAACGCCGATAGACTGGCAGGTATAAAAACAGGTCGTCTGAAAACGGCAGCCATAGCAAGCCGGACAATCCACCCACCGTCTGAACAAGCCTTCCTTTTTCAGACGACCCCTTTCCCAACCCCATAGGAGAACACTATGCAGGTAACGACTTCAGCCATTGTCAACGGCGAATTTGAAGACAAATACGGCAAGCGCGGCAGCCAGTTCAGTCCGAACAACATGCCGACTTACTCCATCCCCTTTGAAATCAGCGGCGCGCCCGAAGGCACGAAATCCTTTGCCGTCGTTCTGGAAGACAAAGACGCCATTACCGCCAGCGGATTTGTGTGGACGCACTGGCTGATTGCCGACCTCAAGCGCACCTCCGTCGCCGAAAACGAAAGCCTGACCGCCACCGACTACACGCAAGGCGCAAACAGCTGGGCGAGCCTGTTGGGCAAGTTGGACATCGAAGAAGCCACAGGCTACGGCGGCATGTATCCGCCCAACTGCCGCCACCGCTACGAACTCATCGTTTACGCACTCGACACCGTATTAAACCTGCCGCGCGGCTTCCGCTTCAACGACCTGCACTTCGCCATGCAAGGACATATCTTGGACAGCGCAAGCGTAATGGGAACGTATGACGTATAAAGCTTAAGCCGCTTGTTTAACAAAAGGTCGTCTGAAAATTTCAGACGACCTTTTGTTATCAGTGATGGCTGCAACCGCCGCCATGACTTTCGCGCAATGCTTCAGCAGCCTGCTCGTCGGCGTGGTAGCTTGAGCGGACCATGGCGCCGATGGCGGCGTTGGTGAAGCCCAGTTCGTATGCTTCTTTTTCAAAGATTTTGAACTGGTCGGGCGTGACATAGCGCAAGACGGGCAGGTGTCCGTCTGAAGGCTGGAGGTACTGACCGATGGTAATCATCTCGATATTGTGCGCCCGCATATCGCGCATGATTTCGCGCACGTCTTCGTCTGTCTCGCCCAAGCCGACCATGATGCCGGATTTGGTCGGGATGTGCGGCATCATTTCTTTGTAGCGGCGCAGCAGGTCGAGGGAATGCTGATAGTTGGCACCCGGACGGGCTTTTTTGTACAGGCTCGGATGGGTTTCCAAGTTGTGGTTCATCACGTCGGGCGGGGTTTCGGCAAGGATTTTCAGCGCGATGTCCAAGCGGCCGCGGAAGTCGGGAACGAGGATTTCGATTTTGGTGTTCGGACTGGTTTCGCGGATGGCTTTGATGCAGTCGGCGAAATGCTGTGCGCCGCCGTCGCGCAGGTCGTCGCGGTCAACGGAAGTGATGACGACGTAACGCAGGTTCATGGCTTTGACGGATTCTGCGAGGTGTTTCGGTTCGTCGGGGTCAAGCATATTCGGGCGGCCGTGTCCCACGTCACAGAACGGGCAACGTCGGGTACAAATGTCGCCCATAATCATGAAGGTCGCTGTGCCTTTGCTGAAGCATTCGCCGATATTCGGACAGGAAGCTTCTTCGCAAACGGTGTGCATTTTTTGTTCGCGCAAAATATCTTTGATTTCAAAGAATTTGCGTGACGGCAGTTTGGCGCGTATCCATTCGGGTTTTTTCAGTTTTTCCTGAAGGGGGACGACTTTGATGGGGATGCGGGCGGTTTTGTCCGCGCCTTTGAGTTTGACGCCGCGTTTGGGATCGTCAACTTTGATTTCGCTCATTAATTGTTCGCTTTCGGTGTGAGTTGTGTCTCGAGGTGTGCGGTCAGTTTTTGCGCAACCTCGTCCAAGGTGGGACAGGGTTGGACAAAATCCGCGATTTGTGTCATTTCCATGCCGGCATAGCCGCAGGGATTGATGTGGGTAAACGGGCTTAAGTCCATGTTTACGTTTAATGCCAGGCCGTGATAGACGGAACCGTCTTTGATACGCAAGCCGAGTGAGGCGATTTTGCGCTCGCCGACATAAACGCCGGGGCGTTTCGGGTCTGCCGCCGCTTCGATTCCGTATTCCGCCAATGTGGCGATGATACTGTTTTCAAGCGCGGAGACGATGTTGCGGACGCTGGTTTTGCGGCGTTTGAAGTTGATCATGGTGTAGATGACCAACTGGCCTGGACCGTGATAAGTGATTTGTCCGCCCCGGTCGATTTGGACGACGGGTATGTCGTCGCGGATCAGGAGGTGTTCCGGTTTGCCTGCCAGCCCTTGTGTGAAGACGGGTGGATGCTCGACCACCCATAATTCGTCTTCGGTATGTTCGTCGCGGGCTGCGTTGAACGCTTTCATGGCTTCGAAAGTCGGTTGGTACTCGACCATGCCTTTCTGCACGATTTTCATATCAGTACACCACTTTCACCATTTCGTGATCGGTTAGGGCGCGGTAGATTTTGTCCAGTTGCTCTTTGCTTTCGACGTTTACTTTGACGGTTGCGCCGGTATAGTTGCCCTTGCTGCTCTGGCGGGTGGTGATGTGGTGGGGTTCGGTATCGGGCGCGTGCTGGCGGACGGTTTCCAAGATATTTTTTTCAAATTCGGGATGCGCGTTGCCCATGACTTTGATGGGGAATTGGCAGGGGAATTCGATGAGTGAGGTTTGGTCGGTCATGGCTGACTCCTGATGTGCTGTATGCCGAGAGGTCGTCTGAAAAGTTCCAGCCTTTCAGACGACCTCGAACGGCGTGTATTTTATCGCAAAAAGTTGCCGATAAAAATAGAAGCGTACATCGGCTTTTTCAAGTCTTGAAATACGCTTTTCCATCCCAATTTAGGCCACATTCCGAATTTATTACCAAGTAGAGAACAATATGCCGACAAAAGAAAAACATTTTGAGGAATACAGTGCACTGGCAACCTTGCCTTTACGCGATGTTGTCGTTTATCCGCACATGGTGTTGCCGCTGTTTGTGGGCCGCCCGAAATCCATTGCGGCATTGGAAGCGGCAATGGCGAATGACGATCCGGTATTTTTGCTGGCGCAAATCGACCCGAACACCGAAGATCCGACTGCGTCCGATTTGCACCGTACGGGTACGGTCGCGCAGGTTTTGCAGGTGTTGAAGCTGCCTGACGGCACGGTGAAAGTGTTGGTCGAAGGTATCCGGCGCGGCAGAGTGTTGACCATTGAAGAGAGTGGCGGACTGTTCCTGTCCCATGTCGAAGCTGTCAACGAGTATGCGGATGCGGACAATCCTGATATTGAAGCCATTCGCCGCACGCTACTTACCCAGTTTGACCAATACGCCAAGTTGAATAAAAAAATCCCTGCCGAAATCATCAATACCATCAACGGTATCGATGATAACAGCCGTTTGGTGGACACGATTGCGGCGCATTTGCAGTTGAAACTGGAGCAGCGTCAGCAGATTTTGGAAACCTTCGGCATTATCGGCCGTATGGAGTTTCTGCTTGCCCAGTTGGAATCCGAACTGGACATCATGCAGGTCGAAAAACGCATCCGCGGCCGCGTCAAACGCCAGATGGAAAAATCCCAGCGTGAGTATTATCTGAACGAGCAAGTGAAAGCGATTCAGAAAGAATTGGGCGAAGAAGACGAACGCGGCGAATTGGATGCGTTGGAAGCAAAAATCAAAGAAGCAGGCATGACCAAAGAAGCCGAAGAGAAATGCCTGTCCGAACTGAAAAAGCTCAAAATGATGCCGCCTATGTCTGCGGAATCCACCGTGGTACGCAACTACATCGATACTTTGCTTGAGCTGCCGTGGAAGAAAAAATCCCGCGTCAGCAAAGACATCGCCAAAGCCGATTTGGTGTTGAACGCCGACCACTATGGCTTGGAAAAAGTAAAAGAACGGATTTTGGAATACCTTGCCGTCCAAAAACGTATGGACAAGCTCAAAGGTCCGATTCTGTGTTTGGTCGGTCCTCCGGGGGTGGGTAAAACCTCTTTGGGCGAATCCATTGCCAAAGCAACAGGCCGCCAATATGTCCGCATGGCTTTGGGCGGCGTGCGCGACGAAAGCGAAATCCGCGGCCACCGCCGCACCTATATCGGCTCTATGCCCGGCAAAATCCTGCAAAACATGGCTAAGGCAGGCGTGAAGAATCCGCTGTTCCTGCTCGACGAAATCGACAAATTGGGCAGCGACTTCCGAGGCGATCCCGCCAGCGCGTTGCTTGAGGTGCTCGATCCTGAGCAAAACAACAAATTTGCCGATCATTATGCGGAAGTGGATTACGACTTGAGCGATGTGATGTTTATCGCCACATCTAATAGCTTGAACATCCCGACTCCGTTGCTCGACCGTATGGAAATCATCCGTTTGTCCGGCTATACCGAAGACGAGAAAATCAATATCGCCATGCAGTATCTCGTGCCGAAGCAAATGAAACGCAACGGCGTGAAAGAGGGCGAATTGGTGGTCGAAGAAAGCGCGGTACGCGATATCATCCGTTATTACACCCGTGAAGCCGGTGTACGTTCGCTCGACCGCGAGATTGCTAAAATCTGCCGCAAGGTGGTGATGCAGATTACCTTGAACGAAGATAAGAAGAGGTCGTCTGAAACCAAAAAAACCAGCAAAGCCAAGCCTAAGGCGGTTAAAGTCAATGAGAAAAACCTGCATGACTACTTGGGCGTGCGCCGCTTCGATTACGGCGTTGCCGAAAGTGAAAACCGCATCGGACAGGTTACCGGTTTGGCGTGGACGGAAGTCGGCGGCGAATTGCTGACTGTCGAGGCCGTAGCATTGCCAGGCAAGGGTGTGATTCAGTGTACCGGCCAGTTGGGCGACGTGATGAAGGAATCTGTGTCCGCGGCATGGTCTGTTGTCCGTTCCCGTGCAGAATCAGTGGGTTTGGCTCCTGATTTTTACGAGAAAAAAGACATCCATGTTCACGTTCCCGAAGGTGCGACGCCGAAAGACGGTCCGAGCGCAGGTATCGCCATGACTTTGGCGATGGTGTCTGCCTTTACCAAAATTCCGGTGCGCGCCGATGTGGCGATGACGGGCGAAATTACCCTGCGCGGCGAAGTTTTGCCAATCGGCGGTTTGAAGGAAAAACTGTTGGCTGCCTTGCGCGGTGGCATCAAACACGTCCTGATTCCGAAAGACAACGTCAAAGACTTGGAAGAAATCCCTGAAAACGTGAAAACCGGCCTGACCATCCATCCGGTCAAATGGATAGACGAAGTCCTCGCTTTGGGCTTGGAAAGTCAGCTGACACCTTGGGTTGCGCCTTTAAGTACCGAAGAGGCGCAGGTTGAAGCCGCCAAGCCTAAGTCAAGGGCGAAAGCGACCAAACACTGATTTTGTAAAAAATGTGTTGCAAAAGATGCGGGTTTGCCTTGAAAGCCTGTAAAATAGGGCAATTCCGTATTTTTTGCTTGACACGGTATTTTCAGAATTGCTATAAAGCGCAAAGGTACTCAAAAGTACGAAGCCCCGAGTATTCGGGCATTTCATTATTTTCAACGATAGGAAGGGACTGATTGTGAATAAGTCTGAATTGATCGAAGCAATTGCTCAAGAAGCCGGCATTTCTAAAGCTGCCGCCCAAAAAGCTCTGGATGCCACTACCAATGCTGTAACCAACGCTCTGAAAAAAGGCGACACCGTAACTCTGGTCGGTTTCGGTACTTTCTACGTTGGCGAACGCGCAGAACGTCAAGGCCGCAACCCTAAAACCGGCGAGCCTCTGACCATTGCTGCTGCTAAAACTCCTAAATTCCGTGCCGGTAAAGCATTGAAAGATGCCCTGTAAGCATAGATAGGCATTAAGCCTGATAAAAATCGACTCTGATATAGGAGTCGATTTTTATTTTTTGCTGTTTTTGTACATTTAACATAGAAATAAATCTAGAAATAAATCGAATAAAATTTGTGAGCAATGCCGCCTTGTGTCGTTATGTTCATGGTTTTGAGATGTTCGGAAGACTTTTGCCGTCATGAATTAGGCGGAAAGCGATACATTTCCAGAAATGTCTTTTGTTTGTTATACTTTCGGCGTTTAACTTTTGCAATTGTTTATAAGGAGCGCAAAATGGCAGATTTTAATAAAATCTTGACGCCGGGTGATGTCGATGGTGGCATTATTAATGTTGTGAACGAAATTCCTGCGGGCAGCAATCATAAAATCGAATGGAACCGCAAATTAGCGGCTTTCCAACTTGACCGTGTTGAACCTGCAATTTTTTCCAAACCTACAAACTACGGTTTTATCCCTCAGACTTTAGACGAAGATGGCGATGAATTGGATGTATTGCTGGTGACAGAGCAGCCATTGGCTACCGGCATTTTTCTGGAAGCGCGCGTCATTGGCGTGATGAAATTTGTTGATGACGGCGAGGTTGACGATAAAATCGTTTGCGTTCCTGCCGACGACCGCAACAATGGCAATGCGTACAAAACATTGTCTGATTTGCCGCAACAATTAATCAAGCAAATCGAATTCCATTTCAACCACTACAAAGACTTGAAAAAAGCAGGTACGACCAAAGTTGAATCTTGGGGTGATGTTGAAGAAGCGAAACAAGTCATTAAAGAATCGATTGAGCGTTGGAATAGACAAGCCTAATTGAGAACAACAAGCAAAAGGTCGTCTGAAAATATTTTCAGACGACCTTTTTGTTTTTTATGACTATGGCGCGAGCTTGGCATTTGCCTGTTTGGCAGGGGAATTTTTTGGTATGATTGCCCCTTATATTTTCTATTGATAGGTTTGCACTATGTCTGTCTATACAAGTGTTTCTGATGAGGAAATGCGGGCGTTTTTGACCCAATACGATTTGGGCGGTTTTGTATCGTTGCAGGGAATTGCGCAGGGGATCACGAACAGCAATTATTTTTTGACCACCACGACGGGGCGTTACGTTTTAACGGTATTCGAGGTATTGAAGCAAGAGGAGTTGCCGTTTTTTCTGGAATTGAGCCGGCATCTGAGTAGCAATGGCGTGGCTTGTCCTGCTCCGATTGTACGCAAGGATGGTAAGCTGGATTCTGTCTTGGTGGGCAAACCTGCCTGTCTGGTTACTTGCCTGAATGGCTCGGATACCGGCTGGGCAACTGAAATGCAATGTTTCAATACAGGGGCCATGTTGGCAAAAATGCATATTGCCGGACAGAGTTTCCCGCAAAAAATGATCAATCCGCGTTACGACCGTTGGTGGCATGATGCTTGCAGTCAGCTTTTACCGGTATTGAGTGAAGATGATGCGGCTTTGCTGCAAAAGGAGATTGCTGATTTAGATGGTAATCTGGGTAATCATCTGCCTTCAGGCATTATCCATGCCGATTTGTTTAAGGATAATGTTTTATTGGATGGGGAGAAGGTGGCGGGCTTTATCGATTTTTATTATGCCTGCAACGGAAATTTTATGTACGACCTGGCCATTGCCGTCAATGACTGGGCAAGAACAGCGGAGAACAAGCTGGATAGTTCCTTGCAAGATGCTTTTATCAGGGGGTATGAAAGCATCAGGCCTTTGTCTGATGAAGAACGCGAATATTTCCCGATTGCCCAAAGAGCGGGCTGTATCCGATTTTGGGTGTCGCGTCTTTTAGACTTTCACTTTCCGCAAACTGGTGAAATGACGTTTATTAAAGATCCCAATGCTTTTAGAGATTTGTTGCTGAGTTTGAATTGATGCATATGCAGGTAGTGAATTAATACTTGGTATTTGAAATGTAATGTATAGTGGATTAACTTTAAACCAATACGGCGTTACCTCGCCTTAGCTCAAAGAGAACGATTCTCTAAGGTGCTGAAGCACCAAGTGAATCGGTTCCGTACTATTTGTACTGTCTGCGGCTTCGTCGCCTTGTCCTGATTTAAAGTTAATCCACTATATATTTGGTCTTAAAACTGCACCCGAAGCTGGATGGGATGTCCGACTTTTAGGGTGCAGTTTTATTTTTCAGACGACCTTTTCAGTCTTTCTTCTTCAAGCGATGGCTGACGGTATTGAAAAAGCCGCGCAGGATGTCGATGTCTTCGGTTTGCGTGTTGGCGCGGCCGAACAGGCTTTGCATACGTCGCATCAGGCGTTCGCTGTTGCGGCGGTTGAAGAAGCCGATATCGTCCATGACGCTTTCCATGTGGGCGACCATGCCTTTGATTTGCTCGTGGGTGGCGGCGTGGTCTTCCTGTTGCAGGTGGGTCATGGGCATATCGGTTTGGCTGAAGATTTCGTAACACACGACCTGAACGGCTTGGGCGAGGTTGAGCGAGAAATAGTCGGGGTTGCCGTTGATGGTCATCAGACGGTTGCATGCCTGCACTTCTTCGATGCTCAAGCCGAAGGTTTCGTTGCCGAAGACGAGGGCAACTTGTTCTCCGCGTTGTGCCGCCTGCAATAATTCGGGAACCAGTTCGCGCGGGGTTTGCAGCGGGGCGGTGATTTCGCGGCGGCGGCTGGTAAGGGCGCAGGCAAGCGTGGTGTCGGCGAGGGCTTCGTCGAGCGTAGCGGCAATTACGGCGTTGTGCAATACGTCTGCCGCGCCGGAAGCGAGGATGAAACTTTCCTCCGGCAGTTGGAAATCTTGCGGGTTTTCGGGGTTGAAAACGGGTGGTTGCCCGGTCATCGGCGTGGATATCAAATTCGGGGCGACGATGGTGAGTTTGTGCAGCCCCATGGTCTTCATGGCGCGGGCGGCGGAGCCGATATTGGCGGGATGGCTGGTGCGGGTGAGGATGATGCGGATGTTGCCGAGATAGTCGGGCAATTCGGGCTTGGCTGAAGTCATGTTTTGTTTTCGGTTTGTTCGGGAATCGGGTATAATACGCCATCTTTTTGTTTTCAGACGACCTTTCGCCTTTGGGCTTGAGAGGTCGTCTGAAATGTTCTTTAACAACGTCGGAAACGTACAAACGTTGCGTCCGGTGCAGATGTGCCGGACGGTATTTTACCTGATTTAGAAAGAAAACCCATGAATCCGTTTTTAAATACCGCTTTCAAAGCCGCCCGTAAAGCCGGGCAGATGATGATCCGCGCAAGCGGCAATCTGGATGCCGTCAAAGTTGACAGTAAGGCATTCAACGATTTCGTTTCCGACATTGACCGCAATTCCGAGATGATTTTGGTGGAAGCGCTTAAAGAAGCCTATCCGCATCACAAAATCACTTGCGAAGAAGGCGGTTCTCACGGCAAAGCCTCTGCGGAATACGAATGGATTATCGATCCGCTCGACGGCACGACCAACTTCTTACACGGTCATCCCCAATACGCGATTTCTATGGCGCTGCTGCACAAAGGCGTGTTGCAGGAAGCTTTGGTGTACGCACCTGAACGCAACGATGTTTACATGGCTTCGCGCGGCAAAGGCGCATTGCTCAACGACCGCCGTATCCGCGTTTCTTCCCGCATTGAGTTGAACCGCTGCTTGATCGGTACCGGTTTCCCTGTCGTTGATCAAAGCATGATGGACAAGTATCTGGCTATTTTGAAAGACTTTTTGGCAAAAACGGCCGGTGGTCGCAGAGAGGGCGCGGCTTCGTTGGATTTGTGTGCCGTAGCGGCCGGCCGTTTGGACGGTTTCTTCGAGTTCAACCTCAAGCCTTGGGATATTGCCGCAGGCGCGCTGATTGTGCAGGAGGCGGGCGGTATCGTTACCGATATGTCCGGCAATGAAGGCTGGCTGGAAAGCGGCGATATTGTGGCAGCCAATCCGAAAGTGCTGGCGCAAATGTTGCAAATCATTAGCGGACATCTGTAAACAGGAGGTCGTTTTCAGACGACCTTTTGCTCGTTTTAATACGGTGTCGTGATTTAGCAATAGTAGGAATATCATCTGTGTTACTTTCAGGAGCAGATAACTACCTTTTATCGCAATCTGAAAACAGGGATTCCGATTAATGATAATATGCTCAAAGAATTGATTTGCAACAGGCAATCCCTATGCCAATCTGATAAATGACGAACCGTATTGTTGTGAATAATATGAAGAAAAAAACTTTTTTGAATCGTCCTAAAACATCCGTTTTCCGTACCGGACAAATTGCTGCCGCGGTGTGCGCGGCAGTATGCGCTGCAACGGCTCAGGCGTATCCTTTGCAGGCTATTTTAAGGGATGCCATGGTGTCCGACCCGATTGTGAAGGAAGCGAAAGCAACCGAAGATTCGGCCAAAAGTACGACGAAGGCGACCCGTGCGCGCCATTATCCCGTATTGACGCTGACAGGTACCAAAGTTTTGGCGCAGAAAAACAAATATTCCAGCAACGATATGAATGACGGTGTCGGCATACGCGGAACTTTGAATGTATATTCATGGGGCGCCATCAATGCGGCGGTACGGCGCGATAAAAACAGAGAGCAATACTACCATCACCGTTATTTCGAAAATCAGGAACGTTTGGGCAGCGACATCGGCAAACTCTATTTGACCGCATTGCGCGCGAAAGAAATCTTGCGCATCAACCGTCAGAGCTTGGTCAGACACAATAATCTCCTGAAAGATTTGAATATTATCGTGAAATACGATAGCGGCCGCCGTTCCGAACTCATTGAAGCGCGTGCGCGCCTGTTGCAGGTCGAATCATCCATCGCGCAACAACAACGCACGATGGAATTGGTGTTGAGCCGCTTGTCCCGCTACACCGGACGGCAGTTGACAGCAGAAGATTTGGAAGATCCGTTTGCCAACGATAGCGCGGAATCATTGGTTCGCCGTTTCAAAACCGTCGATAACAATACCAATCCTTCCTATCGGGCGCAGGTGGCAGAACGCGACAGCGTGAAGGCAGATTTGGACGTTTCCAAAGCAGAACGCCTGCCCGCCGTGAATCTGGAAGGTAATGCGAACCGCGACAACAGACAGCTTTATTTAAATGTGGCATGGAATGTCTTAGACGTTGCCGCGCGCCATAATGTGCAGAAAAATGCCGATGCCCTGATTGCCGCCGAATCGAAATCCGAGCAGATTATGCGCGACATCACCGAAAAAACCCAAACCGCCGAAATCGACATGCGCGAGAGCGAACGCCGTGCTGATATTGCCGCGCAACATATTGCCGCCCAAAAGGACGTGGTTAAAACTTACGAGCTGCAATTTAAAATCGCCCGCCGCACGCTGACCGACGTTTTGGGCGCATACAACGAATTGTCCAGCATTGAGCAGGAAAACATTTCGGCGCGCAACGACTTCCGCGATGCCGCGTTGGATTATTTGGCTGCGCAGGCGCAAATGGCGAATTGGGCAGGCTTGAAGCAATAACATAAAATCTTAACATCATTACTCATTACGCGAATTATCATGAAAGCAATCATTGAACATATTGTGTTGGTTACCCGTCTCTTAGGGGCGCCTGTGTCAGAAGCCGCGCTGACGGCAGAGGTGGTGCGGGATAAAAAACTCAATGTCAACTATCATTCCCTCGTCGAAGTCTTGCGCAGCCACGGCTTCGAAAACACATTGTCCAAGCGCAATCTGGAAGACATTCCATCGCTTGCCGTTCCTGTGATGATCATTCTTCACAACGAAGAGGCTGCCGTCATTACCAATATCGAAGGTTCGGGTCGGAACAGAAAATATCATATCCGTCAGGTAGATGGCTTGGAGCAGCAGCTTGATCATGACCAGCTTTCCGGTCTGTATCTGGGTTACTGCTGGTTTATCAAGCCCAAAATGGCGGCGGACACGCGTTCCGAACTGCCTGAATACCACCTCCCCAAAGCATGGTTTTGGAAAGTCATTTGGCGTTTCCGCAGCTATTACTATCAAGTGATTTTGGCGACTGTCATCATCAACTTCCTCGCCTTGGTCAGCTCGTTGTATGTCATGAACGTGTACGACCGCGTCATTCCCAACCAAGCCTATGAAACCCTGTGGGTTTTGAGTATCGGCGTTGTCCTCGCCATTTTGTTCGAATTTGCCGCCAAGATGATACGCGGCCATTTGACCGACATCGCCGGTAAAAAGGCCGACCTGATTATCAGCTCTGCCTTGTTCCGCCGCGTGATGGCATTGCGTCTCGCCGACCGTCCCGCTTCGTCCGGCTCATACGCCAACAACCTGCGCGAATTTGAATCCGTACGCGAATTCATGACCAGCGCGAGCCTGTTGACTTTGGTGGACTTGCCGTTCCTGTTGCTGTTTATCTTTGTTATTTCGATAGTCGGCGGCAAACTGGCATTGGTTCCTTTGGCGATTATTCCGATTGTCGTCATTGTCGGCTTCATCGTCCAGCGCCCCTTGTCGCGCCACATTAACGAATCCATGAAAGAAAGTTCGCAACGTTCAGGCCTTGCCGTAGAAGCGATCGAAGGCATCGAAACCCTGAAAACCAACAATGCGACTTCATGGGCGCAACAACGCTGGGACGAATATACCGCCAAAACCTCCGCCTCATCCATCAAAGTAAAAGATACCAGCAACTTCATGGTCAACTTCGCCGTTGCCATGCAGCAGCTCAATACTGTCTTTTTGGTCGTTGTCGGTACCTATCTGATTCATGCCGACAACCATGCGGAACGGATTACCATGGGTGCGCTGATTGCCTCCGTCATCCTGTCCGGCCGCGCGTTGGCGCCGTTGGCTCAAGTTGCCGGCCTTGCTACCCGCTTCCAACAGGCGAAGCTGGCGTTAAGAGGCGTGAATGACATTGTTTCCCGTCCGATCGAACGCAGTCCCGAACGCAAATACATTACATTGGATAACGTTCAAGGCAATATCGCCTTTGAAAACGTAACGTTCAAATACAAAAACGAAAGCAACAACGCAGTTGACGAGTTGCGCATCAACATCCGACCCGGTGAAAAAGTCGGTATCCTCGGACGTATCGGCAGCGGTAAAAGTACCATGCTGAAGCTGGCGAGCGGTCTGTACGACACCGAAAAAGGCAACGTAACCCTCGACGGCGTCGATATGCGCCAACTTGATCCGAATTTCCTGCGGAACCAAGTCCTCCTGTTCAGCCAATCTCCACGCCTTTTCTTGGGTACATTGCGCGAAAACATGGACTTGGCGCGTACCGACAGCTATTCGACCGACCAAGACCTGCTGACCGCACTCAAACGTTTCGGTCTGGACCAAATCATCCGCAACCACCCGAGAGGCTTGGATATGCCTTTGGGTGAAGACGGTTTGGGTCTGTCCGGCGGTCAAAAACAAATCATCGCCCTCGCACGCATGACGCTGCGCGACCCCAAAGTCGTTCTTTTGGACGAGCCGACAACCAGCCTCGACCAAGGTACCGAACGCATGGCATTGAACGCGATTGCCCACTGGGGACGCAACCGCACCATGCTTTTGGTGACCCACCGTCCGCAAGTGCTGCAAATCGTTAACCGCATCATCGTAATGGAAAACGGCAAAGTCGTTATGGACGGCCCGCGCGATTTAGTGTTGCAAAAACTGATGCAAAACGAGCAAAACAAAGTCAAAGCAGCACAACAAGCGCAGGAAAACCAACGTCCCGGCGAAGCGGCGCAAGCATGACGAAAAGGGAAAAGGTCGTCTGAAAACACAAGCAGAAAGCGTTTCAGACGACCTCTTTGAAAACAACAAACAGATACCGAAGATTCATCATTATGAGCGAAAACAACGTTAAATCCAAAGACCTGCATCTCATTAACGATTTGAATGCAGCCTTGCAAAAAGAAAAACACAGCGGCCAATTTTGGGTCATCATCCTGTTTTTCCTGCTGCTCGTCGTCTTTGTCGTATGGGCATACAACAGCACCGTCGAAGAAGTAACCCGCGGCAACGGCAACGTCATCCCCAGCAGCCGCGAACAAGTCATCCAAAGCCTAGACGCCGGCGTCATTACCCAAATGATGGTTAAGGAAGGCGATTTGGTCGAAAAAGACCAAATCCTGCTGAAGCTCGACGATACGCGCAGCCTTGCCGTATTGCGCGAGAGCGAAGCCAAAGTCCAAAACCTCGAGGCCACCATCGCCCGCCTGAAAGCCGAAGCTTACGGCGGCAAACTCACGTTCCCCAACAGCGTCAGCCCCGAACTCCGCCGCCGCGAAACCGCCGCATATAACGCCCGCCGCCAAGCCATGACCGATGCCGTACAAAGTCTGGTACAAAGCAAAGCGGCGCTTGACCGCGAAATCGCCATTACTGCACCTATGGTGGCACAAGGTGTTATGTCCGAAGTCGAACTCCTCAAAATGCGCCGCGAATCCAGTGATCTGACCCTGCAAATTGCCGAACGCCGCAACCGTTACAGAACAGATGCCAACAACGAACTCGTACAATCAGAATCCGAGTTGGCGCAATCCAAAGAAAACATGGCCATGCGCGCCGACCCGGTTGACCGCTCCCAAATCCGCTCCCCCATGCGCGGCATCGTCAAAAACATCAAAATCAATACCATCGGCGGCGTAGTCAACCCGGGCGAAGAAATCATGCAAATCGTCCCCGTTGACGACAAACTCCTTGTCGAAGCCTATATCCGTCCGCAAGACATCGCTTTCGTCCGCGCAGGACAGCCCGCACTGGTCAAAGTCAGCGCATATGACTACTCCATCTACGGCGGATTGGAAGGCAAAGTTACCCTTGTCGGCGCAGATACCGTCAGCAACTCCATGCAAAGCCGTGCCAACGATCTGAAGCTTGACCCCAACCAAGTTTACTACCGAGTCATCGTCCAAACTGAGAACAACGCCCTGAAAGACAAAAATGGTAAAGACATGCCGATTATTCCGGGCATGGTTGCCACAGTGGACATTAAAACCGGAGAAAAAACCATCTTCCAATACCTGATCAAACCGATTACCCGTATGAAACAGGCATTGAGCGAGCGTTAATTTCCCGAATCAAACTTGCTTAACAGTCAAAAGGTCGTCTGAAAAACCGGGCTGCGTCCAAATCTTGGACGTTCATAAAACCCTATTTAGGCGTTCTATATAAGCTGGGTTCTGTATACGAAAGGGCCCAGCTTTTTTCACTTTCAAACTGTAACGCTCCCAGATGCAGTAATCCATACAATCATATTCGTCCACCGTCGATTCTCCTGAACGGTAGGAGCATTTCGTTTAATACCGCAAAGAAGCCCTCCATCTGCGTTGCCTTATGCTGCAATCCGGTTTTTTCAGACGACCTTTATCCGTTTTAGCGACGGAATTTGCCGTGGTCGAAATCATCAAATGCTTCATAAGCCGCTTGGCATTGGATGCGTTGTTCTTTATAGGGCAGTTGGCGGAAGGCTTTGCGGGCTTTGACGTTTTCTTTCAGCTCGGCTTTGTTGCCTTTGTGTTTGTACCATGCAGCGCGACGGTCAAGATATTTTTTGCAGGCAGGATGCAGCTTGCCCTGTTTGGCTTGGGTTTGAGCGTGGTGGGTTTTATGGTGTTTGTGGGCGGCTGCATCGGCAGGTTGGGTTGCAAAACCCAGTATCAGTGCTGCAGACAGGGCGGGAATAAGGCTTTTCCTCAATAACATGGCGGACTCCTGTTTATTTAAAGGGTGCATTTCATTATATTCATGGCTTTTGTAAAAAGGAAATTTGGCAGGATGGGTCGTCTGAAAAAGCAAGCGGGGTATTTAAAGCATTTTGACGAAACCCATCTTCCATTACATATTATCAAACAGAGAAAATAATAAACTACATGAATTATCACGTTTCAGACGACCTTGTGTTGCATATGTCATTCGTTGTCATGCTGTTTATTTTCAAAATTTAACACAAATCCGAATTTGCCTTATTTCATAAGCGCATAGCCGAATGAGGGTTTTGATGCTAAAAAACGCATCTTTGCGGTAAGGCTTGAATCATAGGGAAAGAGGTCGTCTGAAAGAAAATTGGGAAAAGCCCGATTTCAAAACAGCGGCCTTGTCAAGACTGGATAAGCGACGAAAAATACACTATATTGTGCCACTCGATATTAATACATACTGTATCTTGTGTTTCAGGATGGAGAAAGCTCACGATGAATGCACCGACTGATTTGAAAGTAACCAAGCGCGACGGACGTTTGGAAAATCTCGACTTAGACAAAATCCACCGCGTCGTTACTTGGGCGGCGGAAGGCTTGAAAAACGTTTCCGTATCGCAAGTCGAGCTCAAATCGCACATCCAGTTTTACAACGGCATCCGCACCGACGACATCCACGAAACCATCATCAAGGCGGCTGCCGACCTGATTTCGCAGGATACGCCCGACTATCAATATCTCGCCGCGCGTCTGGCGATTTTCCACCTGCGCAAAATCGCTTACGGCGAGTTCGAACCGCCGCATCTCTTCGACCACGTTAAAAAACTTACCGATGCGGGCAAATACGACCGCCACATCATCGAAGATTACAGCTGCGAAGAGTTTGACGAGCTGAACGCCTATATCGACCACAGCCGCGACATGACCTTCTCGTATGCCGCCGTGAAGCAGCTCGAAGGCAAATATCTGGTGCAGAACCGCGTTACCCGCCAGATTTATGAAACGCCGCAGTTCTTATACATTTTGGTGGCGATGTGTCTCTTCAGCAAATATCCGAAAGAGACCCGTTTGGATTACGTCAAACGTTTTTACGACGCCGTTTCCACATTCAAAGTATCGCTGCCGACCCCGATTATGAGCGGCGTGCGCACGCCTACGCGCCAATTCTCAAGCTGCGTATTGATTGAATGCGACGACAGCCTGGATTCCATCAATGCCACCACCAGCGCGATTGTGAAATACGTTTCCCAACGCGCGGGCATTGGCATCAACGCCGGACGTATCCGTGGTTTGGGCAGCGAAATCCGCGGCGGTGAAGCGCAACATACCGGCTGCATTCCGTTTTTCAAAATGTTCCAAGCGGCGGTTAAATCTTGCTCGCAAGGCGGCGTGCGCGGCGGCGCGGCAACTTTGTTCTACCCCTTGTGGCACATTGAAGCCGAAAGCCTGTTGGTATTGAAAAACAACCGCGGCGTGGAAGACAATCGCATCCGTCAATTGGACTACGGCGTGCAAATCAACCGCTTGCTGTACACCCGCCTGATTAAAGGCGGCAACATCACGCTGTTCTCGCCCAACGAAGTCCCCGGTCTGTACGACGCGTTCTTTGCCGACCAAGACGAATTCGAGCGTCTCTACACGAAATACGAGCAAGACCCGAATATCCGCAAACGCATTTTGTCGGCTACCGATTTGTTCTCCACGCTGATGCAGGAACGCGCCGGAACGGGACGTATCTACATCCAAAACGTTGACCACTGCAACACGCACAGCCCGTTTGACCCGCGCGTCGCGCCCGTGCACCAGTCCAACCTGTGCATGGAAATCGCCTTGCCGACCAAACCGCTGGACAACATCAACGACCCTAACGGCGAAATCGCCCTGTGTACCTTGTCCGCCTTCAACTTGGGTGCATTAAACAGCTTGGACGAGCTGGAAGGGCTTGCCGATTTGACCGTGCGCGCACTCGATGCCTTGCTGGATTATCAAGACTATCCGGTCGAAGCCGCCCGCACCGCGACCATGAACCGCCGCACGCTCGGCATCGGCGTCATCAACTATGCCTACTATCTGGCGAAAAACGGCGTCCGTTACAGCGACGATTCCGCGCTCGGCCTGATCCACCGCACCTTTGAAGCCATGCAGTATTACCTGCTTAAAGCGTCGGTGAACCTTGCCAAAGAATACGGTGCATGCCCGCTGTTCAACCAAACCGTTTATTCGCAAGGCAAACTGCCCATCGACACCTACAAAAAAGACTTGGATGCCGTGTGCAGCGAACCGCTGTTGTGCGACTGGGAAAGCCTGCGCGCCGACATCGTCAAATACGGCCTGCGCAACTCCACCCTGACCGCACTCATGCCGTCTGAAACCAGCTCGCAAATCGCCAACGCCACCAACGGCATCGAGCCGCCGCGCGGATTGGTAACGGTCAAAGCATCGAAAGACGGTATCCTGAAACAAGTCGTGCCGGAATTTGAAACCCTGAAAGACGCCTACGAAACCCTATGGCAGCTTCCGGGCAACGAAGGCTACCTGAAACTTGTCGGCGTGATGCAAAAATTCGTCGATCAGGCGATTTCTGCCAATACCGCCTACGACCCGGGCAAATTCGAAGGCAACAAAGTTTCCATGAAACAAATGCTCAAAGACCTGCTGACTGCCTACAAATATGGCGTCAAAACCCTGTACTACCACAACACCCGTGACGGCGCGGACGATACGCAGACCGATATTCAGGATGACGGTTGCGCAGGCGGTGCTTGTAAGATTTGATAAGGGCTTTGGTGAAGTAATTGAAAGCCTTTCCTAAATTTGATTATCAAGGTATTGAATATGATCTAACGCATTTAACTGCGTTTTCTTGTGACTATATTCAACCTGCTAAAAGTGATGGTACGGCGGAAAAACGATACCGCTGTATTATCGAGTTTAGTTCACATTGTTTTACAAGAGGCGAAAATAAACGTAAGGGAGAAAAGTTATCAGATATTGAACCTGCATTGCATTATGTAACGGCTAAAGAAACACGAATTTTTTGTTTCGAACGTTATCAGGTTTCAAAAATGTTACCGCAAATTATGCGTGAAATTAGTAGAAACAAATGTTATTTCACTTCGGCTGACGATAAGTTTCTGACCATATCAGTAACGGATAAAAACGGTAAAAAAGTAAATTATGAAATTTACTTTTCACTTCAAAGAGCCAAATCTCCAAAACATGATGTACACATTTACATTAATAGTGCATATATACGGGATGGGGATTACAAAGAAAATCACGGAACAAAAGTAAGGAGAAAACCGGTTGGTTTCTTTGTGTTATTACATAATACATTGGTTAATAAGAGAATCAAACGCCCAAAGTAAAACAACCCTCGCTTAAAAGCAAGGGTTGTCAGTACAGGCTTCGCTTTATAACTGCTCTTGGGCTAGTAGCCTAAAAAGGCCGGACAAACGCTGAAATGGTTTCATGCCTGCTCATGCGTTTTGTTGAGATAAATTGTACCACGATTGCAATAAGGCTCAAAATAAAAATTTTCAGACGACCTATCTGCTTCGCATAGCCTAGAAGTCGCCTATCCTACCTTTAGATTTAAATCAACCTGAGAAAAACCCATGTCCTGCGAACACCTAGTCATGTCATACAGCACCTTTTCCAAAACCAAAAACGATGCGCTTAAAGAGCCGATGTTTTTTGGTCAGCCGGTGAATGTCGCCCGTTATGACCAACAGAAATACGAAGTATTTGAAAAACTGATTGAAAAACAATTGTCGTTTTTCTGGCGGCCGGAAGAAATCGACGTGTCGCGCGACCGTATCGACTACGCCAACCTGCCCGAACACGAAAAACACATTTTCATCAGCAATCTGAAATACCAAACCTTGCTCGATTCCATTCAAGGTCGTAGTCCGAACGTTGCCTTGCTGCCGTTAGTGTCGATTCCCGAATTGGAAACTTGGATTGAAACGTGGAGCTTTAGCGAAACCATCCACTCGCGCAGCTATACCCACATTATTCGTAATATCGTGAATGATCCGTCGGTTGTGTTCGATGACATCGTGCAGAACGAATACATCATCGCCCGCGCCGAAGACATCGCCTGTTATTACGATGATTTAATCGAATACACCCAGTATTACAACCTGCTGGGCGAAGGGGCGCACAATATCGGCGGCAAGCTCGTTAACGTGTCTTTGCGCGAGTTGAAGAAAAAACTCTATCTCTGCCTGATGTGCGTCAACGTGTTGGAAGCCATCCGTTTCTATGTTTCATTCGCCTGCTCGTTTGCTTTTGCCGAGCGCGAGTTGATGGAAGGCAACGCCAAAATCATCAAACTGATTGCCCGCGACGAGGCCCTGCACCTGACCAGCACCCAGCATATGCTCAACCTGATGCGCGCCGGTTCAGACGACCCTGAAATGGCGGAAATCGCCGTCGAATTGCAGGACGAATGTTTCAAACTCTTCAAAAAAGCGGCAGAGCAGGAAAAAGAATGGGCTGCCTATCTGTTTAAAGACGGTTCGATGATTGGTCTGAACAAGGAAATTCTGGCGCAATACGTCGAATACATCACCAACCTGCGTATGCAGGCGGTCGGCTTGCCCGCCGGATTCGAAGGCGCAACCCAAAACCCGATTCCGTGGATTAACGCGTGGCTGTCGTCCGACAACGTGCAGGTCGCGCCGCAGGAAGTGGAAATTTCTTCTTACTTAATCGGTCAGATCGATTCGGAAGTCAGCGCGGACGATTTGGGCGATTTCGAACTGTAATCAAACTCGGCAGTTTTTCCGCATTTCCATCATCAGAGGTCGTCTGAACAGGTATAGTAACGAAATCAAAGATTTCAGTTACACCGTGCAGACGGCCTTTCCCGCTTAAACAGATAACAATGGCACTTATCAGCACACACGATAAAACCTTCGAGCTTCAAGAGGGCGAAACCTTATTGGAGGGCTTGGAACGCACCGGACACGAGGTCGAATACCAGTGCCGCAGCGGTTATTGCGGTTCCTGCCGCGTCAAAATATTGGACGGCAGGGTGTCCTACGACGATTTCCCGCTGGCGTTTGTCGCGCCCGGTGAAATTCTGCCGTGTTGCTGTCGGGTAAATGAAGACATTAAGGTTGATTGCCGCGGGCGGGTGAGTGAACCGGATTTGTTCGATGTCGGCTTGTTTGATGAGCGGGATTGAGTCGGTTGAAACCCAATTGTATTATTTTCAGTTCTTTGTTTTGATCATAGGCTCTTCAAATTTAGGTGTAATCGTATGAATGTCGCTAAGGGTTTATTGGTTTCAGTTTTATGTTTGAGCTCGGGTTTGCTTGCTGCTCAAAGTCATCATTCCCAATGGAAAAAAGTTTATGAAAGGGATTTGACGGATTTTGAATTGAGTCTGGAGGGAAGCGGGTTGATATTGTTTGCCCAACCGCAAGGACGTTGCAGGATGGATGTTGATTTTTATGGGGAAACGGGACTGGCTAAATACCGGTATGAATTTACCCGAGACCGTTTGACGGCAGGTTCGCATCAGGAATACCGCTATACCGCTGCATCCTTGTCGGAAGTAACCAAAGATAAAATAAAATTGGTGCGGAATGAGAAGCTGAATCCTGCTTCAGGCGCGGTAAAGAAAGAATTTCGGGATATTTATCAATACGTTCCTAATAAGGTTTTAAAAAATATTGTTTTTGATATGGCATGGCAAATAAAGCAAGAGGTCGTCTGAAAACTTTTCAGACGACCTCTTGCTTTATTTACCCTATCGTTTAATGCAGATGCTCGTAAATGGTTTCCGCCAATGCCTTGCTGATGCCTTCGACTTGTTCCAAATCTTCTTTGCTGGCAGCAACGACGCCGCGCAGGCCGCCGAAGCGGGTGAGCAGGGCTTGGCGGCGTTTGCTGCCTACGCCGGGGATGTCGCTGAGTGACGAGGTAACGCGGGCTTTGTCGCGTTTTTTGCGGTGGCCGGTGATGGCAAAGCGGTGGGATTCGTCGCGCACGGTTTGCAGGAGGTGCAGGGCGGGGCTGTTGGGCGGCAGGCGGAAGGTTTCGCCGGTGAACGGGAGGATGAGTTCTTCCATGCTGGCTTTGCGTTCGGGGCCTTTGGCGATGCCGACCAAGGGGATGTGCAGCCCGAGTTCTTCCCATACGGATACGGCGACGCCGATTTGTCCTTTGCCGCCGTCAATCAATACGACATCGGGCCATTTGACGGCCTCGCCGTTGGCTTCGGCTTCCTGCATTTTGCCGTAGCGGCGGGTGAGGACTTCGCGCATGGCGGCGTAGTCGTCGCCGGGTTTGGCGGTGGTGATGTTGTAGCGGCGGTATTGCGAGGGTTGGATGTTTTGTTCGTCGTATACGACGCAGGAGGCGATGGTGGCTTCGCCTTGGGTGTGGCTGATGTCGAAGCATTCGAGGCGGTTGAGGTCGTCTGAATTCATGTTCAGGATTTTTGCCAACTCGTCGATGCGGTGTTGCTGGCTGCTTTGTTGCAGGCGGCGTTGGGCAATCGCCATTTGTGCGTTTTGTTCCGCCATTTTCAACCAGACTTTGCGTTCGCCTATGGTTTTGGTCACGAACTGCATTTGTTTGCCGTGTTCGCCCTCTAGGGCTTCTTTCAATACGTCGGGGACGGGGAAGTTGCTGATGATGATGTCGGGTTTGCTTTTGCCCAAATAGTGTTGGGCAACGAAGGCTTCGGCGTAGTCTTGTCCGTTTGGTTCGGGGTCGTTTTTGGTGTCGGGGAAGAAGCTTTTGTCGCCGACGTGCCGCCCGCCGCGTATGCTGACCCAGTGTACGCAGACGAGGCCGTCTGAAACGGCGAGCGCAAGCAGGTCGATGTCGTTGGGGTTGTTTGGGTTTTTGCTGTCGATGAACTGATTGCTCTGCATGATGCCTAGCGCTTGGATTTGGTCGCGGTAGCGGGCGGCTTCTTCAAATTGCAGGTTGGCGGCGGCACTCTGCATTTTGTGTTGCAGGGTGCGGGTCAGTTCGTCGGTTTTGCCGTTGAGAAAAGTGGTCGCTTGGCGCACGCTGTCGCGGTAGTCTTCTTCGCTGATATGGCCGACGCAGGGCGCGGTGCAGCGTTTGATTTGGTACAGCAGGCAAGGACGGTCGCGGTGTTCGAACACGCTGTCTTCGCAGGTGCGCAGCATGAAGACTTTTTGCAGGACTTGTATGCTGTCGCGCACGGCGTTGCTGTTGGGATAGGGGCCGAAGTATTGATTCGGCTTTTTCAGCGTGCCGCGGTAATACGCCATCTGCGGATATTGATGCCCACTGAGCATGAGGTAGGGATAGCTTTTGTCGTCGCGGAAAAGGATATTGTATTTGGGCGACAGGGCTTTGATGAAGTTGTTTTCGAGAATCAGGGCTTCGGCTTCGGAGCGGGTGATGGTGGTTTCGATGTGGTGAACCTGTTTCACCATCAACGCGATGCGCGGGGAATGGTCGTTTTTCTGGAAATAACCGGACACGCGCCGCTTGAGGTTGACCGCTTTGCCGACGTATAAGACGTTGCCGCCTTCGTCGAAAAAACGGTATACGCCGGGCAGGTTGGGCAAGTTTTTGAGGAAGAGAGGGATGTCGAAGTCCGTGGTCATGGGGCGGATGGTAGTGGGCAGGTTTTCAGACGACCCGATTATAAATCAGAACGCTTGGGATAATGGAACATAAGCAGCTGGTTCATGAGGATGGAAAAGTACCAAATATGGACTAATTTGTACCGTCTAAGCTACCCAAAAGACAAATCGGTCAAAAAATGCTATTCTTATCGCTTTCAACCTATCTGTTTGTAGCAATGAAAAAGTATCTTATTTCGACCGTAGCCGTAGCCATCGCCGCGGGCCTCGGTGCGCCTTACTACTTCGGCATCAAAGCAGAAGAAACCCTGACTGCACAACAAAAGCTGTTGCAGGAATCAGGTTTTCTAACCGTAGAATCCCACCAATATGATCGGGGCTGGTTCGGTGCGACCGAAACTACGGTCATACGCCTGAAACCGACATTGCTTCAAAATACCCAGCAATATCTGCCCGATAATCTGAAAACCGTTTTGCAAGAGCCGATTACGGTTGTGAACCATATCAGCCATGGCCCGTTTGCCGGCGGTTTCGGTACTCAGGCTCATGTGGAAACAGAGTTCAAATACCATCCGGAAACCGAAAAAGTATTGTCTCGCTTCTTTGGCCAACAAGCTCCTTTGACCATGAGCAATACGATTTATTTCGGCGGAAGCGGCAAGCTTCAGCTCAGCGTTCCGGCTTTCGATTATGAAGAGTTGTCCGGCATCAAGCTCAGCTGGAAAGGCTTGAGCGGCAACACCGATTACGAAAAAGATTTCCAAAGCTACCGTCATGATTATACCGCTCCGTCTTTGCAGCTCAAGCTGGCGGACAAGGGCGATGTTTCGATGGAAAACCTACATTTCCAATCTGAAACTTCAGACGGACTCAACAAGCTTTCCTTGGGTAAAAGCAGCATTACTTTGGATAAATTCCTGCTGCAATGGAAAGAAAATATTGATTACAACGTCAAGCTGAACGAGCTGATCAACCTTGTGACCAATCTGCAGATCGGGGCATTTGTCAATCCGACCGGCAGTATCGCGCCTTCCAAAATCGAAGTCAGCAAACTGAAATTTGATACCAATACCAACGAAGTTGATAAGTTTATCAACAGCGAAGGACGGTTCCAATTTGAAGAGCTGGTTTATGGCGAAGATAAATATGGTCCGTTGGATATCAATGTGGCAGCAGAGCATTTGGACGGCAAAGGTTTGCAGGCTTTAAAATCCAAGCTTGCCGAAGTCGCCAATAAGAAAATGAGCGAGGAAGAGATCCAAAACGCCTTGCTCCAAACCGCCAAAAACGAAGCTTCGGGTTTATTCACCAATGATCCGGTGCTGAATGTCAAAACATTCAAATTCATCATGCCGCAAGGTCAAGTGGATGTCAGTGGTAAACTCGCCTTTAAAGGCTTGGCGGCAAAAGATTTGAACAGCCTCAGCGAAATGTTGAAAAAAACCCATGCCGATTTCAATGTGAGCGTTCCGAAAAAACTGTTGGAGCAGATGGCAATCAACCAAGCGCGCAGCCTGTTTAGCGTCAATGCCGAGGATGAAGAAGCCGGACGCGCAGGAATTGAGGACATCAATGAAACGCTGCGTCTGATGGTGGACAGCACTGTGAAAAGCATGGCGCAGGAGCAATACCTGACTTTGGAAGAAAACAACATCAAAACCCATCTGACCCTGCAAAACAACGAATTGAAATTGAATGGCAAGGTGTTGCAAAACGATCCTGAGCCTGATTTTGACGAGCAGGACATGTTGCCGGAAAACCTGTCTTCATCTGAAGCAGGCAAATAAACGGCAATAGACAAAAGGTCGTCTGAAACCGGATTTGAAGTTTGAATCCGATTTCAGACGACTTTTTTTGATTGGTTTGATGGAAGCCATGTTGAGTTGCAGGCAAAAAAAATCGCCCCTTTAATTTTAAGGGGCGCAAAAGGAACACAAACCACTACCAAAACTGTTACAGGGCGAACTCCTCTAATTGACGTTGATGGGTTGCCGGATAAAGTGCCTTCATCAAATCATAGGGTGAAAGCGACAAATCTTTGCTTTTGGTCGTCAAACGACCTTGCTGCGGTGTCAGTTCAAGCAAACGGGCATCAGACGCATGAATAAACTTTTCTTTTGCCTTCTGCATTTTGCGTTGTAAAACGGAAACGACGCGGCTGTACAAACTGTCTTTTTGTTTGACCTCCCGAGTGCTGGCGACCCAGCTTAAACGGGAATGGCTGTCTTCATCTTCAATCAGGAGGATGCCGGTTTGCGGCTGCTCCGATTTACCCATGCAGGGAAGCCAAACATAATAACGACCATCAAGCGTAACATATACGGCATCATGTACTTCGCAATCATCGCAACACTGGGTTGCCAAAAGAGAGCGGATGGTATGTTGGTGCAGTCTCAGAATGTCGAGAGAGACTTGCTGGAAAATATTTTCAGGCATTTTCTTCTCCTTTCGTTCTGTGGCGCGTTGATTTCGTTTCGATGGAATGCATTATACGGATAATTTCAAAATTTGCAAATGATAATTGTTATTATTATGAGAATAGGTAATAAGATAATGATTTTTATAGAAATTAATTTTTTGAAATTGATAAAACTTGAGTGATTTACTCGGAATTTAGAGAGAATGAGCCTTAGCGGGAATGTAAAGATCAATACGTCTGAAAAATTGTCAGCAAAATTCCTTGTCGGGGCAGTATTCATGCTCTAAGAAATATTGTATTCAAATACATAGGTCCTGAGCTTTACCGACTATACATTTGTAGCAGCCTTGCGTATGATTCAAGGCATTTTATCAATGATCGCTATACAGAAGATTCCTATGAGCAAACGCCAGATTATCCTTGATACCGAAACCACGGGCCTTTATGCCGAAGGCGGCGACCGCTTGGTCGAGTTTGCCGGCCTGGAAATGATCAACCGTCAAATAACCGGCAACAACCTTCATTTATACGTTCATCCTGAGCGCGACATGCCTGAAGAAGCGGCGAAGGTGCACGGCTTGACCATTGAGGTTTTGGAAGAGAAAAACGCGCCGCCGTTTGCCGAAGTAGGGCGGCAGATTGCTGATTTTATACGCGATGCCGAGCTGATTATTCACAACGCCAAGTTTGACGTCGGTTTCCTGAACATGGAATTTCGCCGTATGGGGTTGCCTTCCATCGAGGAGCTTGGCTGTACCGTAACCGACACGCTGGCGATGGCGCGGGAAATGTTCCCCGGTCAGAAAGCCAGTTTGGATGCTTTGTGCAACCGTCTTTCCGTTGACCGCAGCAAGCGCGTGCTGCACGGTGCGTTGATTGACTGCGAGCTTTTGGGCGAGGTCTATCTCGCCATGACGCGCCAGCAGTTTGATTTAATGGGCGGCGAAAAAGAAGAAGACGAGGAAGTCAAACCGGTCATTATTGCCGAAACCAAGCGTCCGGCGCATCTGAAAGTCATCAAAGCCAACGCAGAGGAACTCGCCGCACACGAGCAATATCTGGACGGTTTGGGCGAAGCCTGTTTATGGCGAAAAGCCGAAACAGCCGGAGCCGAAGCATGACGCGCCGCCATATCGCCCTGATTCCCGCCGCCGGTATCGGAGCGCGCTTTGGGGCGGGAAAGCCCAAGCAATACGTTGAAATCAACGGCAAAACCGTGTTGCAGCATACGATAGACATTTTTGAAAATCATCCTGCCATCGATTTGATTGCCGTCATCGTATCGCCCGAAGACCAAACGTTTCAGACGACCCCTTCCAGTAAAACACACGTATTTCGTGTAGGCGGAGCAAGCCGTGCCGAAACGGTGCGCAACGGCGTATCCGCATTGTTGGCACAAGGTTTGGCGGCGGAGCAGGACAACATTCTTGTTCACGATGCCGCCCGTTGCTGCCTACCACCCGAGGCGTTGACCCGTCTGATTGAAGAAGCGGGCGGGCAAGAGCAGGGCGGTATTTTGGCAGTACCCGTTGCCGACACGCTCAAACGCGCCGATGGTAAAAAACATATCGGCGAAACCGTTTCCCGCGCCGGATTGTGGCAGGCGCAAACCCCGCAGCTTTTTCAGACGGCCTTATTGCACCGTGCTTTGTCGGCAGAGGATTTGAGCGATATTACAGACGAAGCGTCGGCAGTGGAAAAGCTGGGTGTGCAGCCGCTGCTGGTGCAGGGCGATACGCGCAATTTGAAGCTGACGCTGCCGCAGGATGAATTGATTGTGAGGCTGTTGTTGCAGGTCGTCTGAAACCCGTTTTTCAGACGACCTGACATTGAAAAAAGGACAAAACATGAATATCCGTATCGGACAAGGCTACGATGTCCACCAACTCGTCGAGGGTCGCGATTTGATTCTCGGCGGCGTAAATATTCCGTTTGAAAAAGGCCTGCTCGGTCATTCCGATGCCGACGCGCTTTTGCACGCTATTACCGACGCATTGCTCGGTGCGGCGGGCTTGGGCGACATCGGCAGCCATTTCCCTGATACCGCTGCCGAGTTTAAAGATGCCGACAGCCGCTTATTATTGCGCGAAGCATATAAGAGCGTGCAGGCTTTAGGCTGGCGCGTTGTGAACGTGGATACGACCATCATCGCACAAAAACCCAAACTCGCGCCGTACATTCCCGCTATGCGCGCCAACATTGCCGCTGATTTGGGCATTCAGACGGCTTGTGTCAATATCAAAGGCAAAACCAACGAAAAACTCGGCTATCTGGGGCGCATGGAAGCCATCGAGGCACAGGCGGCGGTGTTGCTGGAAAAAGCGTAAGCAGGCAAGCACAAATGGCATGAAAATGTTAACATATGCCCATCAACCGACATCCTATTAAGGAGAACTCATGGCTACTCAAGACGAATTGAAGCGCATTGCCGCCGAGAAAGCGGTGGAATTCGTACCCGAAAACGAATACATCGGTATCGGCTCCGGCTCGACCGTCAATATGTTTATCGAAGCGTTGGGCAAAAGCGGCAAAAAAATCAAAGGCGCGGTTTCGACTTCTAAAAAGTCCAGCGAACTGATGGCGAAATACGACATCCCCGAAGTATCGCTGAATGATGTGATGGGGCTGGCTGTCTATGTTGACGGTGCGGACGAAGTGAACCATATGCTGCAAATGATTAAAGGCGGCGGCGGCGCGCATCTGAACGAAAAAGTCGTCGCCAGTGCGTCCGACAAATTCATCTGTATCGCCGACGAGAGCAAATATGTTTCGCGTTTGGGAAAATTCCCGCTGCCCGTAGAAGTGTTGCCCGGCGCGCGTTCGCTGGTATCCCGCAAACTTTTGGCAATGGGCGGACAGCCTGAGTTACGCCTGAACTACACCACCTTCCACGGCAACCAAATTATCGATGTCTATGACTTGCATATCGACCGTCCGCTGACTATGGAAGATGAAATCAACCGCATCACCGGCGTTCTCGAAAACGGCATCTTCGCCCGCAACGCCGCGGATGTGCTGATATTGGGTACAGAGCAGGGCGCCAAAGTCATCAAGCCCGGACAAAACTAGGCATCCATTAAGCAAAAGGTCGTCTGAAAAGTGAACTGGCCCCCAAATCTTGGACACTCATAAAAGCC
>CAUSDA010000014.1:0-37551 GCA_963529965.1 uncultured Neisseria sp.
TAGTACGGCAAGGCGAGGCAACGCCGTACTGGTTTAAAGTTAATCCACTATACTTGGGGTCGTCTGAAATGCCGTTCCCACCAAAGCGGAAAACTTCAGACGACCTTTTTACCAACAGACGCTTTCAGGCAGCGATGTTCGGTGTAAACCCTGTTTTTCCAAAAATCTATTGCCGCCGGCTTTTTGGGCTTGCACCAGTCTGACAAGGACTCACATGGATACCAGCCCAACAACCGACAACCCGTTATCATCAAACAAAGTAAAACGACCGAGATAATCTGTTTTATTGACTGTCTTTCCCTTTTGGTTCCCGTCTGCCGAAAATCGCGCTGCCGATTCGCACATGCGTTGCGCCGCACGCGACCGCCACAGGCATATCGCCGGACATGCCCATAGACAATACATCCGCGCAAACACCCGCCGCGTTCAGGTCGGCAAGCAGTTTCTGCATGGTTTGGAACTGAACGCGCAATGCTTCATCATCGCTGTCGGCTTTGGCGACACACATCAACCCGCGTACAACCACATTCGGCAACTTCGCCACTTCCACCGCCAGCGCGACCGCCTCATCGGGCGCAACGCCGTGTTTCGCCTCCTCGCCCGCGATATTGACTTCGATGCACACCTGCAAAGGCGGCATTTCGGGCGGACGCTGTTCGCTCAGGCGGCGGGCGGTTTTCAGACGACCTATCGTATGCACCCAATGCGCGCGCTCGGCGACAAATTTGGTCTTGTTTGACTGCACATCGCCGATGATGTGCCAAACAATGTCGGGCAAATCCGCGAGCGTTTCCGTTTTTTCGTACCACTCCTGAATATAGTTTTCGCCAAAATCACGCTGCCCTGCGGCATATACCTCGCGGATGTCGTCTGAAGGGAAGGTTTTGCTGACGGCAATCAGACCCACTTCACCCGCCTGCCTACCCGCCTTTTGCTCGGCTTCGGCAATGCGGCGGCACACCTCCGCATAATTTTGTTGCAATACCGACATGATTTCTTCCTTTATTACATCAATTACAGCGATTTTGAAAATTTTACTTGGTCTGAACGGTTTATGTATTTAAAATAATACAATTTATCGGAACCTGAACAGGGAAATGCCCGGCATTCCGCGTCCGCATTTTAAATCGGGTTCCGCCTCATTATTCTAAACTAAAACAAGGCCACATTATGCAGATTACCGACTTACTCGCTTTCGGCGTCAAAAACAAAGCTTCCGACCTTCACTTAAGCGCCGGAATGTCCCCCATGATCCGCGTTCACGGCGACATCCGCCGCATCAACCTGCCCGAAATGTCCGCCGAAGAAGTCGGCAACATGGTCACTTCGGTCATGAACGACCATCAGCGCAAACTGTTCCAACAAGATTTGGAAGTGGACTTCTCCTTCGAGCTGCCCAACGTCGCCCGTTTCCGTGTCAACGCATTTACCTCCAACCGCGGCCCTGCCGCCGTCTTCCGTACCATTCCGAGCGACGTATTGACGCTGGAAGACCTGCGCGCCCCGCGTATTTTCCAAAAAATCGCCGACAACCCGCGCGGCTTGGTATTGGTAACCGGCCCGACCGGTTCCGGTAAATCCACCACGCTGGCGGCGATGATCAACTACATCAACGAAACCCAACCCGCACACATCCTCACCATCGAAGACCCGATCGAGTTCGTCCACCAAAGTAAAAAAGCCCTCGTCAACCAGCGTGAGCTGCACCAACACACCCACAGCTTCGCCAACGCCCTGCGTTCCGCATTGCGTGAAGACCCCGACGTGATCCTCGTGGGCGAGATGCGCGACCCCGAAACCATCGGCCTCGCGCTGACTGCCGCCGAAACCGGCCACTTGGTATTCGGTACGCTGCACACCACCGGCGCCGCCAAAACCGTGGACCGTATCGTCGACGTATTCCCTGCCGGCGAAAAAGAAATGGTACGTTCCATGCTGTCCGAATCCCTGCGCGCGGTTATTTCACAAACCCTGCTGAAAACCCGCGACGGCAACGGCCGTGTCGCCGCACACGAAATCCTCATTTCCACCCCCGCAGTGCGCAACCTGATCCGCGAAAACAAAATCGCCCAAATCAACTCCGCGCTGCAAACCGGTCAATCACACGGCATGCAAACCCTAGACCAAGCGCTGCAAACCCTCGTCCGCCAAGGTACCATCAGCCCCGACGTAGCCCGCAGCAAAGCGCAAAACAGCGACAGCATGACCATCGTCTGATAAATACATTCCATTATCGGGAACAGACCAGGTCGTCTGAAAACGCAGTTTACACAACGAGGAAACCCGTTTCCCGTTTTCAGACGACCTCCGCAAGGCAGGCAACACCCAATAACAAACAAACCGCCCGCCGGTCTCAATATTCACTTACTGATAAAGAGTACACAAAATGAGCGAAACAACTCCTTTACACGACTTACTCAGCGAAATGGTGCAAGCCTACTCGCAAAAAAACCAACCGCCGCACATCCCCACCCCCGCCGAAATCGGCACACACCTCCATCCCCTGCTCGACCGCATGTGCGTCGAAGCAGAAAAACGCGGCGCATCCGACATCTTCATCAGCGCAGGCTTCCCGCCTGCCGTCAAAGTCAGCGGCACCCTGACCCCTGTCCCGCACAAAGCCCTGACCGGCGAAGACACAGCTGCCATCGTCGAATCCACCATGAACCCCGAGCAGCTTGAGACCTTCAACCGCGAATGGGAACTCAACTACTCCGTCCAATCCCGCAGCAACACCCGTTACCGTGTCAACGCCTACCACGAACAAGGCCGCGTCGGCATGGTCTTGCGCCGCATCAACCAAGAAATCCCCGAAATGGAGAGCCTCGGCCTGCCCGCCAAACTCAAAGACCTCTCCCTTTCCCCGCGCGGCCTGCTGATCCTTGCCGGCCCGACCGGTTCTGGTAAATCGACCACCATGGCATCCATGCTCGACTACCGCAACCACAAAATGCCCGGCCACATCGTCACCATCGAAGACCCGATCGAATTCATCTACAAACCCCGCCGCAGCATCTTCACCCAGCGCGAAGTCGGCATCGACACCAACGACTGGAAAATCGCCGTCCAAAGCGCGATGCGTCAAGCGCCCGACGTCGTCTGTATCGGCGAGGTGCGCAGCGAAGCCAGTATGGAATACGCCCTCCAGCTTGCCCAAACCGGCCACTTGTGCGTCTTCACCATCCACGCCAACACCGCCGCCCAAACCATCGAGCGTATCATCAACTTCTACCAAGAAGACCGACGCAAACAAGTCCTTATGGATTTGGCGCTCAACCTGACCGGCATCATCGGCCAACGCCTCGCCATCAAGAAAAACCGCAGCCAGCGTACCGCCGTCGTCGACCTGCTGCTCAACACGCCCGCCATGCAGGATTTGATTTTCAAAGGCGAACTCATGGAAATCCGTGAACTCATGATGCGCTCCGGCACAGACGGCATGCAGACCTTCGACCAACACCTGTTCGAACTCTACATCCAAGGTCAAATCGAATACGACGAAGCCCTGCGCCAAGCCGTTTCCACCAACGACCTGCGCCTGCGCATCCAAATGCACGAAGAAGGCAACGACCCCGACCGCCTCTACGACCGCATCAGCGATTTGAACCTGATTTCGTAAATACCCGATTTCAGGCAAAACAAAGGTCGTCTGAAAACCCCGATTCAGGTTTTCAGACGACCTTTGTTATAGTGGATTAACTTTAAATCAGGACAAGGCGACGAAGCCGCAGACAGTACAGATAGTACGGAACCGATTCACTTGGTGCTTCAGCACCTTAGAGAATCGTTCTCTTTGAGCTAAGGCGAGGTAACGCCGTCCTGGTTTAAAGTTAATCCACTATATTTGATACGGCGATTATCCGCCCCTTATCAAGAAGGTTTTAGGGAGAGCGCAACTATCGGATTGGCTTTAACCAGAGCCAGCACCCAGTTTTGCATGAGCGCTAATCTTAATGCCCTCTTTGCCGGAAGAAGCAGATTACCGAATACGATGTTTGCCGTTTCTGTCGATTTTGACCAATTTGACGTCGAATATCAAAACGGAATTCGGACCGATTTTATTGCCAAGCTTTTCTTCTCCGTAAGCGAGTTTGGCAGGAATATAAAAGGTAGCCTCGCCGCCTGCTTTCAAAAGCTGCAAACCTTCTATCCAGCCCGGTATGGTTTGGTCAAGCCGAAAAGAGATAATGCCGCCTACTCCATCATCACTTACACCTTCTTTACTGCTGTCGAAGACAGTACCGTCAATCAGGCGGCCTTCATATTCGACATGTACGAGATCGTTTTTCCGAGGCTGTCTGCCTGTACCCTCTTTGATCATTTTGTACTGCAAACCGGATGCTGTTGTTTTCACGCCCTCTTTAGTGGCATTTTCTTTCAAAAAAGCCTCGCCTTTTTCTTTATTGGCTCGTGCTTCTTCCTCGTATTTTTTCGTTGCTTTAGCTTCAAGTTCTGTCATGATTTCCACTTGCGCTATGCTGGCTTCCGATTCACTCAATTTAGTCTGTTTACCATCGTATACGGACTGTACGGCTTTAAAGAAGGCTTCCATATCAACTTCGAAACCCTGTTCCTTCATCTGCTTCAAGGATTTGCCAACGTCCATACCCATTGCATAGCTGCCTTTTTCATCCAAACTTTTGAAAGATGAAGATGTATCTGATTCAGCAGACGCCTCGGTCTCTTTTGCAGTTGTACCATTAAGAGATGAAGGCGTGGTCGTAGTTGAAGAAGTATCGGGGGTTTTATTGCTGCAAGCTGTCAGGGAAAACGAGGCAATAAGTGCCAACATGCTTAATTTCAAGATTTTATTCATAGTATTTCTCTTTGGCGGGAAATTGGAAGAAGCAGGGATTATAACCTTCGCATAAAGAAATTAGAAAAAAATCATACAAACACGATAAAAAGGTCGTCTGAAAACCCAAAAACCCAGTTTCAGACGACCTTTCTCACTCTTATGGCAATAAAGCCACACCGATCAATGTAAACTGCCATTTAAGCCTTTATCATTTTCTCCGCACTCCGCCTCCGCTGCCAAACGCACCTCTCTCCACACAGCAAGATTCATAAATCTTCATACTTTTCATCGCACTTTACGCAAATTATAAATCGCGCACCTCGATATTTCGGGCGATACAAATTCAGCCGTTTCAATGAATTACAAACGTTAAGCACTTGAGAAGATGGGTAACGCCTCGGCAAAGGCGGTTGCGGCTCATCCGCAAGCATCCGATACTGGATTCGTCGGAAGCGGAAACACGCTTCCTGTTTATCCGTGAAGGAGCATTATCATGAAAAAAACCTTACTGACTGTTTTATTGGCTACCGCTTCCGCCATCACTTTCGCTGACGGTTCTTTTACCGGCGCAGGCTTGGAAGTCGGCGCGGGCGCAACCAAAAGTGATGTGCGCAACGTTAATCTAAACGAAAAAACCAAAGGCGACGTTGCCGTACGCGGCAGCTACAACACACAATTCGGACAAAGCAACTGGATTGGCGGCGTTGAAGCCGGTGTCAAACCGCTGCACCGCAAAATCGCGGGCAATGCGAAACAAAAAGTCGATGCCAACGTTTCCTACGTCCAAGGCTACCGCCTGACCGACAATGCGCTGGCTTACGGTAAGGTCGGCTACCACTACGGCCGCTTCGACAATTTGGGCGCGAAACGCAAAAATATGAACGGCCTCGGCTACGGCGTGGGCGCGAAATACGCCGTTGCACCGAATGTCGAAGTCGGTGCCGAATGGGAGCAAACCCGTTATAAAAAAGACAATTTGAAAGTCCACAACAACAGCTACATGGCTACCGTCGGCTACCGCTTCAAATAATCTTTTTTAAACAGACAAAGGTCGTCTGAAACCGGATTTACGGTTTCAGACGACCTTTTTGTCGATTCGGGCATCTTAAACGATGCCCTCTTCTTTCAGCCTTCAGTCTTTACGCGTTTCCACCAAGACCATTTCGGTGGCGGCAACGGGTTCGGCTTCGATTTTCGGCACGTCCGCGCGGCGCAGGCCGGATTCGGGTTCGGGCTGAACCTGTTCGGCAAAAGCGGCGACGGCTTCGGGATTGGTTTCGACGAACACCAAGCCGCCTAAGTCGGGCAGCGCGGCAACGGCAGGGACAGTTTCTTCCGGCTCGGTCGCTTCCGCTTGGCCTGCTTCCGGCACAGTTTGCGGCTCGGATTCCGTTGCTTGGGCGGCTGCGGCGGCCGCTGCGGCGGCGGCAAGGGCTTCGATGGCAGCGGCGGCTTCGCGTTCGGCTTTCCAAACGACCAGCTCTTCCTCCATTTCGGCAACGGCTTCGACCTCGCCTTCGGCAGGGACGGCGGTCATTGGTTGGTAGCCGTCTTCGGTTTCGATGGCGAACACGGAAGTCGAAGTTTCTTCGACGCTGCCGATGGCGGAGTCGATGATGCTGCATTCGTCGTCGGTGCTGTCTTCGATCAGGATGTCGCTATCCACGTCTTCGCCTTCGATGGAGAACACGAACGCTTCTTCAGCAACGGTAACGGGTTCGGAAACCACGACAACCAAAGGCTCGGCACTATCCTCGGGAGCGGGGATGGTTACGGCAAACGGTTCTTCTTCGACAGGCTCACCCATGACGTGCGCGGCGGCGAAGCGGACTTTGTCGGCGGTATCGTGAATATTCAGGTACTGCTCGATTTTGGCGGCAGACGGAATATTGCGTTTTTTACCGTTTTGACGGCGGTCGCGCTGATTGTTGCGTTCGCGGCGGTCGCGTTGGTTGTTGCGTTCGCGTTGGCGGCGGTCGTTGCCTTTCGGTGCATCGTTATCGGCGGTTTGTGCGCCCTCTTCCGCTACGCTGTCCACTGCTTCGGACAAGGTTTCTTCCACACGGATTTCCGCTTGTTCGCGGTTGCGTTCGTTGCGGTTGTTGTTGCGGCGGCGTTTGCTGCCTTGCGCCTGTTCGCCCGAACGGGATTCGTTTTCAGACGACGTTGCGGCGGCAAGTGCTTGGACTTCGAGGTTTTCGGCTTCCGCGGCGGCGTTGCGCTCGTTTTGGCGGTTGCGGCTGCGGCGGTTGTCTTTGGCGTTGCGGGTTTCGTTTTCCGCCGCCTGATTGTCCGCTGCTTTGTCTTTGAAGTCCGCCACTTCGCGCACTTCTACCTTGCTGCCGTCGTGCCTATTGTTGCGGCGCGGGTTTTGGCGGCGGTTGTTTGCGCGGCGGTTGCCGGAATTGCCGTTGCGGTTGTTGCCGTTTGAAGTGCGTTTTTCTGCCACTTCGGCAACAGGCGCGGTTTCGGCTGCGGTATTGCCGCCGAAAATGCGTTTGAGCCATGCTTTGAAAGTATCCCACCATGAACCGCTTTTCTGCTCGGATACGGTCGGGGCAGGCTGGGTATGGCGCACGCCTTTGACGGCGGGTTCGGGACGGGCGGCTTTGGCTCTTTCGCTGCCGAAAGGTTTGGCGGATTCGTCTTCTTCCGGCTCGGCAACGCGTTTGTAGCTCGGTTCGCCGTCTTCTTCTACGTCATCGATGCGGATGCGGTTGATTTCGTAGTGCGGATTTTCCAGATGGATATTCGGAATCAGGACGACGTTGACGTCCAAACGCTCTTCCATCGCAAACAGCTCGGCGCGTTTTTCGTTCAGCAGGAAGGTGGCGACATCGACGGGCACTTGGGCGTGCACTTCGCCGGTATTGTCTTTCATCGCTTCTTCTTGAATGATGCGCAAAACGTGCAGGGCGGTCGATTCGATGCCGCGGATGACGCCGGTACCGGCGCAGCGCGGGCAGGCGACGTGGCTGCTTTCGCCCAAGGCGGGTTTCAGGCGTTGGCGGCTCAATTCCAAGAGGCCGAAGCGGGAAAGTTTGCCCATTTGCACGCGGGCGCGGTCTTTTTTGAGCGCGTCGCGCAGGACGTTTTCAACATCGCGTTGATGCTTGGGGTTTTCCATGTCGATGAAGTCGATGACGACCAAACCGCCCAAGTCGCGCAGACGCATTTGGCGGGCGACTTCTTCGGCGGCTTCCATATTGGTTTTGAAGGCGGTGTCTTCGATGTCCGCGCCGCGTGTCGCGCGGGCGGAGTTGACATCGATGGAAACCAGGGCTTCGGTGTGGTCGATCACAATCGCGCCGCCGGAAGGCAGGCTGACGCTGCGGGCAAACGCGCTTTCGATTTGGTGTTCGATTTGGAAGCGGGAGAACAGCGGCGTATGGTCTTCATAGAGTTTCAGACGACCTACGTTGCTCGGCATGACGTAGCTCATAAACTCGGCAACTTGGTCATAAACCTCTTGATTGTCCACCAGAATTTCGCCGATGTCGGGACGGAAATAGTCGCGGATGGCGCGGATGAGCAGCGAGCTTTCCATGAAGAGGAGGTAGGGTTCGTGGTGCGCTTTGCCGGCTTCTTCGATGGCCTGCCAAAGCTGTTTGAGGTAGTTCAAATCCCATTCCAACTCTTCCGCGCTGCGGCCGATGCCGGCGGTGCGGGCGATGATGCTCATGCCGTTCGGAATGTCGAGTTCTGCCATAGCGGCTTTGAGTTCTTGACGCTCTTCGCCTTCGATACGGCGGGATACGCCGCCGCCGCGCGGGTTGTTGGGCATCAATACCAGATAGCGTCCGGCCAGGCTGATGAAGGTGGTCAGCGCCGCGCCTTTGTTGCCGCGTTCGTCTTTTTCGACTTGAACGATGACTTCCATGCCTTCTTTGAGCACGTCCTGAATGCGCGCCCTGCCGCCTTCGTAATCTTGGAAATACGAACGCGATACTTCCTTAAACGGCAAAAAGCCGTGGCGGTCGGTTCCGTAATCTACGAAACACGCTTCCAGCGACGGCTCGATGCGGGTGATGATACCCTTATAAATATTACCTTTGCGCTGCTCTTTACCCAGCGTTTCGATGTCCAAATCCAAAAGGTTTTGCCCATCGACAATGGCAACGCGCAGCTCTTCGGCCTGCGTTGCATTGAACAACATTCTTTTCATAATCATTACCTCGCACAGGCGGGCAGCCTTTTCAGACGACCTGCCTGCTCTTTGTCAGACACTCTGCGAGGCGGGCGGGATTAGGCATAGCCCGCGCCCCTTTTCGGCGCGGGATGCAGAAACCCAGATGAGCAATCAGTTTTTGAATTGAAGTCCGCAAGGTTGCACGCCGCCCAAAACAATGCGGCCGTGTGCGGAAGGATACGGATAAAGAAGGCAATAAAGAACAATGCGGCGGAACACTCCGTCCGCCGCCGAAGTCCGGACGGTACAGGCCCGGCTTGAAAAACAGGTAGCCGACATCTTCTTATTATCGTTATGCCGGAAGTTTCGAACGGTGCGGCGCGGCAGGTTTATCAAACACCCGCCCCTCGTCTTATGCCCGGTCAAATCGGCAAAATCAAATCAAACTTAATCACGTTCCTGCGTTTACGGGCTTGGGCATAAACGCAGGGAAAATGCTTTGCAGAGTGCGTTTTTAATATAAAATCTCGTTTTAACAATACCATCCGTCCCATACGGCCTGTTTGTACAGGTTTCTGCCGAAACGGATGTTCGGGATTATAGATGAAAACGCACGCAATAAGCAAAGATTCAGTCAGCCTGATTACCGTCGCCGAACACGAAGCCGGACAACGCCTTGACAACTATCTGATAAAAATCCTCAAAGGCGTACCTAAAAGCCATATCCACCGCATTATCCGCGCCGGCGAAGTGCGCCTGAACAAAAAACGCTGCAAGCCTGACAGCCGCATCCAAACAGGCGACCTGCTCCGCATCCCGCCCGTGCGCACCGCCGAAAAACAAAGGTCGTCTGAAAACCGCGCCCAAGCCGTACCCGCGCGCGAATTTACCATCATCTACGAAGACGACGCATTGCTCGTCATCGACAAACCCGCAGGCACCGCCGTCCACGGCGGCAGCGGCGTGAGCTTCGGCGTCATCGAACAAATCCGCCGCGCCCGCCCCGAAGCCCGATATCTCGAACTCGTCCACCGCCTCGACAAAGACACCAGCGGCCTCCTGATGATCGCCAAAAAACGCAGCGCACTCGTCAAACTGCACGAAGCCATCCGCAACGACCACCCCAAAAAAATCTACCTCGCGCTGGGCGTAGGCAAACTGCCGAACGATGGCTTCCACGTCAAACTGCCCCTGTTCAAATACACTGGCGCACAAGGCGAAAAAATGGTGCGCGTCAGCGAAGACGGACAATCCGCGCACACCATCTTCCGCGTGCTCAACCGCTTTTCAGACGACCTCCTGCACCAAGTCGGACTCTCGCACCTCACCCTCGTGCAAGCCACCCTGAAAACCGGCCGCACCCACCAAATCCGCGTCCACCTCCAATCCCAGCAATGCCCCATCGCCGGCGACGAACGCTACGGCGACTACCAAGCCAACAAACGCCTTCAGAAACTCGGTTTGAAACGGATGTTCCTCCACGCCGCCGAGCTGCACCTCAACCACCCGCTGACAGACGAAAAACTCATCTTAAAAGCCCCGCTGCCGCAAGATTTGGCACAATTCATCCTGATGCTGGAAAACGCAGGAAAGGTCGTCTGAAACTCGTAGCGTGGGCTTTGCCCACGACATGAGTGCAAAAACGACGGACGGACTCGGATTGCCAGACCACAAATTTCGCGGGCGTAGCCCACGCTACAACTCGCGTCCCGACAACCTTATCCCCGCCCACACCACGCCTTTCAGACGACCTTTTTTTCCGCTACCATAACACCCGACACAAACACGGACAAACACCATGACCCCGACACAGCAACTCCAATCAGGCATACAGGCATTAGGTTTGGACCTATCCGCAGAACAGCAAACCCTGCTGCTCGCCTATACCGGCCTGCTCAAAAAGTGGAACAAGACCTACAACCTCACCGCCCTACGCGACGAAGCGCAAATGGTCAGCCACCACCTGCTCGACAGCCTGACCCTGCTCCCCTACCTCCAAGGCGCGCACACTATGCTGGATGTCGGCTCCGGCGGCGGACAGCCCGGCATTCCCACCGCCATCTGCCGCCCCGACCTCAACATCACCCTTCTGGACGCCAACACCAAAAAAACCGCCTTCCTGCAACAAGCCGTCATCGAACTCGGACTAAGTAACGTCCGCGTCGTCAGCGGCCGCGTCGAAGCCGTTCAAGACTTCCAAGCCGACATCATCACCAGCCGCGCCTTCGCCGAACTTGCCGACTTCGTCAACTGGACGGCGCACCTGCTGAAAGACGGCGGCCTCTGGGTCGCCATGAAAGGCGTGTACCCCGAAGAAGAAATCGCCAAACTCCCCGACACCGTCGCCGTCGAACGCGTCGAAGCCCTCCACGTCCCCGGCTTGGATGCAGAACGGCATATGGTGGTTTTAAAGAAGGTTTGAGCCTTCCGAACGTTGAGTCTGAGTATTGCAAAGGTCGTCTGAAAACCCGAAACAGGGCTTTTCAGACGACCTTTCGGTTTATGGCTGCTTCGTTGCAAAATATAAACACGATTTGTCATAAATAAAGATAATTATTATCAATTATTTCGATTAAGCAAAAATATTTCCTATAATGCCGCATCCCTTCACCTTCCGAGTTGAACATGCAATATTCTGCCCGCCTTTCCCTGCTTCCCGCCCTGATTGCCTCCGCTTTCCCGCTGTATGCCGCCGATACCGCCGATAGCGAACATTACACCGCCACACTGCCCACAGTTACCGTGGTCGGACAGTCCGACACCAGCGTACTCAAAGGCTACATCAATTACGACGAAGCCGCCGTTACCCGCAACGGCCAGCTCATCAAAGAAACGCCGCAAACCGTCGATACGCTCAACATCCAGAAAAACAAAAACTACGGCACGAACGATTTGAGTTCCATCCTCGAAGGCAACGCCGGTATTGACGCGGCTTACGATATGCGCGGCGAAAGCATTTTCCTGCGCGGTTTTCAAGCCGACGCATCCGATATTTACCGCGACGGCGTGCGCGAAAGCGGACAGGTCCGCCGCAGCACCGCCAACATTGAGCGCGTGGAAATCCTGAAAGGCCCGTCTTCCGTCCTGTACGGACGCACCAACGGCGGCGGCGTCATCAATATGGTCAGCAAATACGCCAATTTCAAACAAAGCCGCAACTTTGGTGCGGTTTACGGCTCGTGGGCAAACCGCAGCCTGAATATGGACATCAACGAAGTGCTGAACAAAAACGTCGCCATCCGCCTCACCGGCGAAGTCGGGCGCGCCAATTCGTTCCGCAGCGGCATAGACAGCAAAAACGTCATGGTTTCGCCCAGCATTACCGTCAAACTCGACAACGGCTTGAAATGGACGGGGCAATACACCTACGACAATGTGGAGCGCACGCCCGACCGCAGCCCGACCAAGTCCGTGTACGACCGCTTCGGACTGCCTTACCGCATGGGGTTCGCCCACCGGAACGATTTTGTCAAAGACAAGCTGCAAGTTTGGCGTTCCGACCTCGAATACGCCTTCAACGATAAATGGCGCGCCCAATGGCAGCTTGCCCACCGCACGGCGGCGCAGGATTTCGACCATTTTCATGCAGGCAGCGAAAACGGCAGCCGAATCAAACGCAACTACGCTTGGCAGCAAACCGACAACAAAACCCTGTCGTCCAATTTCACGCTCAACGGCGACTACAACATCGGCCGTTTTGAAAACCACCTGACCGTAGGCATGGATTACAGCCGCGAAAACCGCAACCCGACATTGGGTTACAGCCGCGCCTTTACCGCCTCCATCGATCCATACGACCGCGCAAGCTGGCCGGCTTCGGGTAGATTGCAGCCCGTCCTCACCTAAAACCGCCACAAAGCCGACTCCTACGGCATCTTTGTGCAAAACATCTTCTCCGCCACGCCCGATTTGAAATTCGTCCTCGGCGGCCGTTACGACAAGTACACCTTCAATTCAGAAAACAAACTCACCGGCAGCAGCCGCCAATACAGCGGTCACTCATTCAGCCCCAACATCGGCGCAGTGTGGAACGTAACGCCCGCCCACACGCTCTACGCCTCGTATAACAAAGGCTTCGCACCTTATGGCGGACGCGGCTATTTGAGCATCGATACGTCGTCTTCCGCCGTGTTCAACGCCGATCCCGAGTACACCCGCCAATACGAAACCGGCGTCAAAAGCAGTTGGCTGGACGACCGCCTCAGCACCACATTGTCCGCCTACCAAATCGAACGCTTCAATATCCGCTACCGTCCCGACGCGCAAAATGATCCCTACACTTGGGCAGTCGGCGGCAAACACCGTTCGCGCGGTGTGGAACTGTCCGCCATCGGACAAATCATCCCCAAAAAACTCTATCTGCGCGGTTCGTTGGGCGTGATGCAGGCGAAAGTCGTTGAAGACAAAGAAAATCCCGACCGCGTGGGCATCCATTTGGACAACACCAGCAACGTTACCGGCAACCTGTTCTTCCGTTACACGCCGACCGAAAACCTCTACGGCGAAATCGGCGTAACCGGTACGGGCAAACGCTACGGCTACGATTCAAGAAACAAAGAAGTCACCACGCTTCCCGGCTTCGTCCGCACCGACGCCATGCTCGGCTGGAACCGCAAAAACCTGAACCTCACTTTCGCCGTCGGCAATCTGTTCAATCAAAAATACTGGCGTTCCGACGCCATGCCCGGCGCGCCGCGCACTTATACGGCGCGGGTGAATTACAGTTTCTAATCCCGGACAGGAAATGGAACAAAGGTCGTCTGAAAACTCAAAACACGAGTTTTCAGACGACCTCTCGTTTTGGTATGCGGGATATGCCTTATCCCAGCGAGACCATTTCGATTTGTTCCATGCTGCGTCCGAGGAAGCGTTCGCCTATGGTGCGGAAGCGCAGGGGGATGTCGCTGACGTAGAAGCGGTAGTCGGGGCTATCGTTTTCAGTGTTGAGCAGCCCTGCTTGGGCGAGCGCTTGGGCGGTCGCTTCGGCGGTGGTGATGGCGGAATCGACCAGGGCGACGTTTTGCGCTTCTTTGCCGATTAGGGGCTTGAGCAGCGGGAAGTGGGTGCAGCCGAGGACGAGTGTGTCGATGTCGTCCACCAAGAGCGGTTTGAGGTATTCGCGCACGGTCAGGCGGGTTACTTCGTGGTCGAGCCAGCCTTCTTCCACCAGCGGCACGAGCAGCGGCGTCGCCTGCGTGCGCACGAGCGTGTCGGGGTTTTGGGCGTGGATGGCGCGGGCGTAGGCGTTGCTGTTGACGGTGGTGTTGGTGGCGATGATGCCGATTTTGTTGTTGCGCGTGGTATTCAGTGCGGCCTGCGCGCCGGCGGAAATCACGTCCAATACGGGCATATTGCCTGCTTTTTGACGGATTTTTTGTCCGGCAACGGCGGCGATGGTGTTGCACGCGATGACGAGTGCCTTAACATCGTTTTCCAGTAGGAAATCGACAATCTGCATGGCGAAGGTTTCGATGGTGGCGCGGGATTTGGTGCCGTAGGGAACGCGGGCGGTGTCGCCGAAGTAGATGATGTTTTCCATCGGCAGGCGTTCCATCAGGGCGCGGACGTTGGTCAGGCCGCCGACGCCGGAATCGAAAACGCCGATGGGGCGTTGTTTGCTGATAGTCATGATGCGGTTTGTACGGATTAGGTATGATGGGGCGGATTGTACACGTTCGGCGCAAGGCTTAACAGGGACGGGGTCGTCTGAAAGGGTTTGGGTTGTGTGGAAACAGCGTTTTCAGACGACCTCTGCGGCGTTTGGACGGCAGACGGCAAAGATGCCGATTGAACATCTTTATCTAACTTTATCCTCCCTTATGTTTGCAAATGCCCGTAAATCCAGCATAATTAAGGTTTTTAGAACACGACAAGGCTGATTTCATGAGCGAGGGCGCAACCTTTTCCCGCCGGCTTCCCGACGAAGAGTCCACACTCGAGCTGGGCGGAAGTTGGGCAAAATCGCTGCGCGCACCATTGGTCATCCATCTGCAAGGCGATTTGGGCGCGGGGAAAACCACGTTCACGCGCGGCATCCTACGAGGACTCGGACACACCGACGCGGTCAAAAGCCCGACCTACGCCATTGTCGAATCCTACCCGCTGGAAGCGTTCACGCTCCATCATTTCGACCTTTACCGCTTTGCCTCGCCCGAAGAATGGGAAGATGCGGGTTTGGACGACCTGTTCTCCCCTGACAGCGTCTGTATCATCGAATGGCCGCAACAAGGCGGCGCGTTCACGCCGCCCGCAGACATCACCGTATCCCTGAATCACGCCGCACAGGGCAGGGCCTGCACTGCTACCGCACATACTGCCAACGGACAAAAAAGTTTAGAAGCATGGTTAAATTCAAACTGACACGAAGACAAGTCGTCCGCCAAGCCGCCGGACTGTTGTTTACCCTCACACCGATCGCCTCCGCCCTCGCCAAAGCCGCGCCGCCCGCCCAATTCGTCGCCGCCCGTATTTGGCCTTCGCACGCCTATACCCGTATCACCATCGAAAGCTCGCGCGCCCTGCAATATCAGCATTTCGCCTTGGAAAACCCCGGCAGGCTCGTCATCGACATCCAAAACGCCAACATCAACAGCGTCCTGCAAGGCATTTCCGGCAAAGTCCTGCCCGACGACCCCTATATCCGCAGCATCCGCGCCGGACAAAACACCCCGACGACCGTACGCGTCGTGATCGACCTCAAGCAAAACGCCTATCCGCAAGTCTTCTCGCTTGCCCCTGTCGGCGGCTTTAAAAACCGCCTCGTCATCGACCTCTATCCGCACGGCGTCGATGCCAACGATCCGATGATGGCGCTGCTCAACGGCAATCCGCCGAAACGCATGCAAACGCAACGTCCTGCCGAACGCACGGACATTGCCCAAGACGTACCTCCCCGCTCCAACCGCGGCGGACGCCGCCCCGTCGTCATGATAGACCCCGGTCATGGCGGTGAAGACCCCGGCGCCATCGGGTCCAGCGGCTTGAAAGAGAAAAACGTCGTCCTCTCCATCGCCCGCGAAACTAAAAACCGCCTTGAAAGCATAGGCTACACCGTTTACATGACCCGCAACGAAGACATCTTCATCCCGCTGGGTGTACGCGTCGCCAAAGCCCGCGCCCGCCATGCCGACGTGTTCGTCTCCATCCACGCCGACGCCTTCACCAGCCCGTCTGCGCGCGGTACCGGCGTTTACATGCTCAACACCAAAGGCGCGACCAGCTCCGCCGCCAAATTCCTCGCCCAAACCCAAAACAACGCCGACGCCATCGGCGGCGTTGCCAAAAGCGGCAACCGCAGCGTCGATAACGCCATTCTCGACATGACCCAAACCGCTACCATGCGCGACAGCCGTAAACTCGGACATTCCGTCCTGACCGAATTGGGCAAACTCAACCAACTCCACAAAGGCCGCGTTGACGAAGCCAACTTCGCCGTCCTGCGCGCGCCCGACATCCCGTCCATCCTCGTCGAAACCGCCTTCCTGTCCAACCCCACCGAAGAGCGGCTGCTCGGCAGCGACTCCTTCCGCCGCCAATGCGCCGACGCCATCGCCACCGGCATCCAAAAATACGTCAACAACGCCGTATTACGCAGAGGGTAAGTCTGATTTGCCGGAAAAGATAAAAGGTCGTCTGAAAACAGGTTTTCAGACGACCTTTGTGTTTTATGCTTTAAAACGGCTTGTTCGGTATGGGCAAACTATTGCTTCAATGCCGGTTTGCGGCGGACGCAGTTTGCTTGTTCTGCCGGATTAGGAAGAGGAAGTCGAGTGCGGCTTCCAACTGGTTTTCTGCAAGCCGAACGCCTGACGAATACGCTGAACCTGCTCCGCCTGTTTGTCGCGTTTGATATAGTGGATTAAATTTAAATCAGGACAAGGCGACGAAGCCGCAGACAGTACAGATAGTACGGAACCGATTCACTTGGTGCTTCAGCACCTTAGAGAATCGTTCTCTTTGAGCTAAGGCGAGGCAACGCCGTACTGGTTTAAAGTTAATCCACTATAAAAGGTCGTCTGAAACCCCTGTTTCGAGGTTTCAGACGACCTTTGCTTTCAGACCTTCCTAACGGCGCGGCTTATTCTTTGCCGATGCCTTTATCCAGCCCTTGCGTCAGACCGTTGATGTCGCCGCCGTTCAGGCCCAATTCTTTCAAGAGGCCGTCAACCAGCGGGGCTTGGCTGCGGTAGCGCAGGGCGCTGTTGACCATTTGGTCGGCGAGGCTGGCTTGTGTGGTTTGACCGTCCGACATGCCTTCGGAGCCGTTGGCAGCGCCGCTGAATCCGCCCAAGCCGTTGACTTGCAGAATCTTGATGTCGTCGATGTTTTCCATCGGGCGCACGGATTCGCGGATGATGTCGGGCAGGTGTTTCAACAGGGCGAGGCGCACTTGCATTTCGACTTGCTCGACACTCAGGACGTTGGCGGCTTCGTTCACGGCGCGGGTACCTTCGGCATCGACTTTGTATTGCTGCTCTTGCGCTTGTGCCAGCAGGACTTTGGCATCGGCTTCACCTTTGGCTTGCAGGCGTTGTTTCTCAGCTTCGGCTTCGGCGGCGATGCGCACGGCTTCGGCGCGGTCTTGCGCGGCCTGTTTCTCGGCTTCGGCGGCGACGGTGAGCGAAATCGCGTCTTTTTGCGCGGCTTCTTCGGCGGCAATCAGTTCGACCGCTTTGGCACGCTCGGCGCGTTCGGTTTCGCGCACGGTAATCACGCTCTCTTCTTCACGCACGGCTGCGGCGCGGGCTTTGTCGGCCTCGGCTTTGGCTTCGGATTCGGCACGCGATTTCTCGGCAACGGCGATGGCGCGGTCTTGTTCGGCAAGCTCGATGGCTTTGCGGCGCTCAACCTCCGCCTGCTCGACGGCTTGGGCTTTGCGGATGTCTTCGTTTTTAATGTCGCGTTCGGCGGCGATGCGTTTCAAATCCACTTCGCGTTCGGCGGCGATTTTGGCTTCTTCCGCCTCGCGTTTTTTCTGCGCTTCCTGCTCGGCGATGCTGGCTTCCTGTTCGGCGCGGCGCACGGCGATTTCGCGTTCTTGTTCGAGTTTGGCGTATTCTTCTTCGCGCGAGATTTTCAGGCGTTGCTGCTCGGCTTCGAGGTTTTTGGTTTTAATCGCCAAATCGGTATCTTGTTCGATTTCGTTGCGTTTTTTGCGGCGGCCTTCGATGGTTTCGGTCAGTTTGGTCAGACCTTCCGCGTCAAACGCATTTTGCGGGTTGAAAAACTCAAAGCTGGTTTGGTCGAGGCCGGTCAGGGAGACGGTTTCGAGTTCGAGGCCGTTTTTAAACAAGTCTTCGCTCACGACTTGTTGAACTTTCTGAACGAAATCAACACGTTTCTCGTGCAACTCTTCCATCGCCATTTCGGCGGCAACGGCGCGCAGGGCATCGACGAATTTACCTTCGACGAGGTCTTTCAATTCGTCGGGCGACATGGTTTTCATACCCAGCGTTTGCGCGGCGGTGGCGATGCTCTCCGCGCTGGGTTTGACGCGGACGTAAAATTCCGCCATCACATCGACGCGCATCCGGTCGCGGGTAATCAACGCCTGCTGCGCCGCGCGGCGCACTTCAAGACGCAGCGTGTTCATATTGACGGGGATGATTTCGTGCAGCACAGGCAGCACCATCGCGCCGCCGTTCATGATGACTTTTTCGCCGCCGAAACCGGTACGGACGAAGGAGACTTCTTTGCTGGCGCGGCGGTACAGACGGGTGAGGATGAGGCCGAGTACGAACAGCGCAACGAGTATGACGCCGGCGATGATGCCGATGGAAACTAAGTTCATGGGTTTTCCTTTCTTGTTGTCGATATACCCTTGAGGGGGCGTGGGTTCAGACGGTTTTTTTAGGGTTTGGGGTCGTCTGAAAAGGTTAGGGTTCTTGATCTTTAGGTTTGATTTCAGGTTCTTCTGCTTCAGATTCTTCTGCTTCAGGTTTCTCTGTTTCAGATTTATTTTTATTTGTTATTGTGGGGAATGAATCCGATTCTTTAAACATTTCATCTTGCAGCTTCATAAATTTTTCAGCCATGCGAATATTCATTCCAAATGACATAAAAATGATTGCAACCACTGCAAAAATAATTGAAACTATGGTTAAGAATATTGCCACTCCATATGAACTTCTAGCATAATATGTTGTTGCAGATAGCATAACATAAGATGCAACCGTACCCGAAAATATATACATTAAAACCCAGAAAGCCCATTCACCTCTTCTCTTTATTAAACTTTCTGCTGACTTTCTATAAACAAATTTTTTAGATTTTTTTGAGTATTCAAGATAATAAAATCCTGAAGAAAAATATTTTAGAGCTTGGCTAGGATTATCCATATTCAAACAACAAATAATTTGACTCGAATTAAATCGCTTATCTCCAGACAGGACGGCATAACCTTTTTCAATTAAAAAAGGATGTGGTTTTTTACCATTATCTTCTGCTTCCTCTATTAAATGGATTAATTCTTTTGCTTGTTTATATTCCTCTTTTCTTTTTGAAAATTTATTTAAAGAATTAAATTTATAAATAATCGCCTTGAAAATCGTCTTAAATATCAGGGTTACAAATGTCAAAATAGTTGCAATTGCAGCCATTGCAATTAATGGGTCTTTGTCCAAATATCCAAAAATCGAGCTAAAAATTCTTTCAATATTCATAAACACTCCCAAATAAAGTTCATCAGTTTTATATTAAACTTTCACAATTAGAACATTGTCGAGTACAGGTATTCGACCTGCAAATCCATCTTTTCAGACGACCTCAATCCACCAAGCTCCCGCTCGGATTCAAAATCGCCTTAAACGTATTCCCCTCCAGCGACACCAGCAACACCGCGTCGCCTTGTTTCAACACTTCGTCGGAATCCGGTTCCGCCATCACATAATGCTGTTGACCATATACATCCTTCACCCGCACCTGCGCCGCGCTGCCTGCCCGTGCTTCGCCCAGCACCACTGTGCCGATGCGTCCGATTAGGCTTTCCTGCGAAACGGCGGTGGTTTCGTCTTTGGGCATGATTTTGTACAGTCCGCCCGCCGTCAGGCGCACCAGCGGCAGCGAGAGGAACCACACGGCTACTGCCGCCAGCCATCCGTTCAGATAGCTGCCGAACACGGCGGCAAAGGTCGTCTGAAACAGGTAGCCCGTCAGTCCGTACACGGCAAGGAACACCACCATCAGCATCAACACCGGCACGCGACCGACATACAGCCAGCTCAGAAACCTGACGAACACGCCCGCGTCCGCAGCGTCCAACCCGACTTCGGCGTGCGCGGTTTCGGTCAGGCTGTCGGGCAACAGGTTGTCCAGCCAGTCGCTGATGCCGCCCGCCAGCATGGAGATGACTTCCAACACGCCGAGTAAAACCATCAGCGCTATGGCGATGCCGAAGATTTCTGTTTCGGGGGCGTTGATTAAATTCCACATATTCCGTTCCTTGTTCTGTCAACTTTCAGACGACCTTAAATAGACTGCTTGCGAAAATTTGAATGTTTGATTGCCGTTATTCCCGCGCAGGCGGGAATCCAGAAGTTTGAGATTACGGCAATCTTCAAATAATACTTCTGAAGAATCGAGGTCTGGATTCCCGCCTGCGCGGGAATGACGGCATTAGGTATGCCTTATTTGAATTTGACCTATCCGTGCATCCCAAACAGACATTCGGTTTTCAGACGACCTCTTCACTCTCAATCTCGGCGCGGCATTCAATCGAAAAGTTGACCGAGTTGGCGATGAAACACAGGCGGTGCGCTTCGTGATGCAGTTCCAAAGCCTTGGCGCGGTCGCTTCCTGCGGCGATGGTAACGCGCGGCTTCAACACGGCGGAGACGAAACGCCCCGTGCTCCCATTCCCGCCTTCGTCCATCACCGCTTCGGCATGATCGGTGTAGGCGATAACGCAGATGCCCGCGTCGGCACACAGGTGCAGGTACCATAGTTTGTGGCAGGCAGAAACGGCGGCCAACAGCATTTCTTCGGGGTTCCAGCGGCCCGCATCGCCGCGGAAGGCCGGGTCGGCGGAACCGTGCAAGTCGGGCTTACCCTCGGCAGAAACGGTAAAGTTGCGCAAATAAGCGGTGTAGGATGATGTGCCTTCGCCAAGATTGCCCGTCCATGTTGTAGTGGTGCGGTAGGTGTGTTTTTTGCTCATTCAAAAACTCCTTTCGATAATTTGCCGTTCGCGGCAATAAAGACGGTATCTGCCTTGAAACGCCGACTCTAGCTGAGCCAGATATAGGCCGATACGCCTGCCGTTATGCTGATGCCCAGCCACAGCAGGATTTTGGTTTCCGCCCATACGTCATCCCAATATTTCCCCCGCAGCGCGCTGATGATTTCGGGGGTGAAACAGAATTTTACGCATTCAAGGAATTCATCCCAATCCTCAAACAGCAGGATATAAAGCACTGCAGCGGTTATCAGACCAATCAAAACAGCAAAAATCATGGGATTATCCCTATCCGTTTTCAGACGGCCTGTGCGTACCGTAAAGAAAGGTCGTCTGAAAACGCTCCTAACTTTTCCCTAAGTCCTGCGTGTTTAAATGTCTATACCGACAACAGACGCAAAGGGAACGAAATGAAACATTCTCAGTCGCAATATACAAAGCCGTCCAAACCGCTTTTGAAAAAACTGCTGCTTCCTGTCGCCGCTGTTTGCGCCATTTTTCTTGCAGCAGAAGGTTTCGACCTTTACGAAGACTACGCCCAATACCGTATGGAGACAGACCCCGCGTTCGCGCAACACCACGACCGCGCTTTGTCCATCCTGCATAACAGAGGCTACGAAGTCCACGATTCCGACACCGACCTCTATTGGGCAAGACCCGTTTTGGAATTTGAGGCCTACAAAGGCAGCTTGGAATACAAAATCGTGATGTCTTATCCCGATTTAAACATTCTCGTAGAACGCGTCGATTTATAATCCGCTTCCGAATATTCTTTACTTACCCCACGTCCCGAAAGGATACGACATGAAAAAACTTTTACCGGTATTACTCTTAGGCAGTATCGCACTGACCGCTTGTGCCGCTCCCTATCCTTACGACTATTACGATGACGACTATCGTACCGACCGCTACGAGCAGCGTTATGACCGTTACGATGACCGCTATGATGATCGTTACGACGACCGCTATGAGCGCGATTACGACCGTAATGACGACTACCGTTACCGCGACGGCAAGTATTACGATGACGACTACATCGAACACCAAATTTACAGCGATCCGTCCTTCGAGCAAAAACGCGCACAAGTGATGCGGATTCTCGAACGACGCGGCTATCAAGTTCACGAAATCGAAGCCGACGACCGCCGCGGCCGCCCCGTATTGAAAGCCGAAGCCTTCAAAAACGGACGCGAATACGATATCGTCTTCTCATGGCCGGATTTACGCATCATCAGCGAACGCATCGACTACTGATCTGTTCCGCCATACGCCGCAAGGACAAGCTCCGCGCGGCGTTTTTCTTTTCAGACGACCTTATTTGTTAGGAAGGTCGTCTGAAAACTTATTTTCCCGCTTTCAATGCCGCCAACCGTTCGGCAATCCGATTATTGCGGCTCAAGTCTTCCAATTCCTTCAATTTTGCCAACTGCGCCGCATCGGTGCTGCTGTGTACCGCGTTCTGACGACCCATCACGCGGTCGAAAGCGTTGCCGCTTTTTTCGGCATCACGGGCGATGCGGTTGAGGTCGCTGCCGCCTGCCGCTTTGCCTGCGCCAGCGTTCTGCTGTGCGGCGCGCCAGTCTTGCAACTGCTGCTGCATCTCGCGTTTTTTCGCCTGCAAGGCGGCGATAAAGCCCTCAAGTTCTTTTTCCTGCGCGGCGCAATCGGCGATGGTGTTTTCCAAAACAGGCAGACGCGCTTCGATGTCCATTTGTTCGGCGATGCCTGCCTCGGCAAGGTCGTCGCGCCCAGCGGCTACGGCAGCTTGCAGGTTGGCATCAATGGCTTCGTGGCGGTTGCTCTCATCCGCCATTTTCTTGGCGGCAAGGTGTTTCTGCGCCAACACTTTGCCCAACTCGGCACGCACTTCGTCCACCGCCCGCTCGATTTCGCGGATGCTCTCGTTCATAACCGCCTCGGGCGCAAGGTTCTCCGCTGCATCAATCAGGGCATGAAAACCGCCGCTCACCAGACGGCCCACTCTGCGGGATAGGGTTTCACTCATTTGGATTTTCCTTTCTTTATGAAATCATGAGAAATATTGTGTTTAGCCGGCATCCGATTGCGCCAACCAGTCGTAACATTGCTCCCATGACAATGTTTCGTTTTCGTCTTCTTTGCCTTCCAGCAGGGCTTGTTCTAAAGCTCGTCTGAATGTGGCGCGGGTATCCGGGCGGGTAAACCAAGCCGACAATCGGGCGGCGAATTGCGTTCTATTCGGACAATGCTCGGGCAGATAGCAGACTTTGTACCAATCCGGCTCGTCGCTTCCATACGGAATCTCTAAATACAAGTCGACAAATTCGCGTAAAGCTGCCGTTTTATCCGCCTGTTCCGTCCACACTGCCAGCAGTTCGTTGACAACATCCAATCCGGCAAATTGAAACATATTCAGCCAAACGACCAAGCAGCCTTCGTAGCGGGGCGCGGTCAGTTGCGAGTCAAACCAAGCGGCGGCGAAACGTTTCAACCAATCGATTTCTTCTTTTGTCCAGCATTCGGGAAAATGGCAACACAACTTATCGAGCAACGTTTCATCAAGCGATCGGACATCTTCCTCGTTGACCAAAGCCTGCAAAATACGCGGCAGAAAATGTTTCATGTCTAAAGCCGTCGCTGCTCCTTTGTCCAAAGGCACGCTACCCAAATACGCCTGCAACATATCGACAGGAATCTCGCGTAACGGATATTCCAACAACGCCTGTTGAAAATCTTCGGGAGAGCAGCTATTGCAAGTGCAGATATTCAGCGGGAAGCGCACGCTGTAAGGTGCAAATAATTCGTATGCTTCTGCTATCCATTTTTCCATCTTTGTTGCCTTGCCTTTGATATTGGACATAGGTGTTCAGGACTGAGGGGAGAAACCTTTCAGACGACCTCAAACCTTGCACTACTTGCTATGCGTGATTTCTTTCAGCTGACCGTTTGCTCCGATAACGGCGCGGAAATTGCCGCCCAGCGCTTTAGGTGGTTTGCCGCTGATAACCCAATGCTCCCCGTCTTTTTTCACCCGATACGGCTTTTGCGCTTGAGCGGTTTGTTCGCCGTAATGCTGCGTCACATAAATTTCGGTCAGCCGCAGGACTTGCTGCTCGGTAACAGGTTGTGCGCTGCCGTCCGCGCTCACTGCCAAAGAGGGATGGATGAACATAAAGGTCAGAAGCCAATGGTGGATTTTCATTTTTCAGTCAGCCTTTCCTGCACGCCTCAAACCTCGCCTTCCTGCTGCACAATCCTCGCCAGTTTCAAAGTGTTTTCAAGCTGTTGCAGCACGGTATCGTCGTATGCCGCGCCTTTGCCGGTTACGGCGAGCTGCAAGATGCTGTCGGTGAGGCGGACGATACGCCACATCAGTTCGCGTTCGTATTTTTTCAAACTGTCAAGATCAGCTTCTTCGGGCAGGTCGGCGGCGAGTGTCGCGCCTAAGTCGGGCAACTGCTCAAACAAACGCGCGACGATATGCGAATGCACCCCCGCCTGCTTTTCCGCGTGCAATACATCATGTTTCGCCGCTTGGAAAAACTGCTCCTGCGCCGTCAGCGCGGAACCGTAATCGCGCGTCTGCGTATGCGCCAAGCGCGCCTGCTTGAGCAGCTCGCGGATTTTTTCAGACGGCGTATTCGCGCCTTCGATTTTTAATTCAGCAATAAAATCAGCGTCTTCCTGAGTAATTCTCACGCTGACGGGGATACGGTTTGTTGCATTCATATTCGTTTGATTTTATTTGTATTCATTTGTATGCAAATATACAAGATGAAATGGCAAGGCGCAATATTTGAAATGGTTTATTTTTGTAAACCCTAAAACGCGCTGAAACACGTTTGCAGACACATGGGGAGAACCGAGCTTTTCCTTTATAATCCATCCATCTATTTTTCACTTATTTCAAGCAGGTTCACCATGTCCAAACCCACTCTCCTCCTCGTTGACGGCTCTTCTTATCTCTACCGCGCTTATCACGCGATGGCGCAGTTGTCCGCGCCTGACGGTGCGCCGACGGGTGCGCTTTATGGCGTGTTGAACATGTTGCGCCGGCTGCGGGCGGATTATGTGCACGATTATTGCGCGGTGGTGTTTGATGCGAAGGGCAAGAATTTCCGCCACGAGATGTTCCCCGACTACAAGGCGACGCGCCCGCCGATGCCGGACGATTTGCGCCCGCAGGCGGAAGCCTTGCCGGATTTGGTGCGGCTGATGGGCTGGCCGGTGCTGGTGATTCCGCAAGTCGAAGCGGACGACGTTATCGGCACGCTGGCGGCGATGGCAGGCGAAGCGGGTTGGAATGTGGTGGTATCCACCGGCGATAAGGACATGGCGCAGCTGGTGAACGAGCGCGTGACGCTGGTGAACACGATGAGCGGCGAAAAGCTGGACATTGAAGGCGTGAAGGAAAAATTCGGCGTGCGCCCCGACCAAATCCGCGATTATCTCGCGCTGATGGGCGACAAGGTGGACAATGTGCCGGGCGTGGAGAAGTGCGGCCCGAAAACAGCGGTGAAGTGGCTGGAAGCCTACGGCTCGCTGGCCGGTGTGATGGAACACGCTGCGGAAATCAAGGGCAAGGTCGGCGACAACCTGCAGGCCGCGCTGCCCCAACTGCCGCTTTCGTATGATTTGGTGACGATTAAAACCGATGTGGACTTGCACACCGAGCTTTCAGACGGCCTTGAAAGCCTGCGCCGCACTTCGCCGAAATGGTCGCAGCTTGCGGTCGATTTCAAACGCTGGGGCTTCCGCACTTGGCTGAAGGAAGCGGAAAGCCGTATGCACGAAGCGGCGGACGGCGATTTGTTCGGCAGCGATACGATAGGCGAACAGGCGGCGTTGAACATGGAAACGTCGTCTGAAAAAATCATAGAACATGCCCCCGCCCCCAAAAAGCTAGATTATCAAGCCGTTACCACCGAAGCGCAGTTTGCCGCCTTGTTGGACAAACTGTCGCAGGCGGACAAAATCGGCATCGACACGGAAACCACATCCCTAGACGCGATGAACGCCGCGCTGGTCGGCATCAGCATCGCGTTCCAAGCTGGCGAAGCGGTTTACATCCCCGTAGGCCACAGCCTGACCGCCGCGCCCGAACAGCTTGATTTGCAAGACGTATTAGGCCGTCTGAAACCGTATTTGGAAAACCCCGCCCTGAAAAAAATCGGGCAAAACCTCAAATACGACCAACACGTTTTCGCCAACTACGGCATCGCCCTGAACGGCATTGCCGGCGACGCCATGCTCGCTTCCTACATCATCGAGAGCCATCTCGGACACGGCTTGGACGAATTGTCCGAACGCTGGCTCGGCTTGGAAACCATTACCTACGAATCGCTATGCGGCAAAGGCGCGAAACAAATCGGTTTTGCCGACGTCGCCATCGAGCAGGCAACCGAATACGCCGCCCAAGACGCCGATTTCGCCCTGCGCCTCGAAGCGCACCTGCGCGCGCAAATGGACGCCAAACAGCTTGAAATGTATGAAAAAATGGAGCTTCCCGTCGCGCAGGTATTGTTTGAAATGGAACGCAACGGCGTGCAAATCGACCGCGCCGAACTCGCCCGTCAAAGCGCAGAACTCGGCGCCGAGCTGATGAAACTCGAACAAGAAGCCTACGCCGCCGCAGGCCAGCCGTTCAACCTCAACTCGCCCAAACAGCTGCAAGAAATCCTGTTCGACAAAATGGGCATCCCCACCAAAGGCCTGAAAAAAACCGCCAAAGGCGGCATTTCCACCAACGAAGCCGTGCTCGAACAGCTCGCGCCCGACTACCCCCTGCCCAAAATCATCCTGCAAAACCGCAGCTTGGCGAAACTCAAATCCACCTACACCGACAAACTGCCCGAAATGATTTCGCCCAAAGACGGCCGCGTGCATACCACCTACGCCCAAGCCGTCGCCATTACCGGCCGCCTTGCCAGCAACAACCCCAATCTGCAAAACATCCCCATCCGCACCGCCGAAGGCCGCCGCGTGCGCCGCGCCTTCACCGCACCGCAAGGCAGCGTCATCGTTTCCGCCGACTACTCCCAAATCGAGCTGCGCATCATGGCGCACCTCTCCGGCGATAAAACCCTCATCGCCGCGTTCCAAAACGGCGAAGACGTACACCGCCGCACCGCCGCCGAAGTGTTCGGCATCGCCCCCGAAAACGTCTCGCCCGAACAACGCCGCTACGCCAAAACCATCAACTTCGGCCTCATTTACGGCATGGGCCAATACGGCCTCGCCAAATCGCTGGGCATAGACAACCTGTCTGCCAAAACCTTCATCGACCGCTACTTCGCCCGTTACCCCGGCGTCGCCGAATACATGCAGCGCACCAAAGAACAAGCCGCCGCCCAAGGCTTCGTCGAAACCCTGTTCGGCCGCCGCCTCTACCTGCCCGACATCCGCAACAAAAACGCCAACGCCCGCGCCGGAGCCGAACGCGCCGCCATCAACGCCCCCATGCAAGGCACCGCCTCCGACCTCATCAAACGCGCTATGATAGACGTGTCCCGCTGGCTTTCAGACGACCTCTTGCAAAGCAAACTGATTATGCAGGTGCATGACGAACTGGTGTTGGAAGTGCCCGAAGCCGAACTGGATTCAGTCAAAGAAAAACTGCCGCAGATTATGGCGAAAGTGGATGAAGGGATGTTGAAAGTGCCGCTGGTGGCAGAGGTTGGTGTGGGTATGAATTGGGAAGAGGCGCATTGAGATTATATGAATGAAATGCCGCCTGAAAATTTCAGACGGCATTTCATTCAAGATATAATTCAAAATATACTAAAATTTATTGTTGTATTACTAGTCTCTAGTGTCTCAACATCTAGTTCTAATATTAATAATTGACTATGGTCATCAGACTGATTCATATTTTCTTTCCAATATCCATCGCTTCCCAAACAATAACTTTCCGTTTTGTCTAAAATAAATTCTTGTTTACAAATTTCTCCAATTGACTTCTTTGTACGAAATGATTGGGTAACATAGTGTTCCAATCCAGATACAACATGCGGTTCCGTCAACCATTTCCATTCGTTATTTGTTTTATGGCCAAATCTACAATCACCAAGATTAAAACTTTGTGTTTGGAAATTTTCCTTATTAACTATCAATATATGTAGAGATGCCATTTGATTTGGCAATTTGTTTGGCATTCCTACCTCTCTGACATATGATTCCTTGGCATGTTGCAATATGCTTAAAATATTTCGATTTTCTGAATATAATTCTTTCGCAATAACCTCTAAAATATATTTAATAAAATTCTGGGATTCAATTTCTTCCTTTGCATCCCCAATTATAAATACATAGCAATTAGAATAATTACAAAAAACGCCATAATCGTTATTACATTTCCTATCTTTCCCTTGATAACTTTTCCAAATTACTTTCATTATAATTCCAATATCCTGCGAATCTTATCTTCTACATTTGGATATTCATATAATTTATATACAAATAAATCCTCATTATTTAATATCTTAAGTTGCTCTTGAATAAATTCTATAACATTATTATCTTTAGATTTAAACTTAAAAAGTTCTTCGTAAATTTGGTTTCGCCCATCTAACACAATCAAGATATCCTCAAGATCTTTACTTCCAAGAATGTCTCTATTACCTCGATTGTTGTATGCTTCAAATTTGGTTGCTAAAAAATAAATTGGGTGAATCAATTTAATTATAAATTCATCTAATTTATAATTTTCAGCCATTTCAAAAGCTATCGGATACCATTTATTTTCAAAACCTAAAATAGCGTTTGTTGGCATTAGATCTATTAAGATATTCTCTAATTTCATTCTGCATATTGGTCCTTCCTCATCTTCTAAGCCAAGCTCTTTAAATCCGCAACTTTTTAATTCTTCTTGGAAGTGTCTGTATTCACTATGTGTTAATACAGAAATAATCAAGTCTACGTCTTCTGTACTGCGAATTTCTTCTTGACTTACATCATCTACAAATAAACAAGTTGTACAGCCTCCTACAAAAACAATTTTTTCTCTTAATGTAGGTGTTAACTTCGATACTACTTTTTTCAGCATATCAAAATGTAATTCACTTGCCGTATTCATCATTTTCCCATAAAAATATCTTTTAATTGCTCAAATGCTACTTGTTTTTCCCTAGGTGCATTGAGCCTAATTGAATCTACCAGCACTAATAATTCATATAGCAGGGGGTCTTTTACCGCAGCATATGGGACTGTCTTATATAGTGGTTCAATAGCATCCCCTACTACTGTACCATTAGCATCTCCCCACACCATCGGAAGTTTTTTGCCTGATATAATGTTCTCATACAAAAAAGGTGATGAATATGAAATAGGTATTCCTCTAACATTACCTATTTTTTTTATAGGGAAAAAAAATCTCAATGCAGGGATTACAACATTCAGGAGATCCTGAGTATTTACATAGGGTATTTTATCTCGAATTAGTAGCAATTTTAAATCAATACATCTTTTTAACGAGAGACTGATTTGAGATTTGCTGATGCCTGTACTTTTTTCCAATGCCAAAAGCGAATATTTATTCTCGTTTAAAAGGCTATTAAAATCTATTCTAGAATAGAAATTTTCAATTTCCCCATAATACTTATTCAAGTAATAGTTGTTGTATTTCGACTCTTTATTTTTATAAATAATATTTAAATAATATTGCTTCCTTTGCTGCTCGGTAAGAAATTCCGACTTCGCCATTTTCTTATTGGCAAGATCAATTTTTTCGTAGTAGGAAAGACTAAAGATTTTTAATAGTAGCAGAATATCTTGACTTTTCATGATAAAAACTCCTTGATTTTTTCAAATTATAAAATAAAAATATTTTTTTTCCTAGGAATTAGGAAGGATTTCAAAAAATTCTTGAGCAAGCCTGTTGATAACTTTGTGTATAAATATATTTTATAATTTAATGATTAAATTTCAGAATCCACCAAAGCCTATTGATATACTTTCCTATTTCGTTTATAGCTGCGCTATCTCAAGGTTAGAACTATTAAACTAGAACTGTGTATGTATCTCAACAACACGCACGCAGTTGTTAAAACCCAAAAACCAACCCATCCAAGGTCGTCTGAAAAGATGGACAGGCTTGCCGCAAAACCCATAATATCCAGATTTCCAATCATCCTTTAACCAGAAATAAAAATCATGAATTTCGATCTTGAAAACCTCTCTTCATTCGCGGGCTGGGAACGTCTTGCTGAAACCGGCATGGCATTCGGTACCAACCTCGTTGCCGCGCTGGCGATTTTCTTTGTCGGCAGATGGATAGCTTCCCGCCTTGTTATTTTGATGAAAGCTGCGCTGACCCGCGCCAAAGTGGACAGAACGCTGGTGAGCTTTCTGGGCAATGTAGCTAATATCGGTCTGTTAATCCTGATCATCATTGCCGCGCTGGGCAAACTGGGCATCCCGACCACGTCGGTTACCGCCTTAATCGGCGGTGCGGGCTTGGCGGTGGCTTTGTCGCTGAAAGACCAACTGTCGAACTTTGCCGCCGGTGCGCTGATTATTCTGTTCCGTCCGTTTAAAGTCGGCGACTACATCAAGGTCAACGGCTTCGAAGGCACGGTGAGCGAAATTAAAATGGTGCAGACTGCGCTGAGTACGCCGGATAACGAAGAAATCATCCTGCCCAACAGCGTCGTCATGAGCAACAGTATCGTGAACCGTTCCTCCATGCCGCTGTGCCGTGTGCAGGTGGTGGTCGGCGTCGATTACGGCTGCGATCTGAAAGCCGCCAAAGCCGCCGTCTTGAAAGCCGCCACCGAGCATCCTTTGTGCGTACAGACCCAAGGCAAAGAGGCAGTAACATATATTACCAACTTGGCCGACAGCGCCATCGAAATCACACTTTGGGCGTGGACGAACGAAGCCGATTTGGGCGCGTTCCGCTTCGGGCTGAACGAGCAGGTAGTGGAAAACCTGCGTGCCGCCAATATCAATATTCCTTTCCCGCAGCGCGATGTGCATATCATCCAGCAGCAGGGGTAAGGGTAAGTTTCGGATTGGCGAATCCGACCTGCTGAAACCGCGGGTATATGGTGTTTGAAACCCAAAAGCCCATCCGAGGTCGTCTGAAAACCTGTCTTATGGTTTTCAGACGACCTTTTTATATTCTTTCCGTTTCCTGTATTATTCATATTGGTTTAACCACTTTTCTTGAAAGGTATAAATAATGTCGCTCACTTTAAAATCTGTTCTGACCGCCGGTTTGCTCCTTCTTGGATTCCAAGCCGCTGCCCAAGATATTCCGCAAGCGTTTCAAGGCAAATGGGCCGGGCATTATGAAGGGAAGGTATCGCCCAAACATATAAGGGCTTTATGTGCCATGGGTTATGATGAAAACGCTGCTATGGATAATGTCGATGTGTCGGAAGATAGTGGCTTTTATATTGAAATAGGTAAAAAATCAATTGAATTAAATGGTTGGGAATGGGGTGCGAAATATACGAAACTGAATTATCGAATTTATTCGCCCGATAAAATTGCAGGTACGGCACGCGTTCGGGAAGAGGAGCCGGAGCAAGGTACGCAGATTTATAACGATAATTTTGAGTTTTCGTTAAACCGAGGCGTGCTGACGCAGAGATTCCGTGATTTTTCAACGGACGGCTCAGGCAAAAAAGTTTGGCGGACGCGTACGCTGATGCGTTGCAAATAATGCTGGGCAAACCGTAGCCGGTCGCAGGTTGGAGGCTTGTATCCGACAACAGCCGCTGCCATCTCAAAAGCTGTCGGATTTGAGAACCCGACCTACGGCAAAAACCGTAGCAGGAGAGAATAGAAACCCGTAGCGTGGGCTTTGCCCACGAATCAAACTCAAAATTTCAGATGACCTCTTTTACCCAACATTATCGTGGGCAAAGCCCACGCTACAATGTATACCGACTACTGACGGTATTGAATGATTACTTTGCCGAAAACGGTATCCGAACGGCTTGATTTGAGTTTTGGTATTTTTACCTGACGGGGTCAAAAATACAGTTGCTGCTGAAACTACCAAACCGAAACCCATCCGAGGTCGTCTGAAAACCTGTCTTATGGTTTTCAGACGACCTTTATTGTTCCCGCCGACAGGCATACAATCAAAAGTGCAGTACCTTTCATTGATTCAATACAAGGAGACAGTTATGCGCGGCATAAAATCAGTTGCATTGTTGTGTACTTTGGCATTGGGTGCGCCGGCGTTTTCGGCGGGTTTGACCAAAACGCTGCCGGGCGATTTGACGACGGCTCAGGCGCAGGCGGTGGTGCAGGCTTCGATGAAAAAGGCGCGTGAAATCAGGGTGCCGATGAATATCGCGGTCGTGGACGCAGGCGGTAATTTGAAGGCGTTTGCGCGTATGGACGATGCGTTTATCGGCAGTATCGATATTGCGCAGAAAAAGGCGAAAACGGCACGCTATTTCAATATGTCCACCCGCGATTTGGGCAAGGCTTCGCAGCCGGGCGGCGAGCTTTACGGTATTGAGGTGACCAACGACGGTTTGGTGATTTTTCCCGGCGGTGTGCTGCTGGTGGATAAAAACGGCGTTATCGTCGGCAGCGTCGGCGTGAGCGGCGGCTCGGTCGATGAAGACGAAAGCGTCGCGAAAGCAGGTGCGGCGGTATTATCGGGCAGGTAAGCCGCAGCTTAAGACAACCCGCCGCGTTTCTTTTCATTGATTTGCGTTGGGTTATTGAAATGTGCAGAGGTCGTCTGAAAATGCGGGTCTAAATCCCCGCTGTCTTTTCAGACGACCTTTTTGCATTTGTTGACATTTTTACCGCTTCGGGCATGACGTTCGGGCATATGGGGTTGTCTGAAGCCTGAAATGCTGTCTTTCCCAAGCACAATTCGCTGCAATGGGATATGATTATCCTTTTTCAGACGGCTTGTCCTGATATGGGGTCGTCTGAAAAGCCGATTCCGTCGGGTGCGGCGGAGTCCTGAGAAGCCGTTAAGCCATACAAGAAAGCCAAGATGTCCGAAACAGCAGTCCAAGAAACCCAAGAAACGCCCAACAGTGTGCCTACGTCGTCTGAAACACAACCCACCCCGCCCAAGCGCAAGAGGCGCTGGTTGCGGGTTCTGTTGCTGACGTTGGTTGTGCTGGTGTGTGCGCTGGCGGGCTTTATTGCTTGGCTGGTGGGGACGGAATCGGGCTTGCGTTTCGGTTTGTACAAGATTCCGTCTTGGTTTGGCGTGAAAATTGCTTCGGAAACGCTGGAAGGTACGCTGGTCAAGGGTTTTCACGGCGATAAGTGGATGATTGAAACGGATGGGGCGGATGTGAAAATCAGCGCGTTCCGTTTTGATTGGGAGCCGTCCGAGCTGTTTCAGCGCAGCCTGCACATTACTGAAATTGTGGCGGGCGATATTGCGGTCGTGCCGAAGCCGACGCCGCCGAAAGAGAAAAAGCCGTCCAAAGGACTGCCTGAGAGCATTGATTTGCCTGTGTTGGTGTTTATCGACCGTTTTGAGACGGGCAGGCTCAGTGTGGGCAAAAATTTTGACAAGCAGACGGCCTATCTCGACCATCTGAATGCGGCATACCATTACGATCAGAAAGAACACCGTTTGGATTTGAAAACCCTCGATACGCCGTGGAGCAATTCGACGGGTTCGGCGGTGGTCGGGCTGGAGAAGCCTTTTGCGCTCAATACGACGATTCAGACGAAGGGCGAGCTGGAAGGCGAAACGATAGAGGGTAAGGCGCGTCTGTGGGGCAGCTTGCAGGACGTGCAGACTGAAATCCTGCTGGACGGCGACGATGTGCATTTGTCGGCGAAATCTACGGTACATCCGTTTGCCGCTTCGTTGGACAAGATGATCGGCGAGGTACTGGTCAAGGGTTTCAACATCAATCCGACGGCTTTCCTGCCGTCGCTGCCCAAGGCAAACCTGACGTTTGACGCAACCGTCGTGCCTTCGTTTACGCACGGTATCGCGCTGGACGGCTCGCTCGACTTGGAAAACAAGGCGGCGGGTTTTGCTGATGCAAAATCCATTCCGGTGCGCAACATTCTGGCGGACTTCACCATCAACGACAACGGCGTGGTAACCGTCCAAGAGTCTGAAATCGGGCTGTTGGAGGAAGGTTCGTTCAATGTCGCCGGTACGGTCGATACGGTGAAAAACGCGCTGGCGCTCAAGATTAATGTGAACAACCTCGTTTCAGACGACCTCGTCCGCACCAATGTTGCCGGTCAGTGGAACGGATTTATCGGTGTCAAAGGCGAAACCGCCTCGCCCGCTATCGACTGGAATCTTGAAAGCGGCAGCGCGCAACTCTCCGGCCTGCTGTCCTTCGTTACCGACAGACAACACGGTCAACGCACCCTCAAACTCGACCGCGTCCGCGTCGCACCGCAAAACGGCGGCGAACTGACGGCGCAAGGTTCGCTCGAACTCTTCAAAGACCGCCTACTCAAGCTCGACGTTTCCAGCAAGGCGTTCAATCCTTCCCGCCTCGACTCAAAACTGCCCGCCGGCAGCGTCAACGGTACCATCAATCTTTCAGGCGAACTGGCGAAAGAAAAATTCGCTGGCAAAATGCAGTTTGCGCCGAGTACGTTAAACAACGTCCCCCTCAGCGGCAAAGCCGACGTCGTTTACGAATCCGGACACCTCCCGCGCGCGCTGACCGACCTGCGTTTAGGCAACAATATCGTCAAAACCAACGGCAGCTTCGGCAAAAAAGGCGACCGCCTCAATATCGACATCACCGCTCCCGACCTTTCCCGTTTCGGTTTCGGACTGGGCGGGCTGCTCAATACGCGCGGCTACATTTCAGGCGACCTCAAAGGCGGGCTGAAAACCTACGAAGCCGACCTCTCCGGCGAAGCGCGCGCGCTGCGTGTCGGCGAAGCCGTCAACATCCGCATGCTTGACTTCAAACTCAAAGGCACGCCCGACATCAACCGTCCGCTTGCCGCCGACATCAAAGGCAGCCACATCGCCCTTTCCGGCGGCGCGACCGTCATCGATGCGGTCGACCTGTCCCTCAACGGCACGGGCGCACAACACCGCATACACGGCAGCAGCAGCATGGCGTTGGACGGCAAACCTTACAAACTCGAAATCAACGCGGCGGGCGGTCTGAACAAAGACTTCAATCAGTGGAAAGGCAGCGTGGACACGCTCGACATCGGCGGCGCGTTCAACCTCAAACTGCAAAACCGCATGAACCTCGAAGCAGGCGCGGAGCGTGTTTCCATGAGCGCGGCTCGTTGGAGCGCGATGGGCGGCAGCCTCAACCTGCAAAACTTCGTTTGGGACAAAAAAACCGGCATCACCAGCAAAGGCAGTGCGCAAAGCCTGCACATCACCGAGTTGCAAAACTTCGTCAAAATCCCCGTCGAACACAACTTGGTACTCGGCGGCGATTGGGATTTGGCGTACAGCCAAAATGCCCGCGGCTACCTCAACATCAACCGCCAAAGCGGCGACATCATCCTGCCGAACAAAGACCCGAAAAAACAAATGCCCTTGGGTTTGAGCGCGCTCGCCCTGCGCACCCGTTTCCAAAACGGCCGCATCGACAGCACGCTTGAAGGCAATACCCGCTTCGGCAGCGTCAACGCCGATTTGGGCATCAGCCAGCAGTTCGGCAACAAAATCGCCAACGCGCCGGTCAGCGGCAAAATCAACCTCAACGTCCCCGACTTGGGCGCAATCAAAACCTTCCTGCCCGCTACCGCGCAAGGCATCACAGGTCGTCTGAACGCCGCCGCCACCATAGGCGGGCGCGTCGGTTCGCCCACCATCGCCGCCACCTTGAACGGCACCAGCAACTACGGTACAGCGGAAGGTACGGTCAACATCGGCCAGGGCGCCAGCATGGACACCGCGCCTTTGAGCGGCAAACTCAACCTCAACGTCGCCGACCTCGAAGTCTTCCGCAACTTCCTGCCCGTCGGACAAACCGTCAAAGGTCGTCTGAATGCCGCCGTCAGCCTTGGCGGACGCGTCAGCGATCCCCAGCTTTCCGGTACACTCAACGGCGAAAACCTCTACTACCGCAACCAAACCCAAGGCCTCATCCTCGACAACGGCGTTTTACGTTCCCATTTGCAGGGACAACGCTGGATTATCGACAGCCTCAAGTTCCACAAAGGCGGTACGCTCGAGCTGAAAGGCTCCGTCAACCTTGCCAACGCCGATCCGGACGTTGACGTAGATGTCGTCTTCGACAAATACGACACCCTCTCCCGTCCGAACCGCCGCCTGCGCCTCTCCGGCAGCGCGAAAGTGCAATACAACCAGGCCAGGGGCTTCATCCTCAACGGTACGTTGGGCAGCGACTACGGTATGTTCGGTTCGCAAAAATCCTCCATGCCCTCGTTGGACGACGATGTCGTCGTGTTGGGCGAAGAGAAAAAACAAACCGCCGCCGTAACGCCTATCAGCCTCAACCTGACGCTCAACCTCAACGACAACATCCGTTTCGTCGGTTATGGTGCAGACATCACCATAGGCGGCAAGCTGACCATCACTTCCCGCCCGGGTGAAGCCATCCAAGGCGTCGGTACTGTCCGTGTTGTTAAAGGCCGTTACAAAGCCTACGGACAAGACCTCGACATCACCAAAGGTACGGTTTCTTTCGTCGGCCCGCTCAACAACCCCAACCTGAACATTCGCGCCGAACGCCGCCTTTCCCCCGTCGGGGCGGGCGTCGAAGTCCTCGGCAGCCTCTCCAATCCGCGCGTGACCCTCGTTGCCAAAGAGGCGATGAGCGAAAAAGACAAGCTCTCTTGGCTTATCCTCAACCGCGCCAGCAGCGGCAGCGACGGCGACAACGCCGCACTTTCCGCAGCGGCAGGCGCGCTCCTTGCCGGACAAGTCAACGACAGGCTCGGACTGGTGGACGATTTGGGCATCACCAGCCAACGCAGCCGCAACGCCCAAACCGGCGAACTCAACCCCGCCGAACAAGTGCTGACCGTCGGCAAGCAGTTCACCAACAACCTCTATGCAGGTTACGAATATGGTCTTTCCAGTGCCGAACAGTCGGTCAAGCTCGTGTACCAGCTCACCCGCGCCATCCAAGCCGTTGCCCGCGTCGGCAGCCGTTCATACGGCGGCGAGTTGAAATACACCATCCGTTTCGACAGGCTCTTCCATTCGGATTACGAAAACGACCGCAAAATCGAAGAAGCGGAAAAACAAAAAGCCGAGCAAACGCAATAACGCCGACGAAAAAGAAAAGGTCGTCTGAAAACCACACTTTAGGGTTTTCAGACGACCTTTTTCATGCGCGGCAATCTCGTTCTTTTTCTTGAGAACAGACAGGCAGGTCGGTCATATCCGTTCCGCAGGGACGCTGTCGGACAGGTTTTCAGACGACCCCGCAGCCCCGTCCCGCCCTAAAATCCTGTTAGAATACCGTTTCATTTCATTCATAATACAGTGGATTAACTAAATCAGGACAAGCGACGAAGCCGCAGACAGTACAGATAGTACGGAACCGATTCACTTGGTGCTTC
>CAUSDA010000015.1:0-37543 GCA_963529965.1 uncultured Neisseria sp.
TACTGTCTGCGGCTTCGTCGCCTTGTCCTGATTTAAAGTTAATCCACTATATTTCTTCCAAACAAAAAGGTCGTCTGAAAACGGAAACAGCGTTGCCACCGCTTTTCAGACGACCTTCAACCGTATTTATCGGTTCGACCCTTTGACCATATCCATCAAAAACAGGCGGCAGTCTAAGTTGCCGTTGTAGAGCGGGATTTTGCGTTTGGGCGAAAGACGCATGAATTTCGGCATATCGCGGTCGCCGGTAAACATTCCCGCCAGCCAGCCCGCGTAATGCTGCTTCAGCCACGCGCCCAACTGCGGGTAAAGGGCTTGCAGGGCTTGGACTTCGGCAAGGCGGACGCCGTAAGGCGGATTGGAAATCAGGATGCCGCCTTCCCCGTTCGGACGGGTGTCCTGCGCGTCTTTGACTTCAAAACGGACAAACGTGTCCACTTCGGCAGCTTGGGCGTTGGCAACGGCGGCGCGGATCATATGGCGGTCGTTGTCGCTGCCTGAAATCGGGGCAGACGCAGGGCGGATTTGCGTTTCGGCTTCGTGTTGCAGCTTTTTCCAAAGGGCGGCATCAAAGTTTTTCAGCTTTTCAAACCCGAAACGGCGCATCAAACCGGGCGCGCGGCGGGTGGCAATCCAAGCGGCTTCGATGACGATGGTGCCGCTGCCGCAAAACGGGTCTTGAAAAGGCTGCGTGCCGTCATAGCCCGCCAGCAGCAGCAAGCCCGCCGCTAAGTTTTCGCGCATCGGCGCTTCGCCCGTATCTTGGCGGTAGCCGCGTTTGAACAAGGCTTCACCGGATGTGTCGATGAAAATTTGAATGTCGCGTTCGTCGATAAAGGCATGGATGCGGATGTCGGGGCGGATTTTGTCGACGCTGGGGCGCGCGCCGCAAGCGTCGCGGAACACGTCGCACACGGCGTCTTTGATTTTCAGTCCGACGAAATCCAAACTTTTGACTTGGGCGCGTTTGCCTTCTACTTTGACTTTGAAGGTTTGTTCCAAGTCGAACCAATCCGTCCAGCGGATATTTTTCGCCGCTTTATAAATATCTTGCTCGTTGCGGTAGCCGCTTTTGGTCAGGCGCAGCAACACGCGGCTGGCAGTGCGCGAATGCAGGTTGATGCGGTACACCTGCTCCATACCGCCTTTGCACGCGACGCCGCCGTCAACAGCGCGGATGTCTTGGCATTTGAGTTGTTCGAGTTCTTGGGATAAAGGGGCTTCAAGACCGCGCGGGCAGGTAACGAAGAGGGAATAAGTGGTCATGCGAACCTTTCGGATGGGCGGCGTATTCAGATGGCGGATTAAGCTTCAATCTGGACAGGTGGAGCCATGCCAAACCCGTTTAAACTGAACCCGCCATGCCTCTGCCGCGTATTGATCCGTCGCCGCTTGGAGGGGCGCGCGGATAAAAATGTGATGGACGTGATTATAAAGGATATAAAGGCAAAAGGTCGTCTGAAAACCCGTTATATTGATTTTCAGACGACCTTATTTAATGGATTCAAACAGAAACGCCGTCAATCCCCCAGCGCCGCCACCATCACCGCTTTAATCGTGTGCATCCGGTTTTCCGCTTGGTCGAACACGATGCTGGCGGGGCTTTCGAATACTTCTTCCGTTACTTCCACGCCGTTTAAGCCGAAGGTTTCGAAAATCCATTCACCGACTTTGGTTTCGCGATTGTGGAAGGCGGGCAGGCAGTGCATGAATTTGACCTGCGAGTTGCCCGATGCCGCCATCAGTTCGGGAGTAACGCGATAATCTTTCAATAAATCAATGCGTTCCTGCCACGCTTCTTTCGGCTCGCCCATGCTGACCCACACGTCGGTATGGATGAAATCGACGCCTTTGACGGCTTCTTCCGCGTTTTCGGTGAGCAAAATCTTTCCGCCGGTTTCTTCGGCGACAGCGCGGGCGCGGGCGACGATGTTTTCAGACGGCCACAAGGTTTTCGGTGCGCCGATACGCACGTCCATGCCGAGCTTCGCGCCCAACACCAGCAGCGAATTTGCCATGTTGTAACGCGCGTCGCCGACGTAGGCAAATACGGTTTGATTCAAGGGTTTGCCGCTGTGTTCGCGCATGGTCAGCGCGTCGGCGAGCATTTGGGTGGGGTGGAACTCGTTGGTCAAGCCGTTGAACACGGGCACGCCGGCGTATTTCGCCAATTCTTCGACCACGTCCTGCCCGAAGCCGCGATATTCGATGCCGTCGTACATCCTGCCCAAGACGCGGGCGGTGTCTTTGATGCTTTCCTTATGCCCGATTTGGCTGGCGGACGGCTCCAGATAAGTCACTCCCGCCCCTTGGTCGCGCGCGGCGACTTCAAACGCGCAACGGGTGCGGGTCGATGTTTTTTCAAAAATCAGGGCGATGTTCTTCCCTTTCATCCGCTGCACTTCGCGCCCTGCCTTTTTGGCGGCTTTCAACTCGGCGGCAAGGTCGAGGTAGGCGGTGATTTCTTCGGGCGTGAAGTCCAAAAGTTTCAGGAAATGGCGGTTTTTCAGGTTCATATTCGTATTTCTCCTTCGCATTAACCGTTTATCAGCATTAAAGCCTTTGTTCCATCAATGTTTTCAACGGCTCCATTCCCAATTTTTCATAAAAGCCCAATGCACCGCCGTTGGCATTAGCAACGTATAAGGTCAGGCTGTTGCAACCCGACGAACGGGCGAAATCGACGACATAACGATAAAGTTTTTCGCCGATTTTCTTGCCGCGCTGCGAAGCGTCCACGCACAAATCGTCGATAAACAAAACCTTGCGTTCATGCAGCGACGGTACGCCCGAGGTCGTCTGAAAAAAGCAAATGGCGTATGCCTGCACCATTCGGGCTTCATCTTCGTAAACAAAAACGACCTTGCCTTCATCGGCAATCAGTGCGGCGATTTCTTCATCCGAATATTTTCGGCCGCCCTTTTTGTACAAATCGGGACGCAAATCAGCATGTACGTCGTGTACCTGATACAGTAATTCGCCGATTCGTGCCATATCGGCGGCAACCGCTTTTCTAATAGTCATATTTCGTTCCTTTTACAATCGTAGGTCAGGTATTTATGCCCAACCCACCCCTCTTCAAAACAAGGTCGTCTGAACTTCGCCGCGTTCCAAAGCAAGCAGCGACTGTTTGCGGTTCAAGCCGCCTGCGTAGCCGGTCAGCTTGCCGTCGCTGCCGATGACGCGGTGGCAGGGAATCAGGATGGACACTTTGTTCTGCCCGTTGGCGGCGGCAACGGCGCGGACGGCTTTGGGATTGCCCAAACGCTGCGCCTGCTCCTTGTAGCTGCGCGTTTCGCCGTAAGGAATCGCCAAGAGCGCGTCCCATGCCTGCTTTTGAAATTCAGTACCAATCTGCTCCAAAGGCGTGGCAAAGGTTTTCAGACGACCCTTGAAGTATAAGTCCAATTCCTGCCGCAGAAGTTGCGTTCGCTCATCCTCCCGAAACACAAACCGTCCGCGCAAGGCTTTTTGGACGGCGGTAATTTCCTGCTCCATATATTTCTGCCCGACAAACTCCAGCAAACACAAACCCTTACCGCCGAACACCGCCAACATCTCGCCCAAAGGCGTGGCAATGGCGGCAGCGGTCAGTTCGTTCAAGCTGTCAGGATAATGTGCTTCCAAGAGACGGATGGCGCGGCGGATACGGACATATTCTTCGGGCGCGCAGCCGATACGGTCGATAAAATCCTGCTCGAACTGTTTGGCCTCGTGTTCCGTCAGATTGGGATACGGCATGACTTCACACTCAAAAACTTGGGTTTCGAGCCAATGGCGGATTTCATCCCATTTTAACGGCAGGTTGTTTAAGGAAGGCAGGGTAATCATTCGTTTGCTCCGTATCTCTATCATGGATTTGACGGCGAAATCCCCAATTTTCGCCATTCCCGTACGCCGGCGCAGGAACGGGCTATGACGTAAATCTTGAGGGTTGGGTTGCGGCAATTCCTAAATATTCGATATTTCCAAAGCCTCAGGGAAAGGAATTAAAGATTTCAGACGACCTGCAAAGGGTCGTCTGAAACCACGGATTTTTACATTTGCGCATTTCGGCACATCATCCAACCGTTTCGGCACATTCCTGCCGCCATTGACAGCCTATAATGAATCCACTTATTCATCAAGCAAAGGAATCATCTATGCAAACCCGCATCCTCTCCGCAGTACTGCTGGCTTTTTCAACCGCTGCCTTTGCTGAGGGCGCATTCACGCTGCAATTCGACAACCCGTCCAAAGACGGCGGCTTCACGCAAAACCAGCTTTTGAGCGCGCCTTACGGCTTCGGCTGTTCGGGCGGCAATGCTTCGCCCGCGCTGTCGTGGAAAAATCCGCCCGCAGGGACAAAAAGTTTCGTCCTGACCGTTTACGATAAAGACGCGCCGACCGGCCTGGGCTGGATGCACTGGGTGGTCGCCGACATTCCCGCCGATGTCCGCCGCCTGCCCGCAGGCATTACCGCGCAAGGCGGCAGGCTGCCCAAAGGCGCACTGCAAACCCGCACAGACTTCGGCACTCCGGGCTACGGCGGCGCGTGTCCTCCCGAAGGCAGGAAACACCGCTACGAATTCACACTCACCGCGCTGAAAGTCGCCAAGCTGCCGAACATCACCGCCGAATCCACACCCGCGCTGGTCGGTTTCTTTACTAGGGCAAACAGCTTGGGCGAAGCAAAATTCACGGTCGAACACCGACGCTGACCTGCCCCGTGCGCCGATATGCCGCCGGCTCCGCTTCCGAGCGAACCGCCGACGGCACGCAGCCGAACCGCTCTTTGAAGCGCGCGCTGAAACGGGACGGGCAGTCATAGCCGACCGCGCCGGCAATCTGCGCCACCGGCCATTGCGTAACCTGCAATAGCGTCAGCGCGCGCATCATGCGTACATCCGTCAGCAGCGTACGGAAATTCGTGTCCTGCCGCGCCAACCGCCGCCGCAACGCGGCCTCGCTGCAATTAAGCCGCTGCGCCAGCATCGCCGACGACCAGTCCGCAGCCATATCGGCGGTAATCAGTTTGCGGATTTGCCGCATCAGGTTGACGCCTTCGTACACGGCAAAACCGATGCCGTCATGCTGCAACCACGCCAACACGCCGCAAAGCGCGGTCTCCACCGCATTGTGCGGCACTTCTTCATCCGCCAGCACCGCAGCCGCATAATCAAACGCCGCGTTCATCCGCCCGGGGTGCGGCAGCTTCACCGCATCGCACACTGCCTGCGCCGTCCCGTATTGTGCGGCAAACCTTTCTATGGCTTCCTGTTCGAAAGCAATCCATTGCGCCTGATAGAGGTCGTCTGAATCGGGAATATTAATGACGTCAAACGTCTGCCCGCCTGCCAAGGCGACAGCCTCACCCGCCGCAATCCTCAATTCGCGCCCCGCCCACCGCAGCTTCTTGCATCCGCGCCGCACGATAACCACGGTCGGTTCATGTACCGCCACGCTGCGGTACAAGGCGGTATGATGTTGCACGATGCCGCCTAAAGCACCCAATCGTTCACGCGTATGAAAGTAATTTGACGACACGGTTATCTTCCTCAATGTTTCAACACACAGGGCTGCACATAAGGCGCAGCCCTGTTTACCCTGATTTGGAAGGGGTTACTTCCCAAAAAATAAACAAAATTCTACTGCCCTGAGGGACCGGGTTTCAACCATATTCCGTCGGCGTGCCTGCAACTTGGCTCCCTCCCCTGTGGGGGAGGGTCGGGGAGAGGGTAAAACGGGGCAGATACAGACAATATTTCCGTTGCCGTCCTAATGCCTTCTCCCTAACCCTCTCCCACGGGAGAGGGAATGGATTGCCGTTCAAATAAATTGTTCTACATAAAAATCAATGCGTTATCTCGAACTCACGTTAGGCCTAATCAAATTGTCGGACATCCATATCCGACAAGCAATCTGCTTTTCAGACGGCCTTGCAAATTTAAGTTTGACGTGCGTTCGAAATAAGGCAGTTGATGCGAAGCGAAATTCCGTCGGCGTGCCTGCAACTTGGCTCCCTCCCCTGTGGGGGAGGGTTGGGGAGAGGGTAAAACGGGGCAGATACAGACAATATTTCCGTTGCCACCCTAATGCCCTCTCCCTAACCCTCTCCCACGGGAGAGGGAATGGATTGCCGTTCAAATAAATCGCTCCACATAAAAATCAATGCGTTATCTCAAACTCACGTTAGGTCTAATCAAATTGTCAGACATCCATATCCGACAAGCAATCTGCTTTTCAGACGACCTTGCAAATTTAAGTTTGACGTGCGTTCGAAATAAGGCAGTTGATGCGAAGCCAAATTCCGTTGGCGTGCCTGCAACTTGGCTCCCTCCCCTGTGGGGGAGGGTCGGGGAGAGGGTAAAACGGGGCAGATACAGACAATATTTCCGTTGCCGTCCTAATGCCTTCTCCCTAACCCTCTCCCACGGGAGAGGGAATGGATTGCCGTTCAAATAAATCGTTCTACATAAAAATCAATGCGTTATCTCGAACTCACGTTAGACCTAATCAAATTGTCGGACATCCATATCCGACAGCTCATTTTCTTTTCAGACGGCCTTTTCAGCCAACAACCGCGCCAATATCCCCTCATACACAGCCGACAGCTTCGGAATATCGTCCAGCCGCACGTTTTCGTTGATTTGGTGGATGGTGGCATTGGACGGGCCTAATTCGATGAGTTCTTTCGCAATGGCTTTAATGAAACGTCCGTCCGAAGTGCCGCCAGTGGTGGACAATTCGGTCTCTACGCCACAGGTTTCGGCGATGGCGGCGCGTGCCACGTCGGTCAGTTTGCCCGCGTGGGTCAGGAAGGGCTGCCCTGAACACGACCACTGCAAATCGTATTGCACGCCGTGTTTGTCCAAAATGGCGTGAACGCGTTGTTTCAGCCCTGCTTCGGTGGACTCGGTGGAGAAGCGGAAATTGAATTTGACGTTCAGCTCGCCCGGAATGACATTGGTCGCGCCTGTGCCGCCGTTGATATTGGAAATTTGAAAGCTGGTCGGCGGAAAGTATTCGTTGCCTTCGTCCCAGACTTCCTGCGTCAGCTCTAACAAGGCCGGTGCAAAAGTATGTACGGGATTGATTGCCAAATGCGGATAGGCAATATGTCCTTGCTTACCTTTGACGGTCAGGTTGCCCGACAGCGAGCCGCGCCGGCCGTTTTTAATCATATCGCCCAATTTGTCTACGGCGGTCGGTTCGCCGACGATGCAATAGTCGATAAGCTCGTCGCGCGCTTTCAATACATCGACGACTTTGGTCGTACCATCCAGTGCGTCGCCCTCTTCGTCGGAAGTAATCAGAAGCGCAATGCTGCCTTGGTGGTCTGGATATTCGGCAACGAAGCGTTCGCAGGCAGTAACGAAGCAGGCGATGCTGGTTTTCATGTCCGCCGCGCCGCGCCCGTATAATCTTCCGTCGCGCTCGGTCGGCTCGAACGGGGGCGAATCCCATTTTTCAACAGGGCCCGTCGGCACGACGTCGGTATGCCCGGCAAAACAGACGACGGGAGCCTGCGTGCCGCGTCGCAACCAGATGTTTTTGGTGTCGCCGAAATGGAGTTCTTCAGCCGCAAAACCGATTTTGTGCAGGCGTTCGGCAAGCAGTTTTTGGCAATCTCGGTCGTCGGGGGTAACGGACGGGCGGGAAATCAACGCTTTGGCGAGTTCTAGGGATTGGGTTTCGGTCATTTTGTTCACTTTGGAAATCAGGTCGTCTGAAATGTTCTGAAGCTGATTTTCAGACGACCTTTGGGTTGGGTTGATATGTTCTGAATCATTTGCCATGACAGGCTTCGTAAAGAGGCAGCAAATCTTCCACCGTTTCGACTATCCATTTCGCTACATCCTGTTTGCCCAAATCGTCGCGTTCAATGTGTTTGCCGATGCAGAAAAAGTCTTCGTCGTTTTGCAACCTTCGGTCGGATTCGCTTTGCTGTGCGACGGTGCGGTAGTCGTCATATTCGCTTTCCGCGCCGTGCCACATATCGAATGCGGCGTATTTTTCGGTATCGAAATCATCCAGCCAGCGGTTGTATTCGGGCAGCGCAATCGGCGACACGTCGGCTTTGTAGCAGTGCCAGTCCAAGCTGACGCTCAGGCGGCGGCGGTTCAATAAAATCGATAAAATCGCGGCGGAGTTTTTGTATTGGGCGTATTTGAAGTAGGCGAAGAAATGGGCGCGAACCTGCCAGCCGTTACACCAGCGTTCGATATGCGGCGGGGCGAAAGGTTCGCCCAAATCCGCAGCGACCTGTTGTATCAGCTGCTGCCATATCTGCCAGTTTTCCTTGTAGTCGGCTTTGATTTGCGGAATGCTTTCGGGCTGGTATTTTTTGAGCTGGGCAAACTGGAAAAACGGGATATTGAACAAATCGCAGCTTTTGGGCGTCAGCATGGTTTGCTTCCTTTTCAGACGACGTGGTTGGTTTGCAGGGAGATACTGGGGGTCGTCTGAAACTCTGTTTTCAAGTTTTCAGACGACCTTTGTTTGAAGAAACGGCAATCTGTAAACGACCTTATCTGCGTCGGCGCGCCGCCATGATTTCGCCGATTTCGGTCAGTTTCTCTTTGGGGATAAACGTTTTGCCCATGTCGAACAAGGGTTCTTCAATCGCCAGATGCACATCGTAACCTGCCACAAAGCGTTTGAACGCTTCCGCATCGGGGATATAGGCGTTGTCTGCTTCGAGTTTGGCAAATTCGGCAGCCACGGCATCCCAATTGCCATGCAGGCTGACATGTTGGCGCAAAAGCTCATCCACGCTTTCCTTTGCCTGCGGCGCGTATTGCAGCAGGAGCGGGAAGAAGTTTTCCTCTTCGTCTTCATGGTGCAGCGGGGCGGCAACGTTGAAATACTGGGCGATTTGGCGGATGGTTTGCAAAACAATCTGATTGCAGCCGTTTTCGGCGATATAGTCCGACAACATGGCGACCTGGCCGCAGAAACGGCACACTTTGCCGTGGCAGGCATACAGCATTTCAATCGGTTCGGCAAAGGTAACGCTTTTGGTTTCAAACGGATTCATGTTTGTGTTCTCAATGGGGTACTTTTCAGGCGACCATTTTATAACAAAACAGCCTGCATAAAGCAGGCTGTCTGTATTTTGAAGCTTGGACGGATTAGTCGACCAAAGTCACTTTGCCGTTCATCAAAGCACCGTGTCCCGGGAAGGTGCAGGCAAATTTATATTCGCCGCCCGCCAGTTTGGCAGGATCCAGAGTCAGGGAAGCTTCTTCGCCGCCGCCGACCAGTTTGGTGTGGGCAACAACGCGTGCATCGTCAGCTTTCACATAGTCGGTTGCAGCAGCGCCGGCACCGTCTTTGAAAATACCGTCCATGTCTTCGGCTTTACCGATGACGATGTTGTGACCCATGCTTTCTTTAGGTTGGGTACCGGTGTGTTTCAGGGTAACGGTGAATTCTTTACAAGCTTTGCTGACTTGGATTTCTTTAGTGTTGAACTGCATAGCGTCGTTGGCTTCGACAGTAGTCGCGCAGTTGCCGGCGGCAGGTGCTGCGGCAGAGTTGGCTGAAGCCGCGCCGGAAGCAGGAGCATCGGCAGGAGGTGCGCTTTCTGCAGGAGCAGGTGCGGCTTCGGAAGCAGCAGATGCAGTCGGAGCAGGGGCTTCGGCAGGTTTTGAAGCTTCTTGTGAACAAGCGGACAAGCCGATAACGGCAGCGGAAATCAGAGCCAAATAAGCTTTCATGTGTATCTCCTAATGATAGGTGAGAATATGTTAAGTTCTACAAAATAAAAACTTGCGAATATATATTAATGAACCTAATTTCAGATTTCATATCCGCAAGCGAAAGAAGGATGAAAATGAAGCTATATTCTGCTACAACAAATCGAACAAATCCAAAATTCAACGGCTATTTTACCTCAGTTTACACAAATGAGAATGGCTACTATTAATGTCGTATTTCTTTAGTATTAGATTTTATCGGTCAGACGAAATATTCTTTAACTTTAATTAACAAACAACACAACCATTTCAAGCTCAACGGCTGTGTTTGCGCACCAACTCCGCCAGCGCGGCAGCCAATTCAGGATGCTTGTCTTCCAATTTTGCCGCCGCCGCATCAAAACTCTCCAATGCCGCCCCGCTCAAATGCAGGCTGTTGACTTTGGGTTGTGCCGGCGGCTTCGGCACGACTTTGACCGCCACATCCCGAATCCCCGCGTTCAACTCCTGAAGCTGCGGCACAAGCGCGGGCAATATCATTTTCAGGCGCGAAGCCGCCATACCGTTTGCCGCCAGCAACACCAGCCTGCCCTCTTCGATGCAGGCGGTTTGAAAGTGCGGGTGCAGGTTTGCCGGCAGGATGCGTTTGACTGCCGCATCCAGCCTGCGCCATTGTTGCGACTGCTGCAACAAACCGGCCAACCGCGCATCCCGCTTGCCCAATTGTTCCAAATTCATATGTTTCAGACGACCTTTTCAAAGTGTACGGTTGTATTATCAAGATTGAAATCCGGTAAAACTGCCTTTATTTCAAACGGCATGACTGCCTTGCCGCGAGGCTTGTGTTAAAATCCCCGTTTCGCCATTATTTTATATCAGGCGCAGGAACTATTTCATGCTGACAAACATTGCTAAGAAAATCTTCGGCAGCCGCAATGACCGGCTGCTCAAACAATACCGTAAATCCGTTGCCAAAATCAACGCACTCGAAGAACAAATGAAAGCCTTGAGCGATGCGGATTTACAGGCTAAAACAGCCGAATTCAAACAACGCCTCGCCAACGGTCAGACTCTGGACGACATCTTGGTCGAAGCCTTCGCCGTCTGCCGCGAAGCGTCCCGCCGCGTACTCGGTATGCGCCACTTCGACGTACAGCTTATCGGCGGTATGGTGCTGCACGACGGCAAAATCGCCGAAATGCGTACCGGTGAAGGTAAAACCTTGGTCGCTACGCTTGCCGTCTATCTCAACGCCCTGTCCGGCAAAGGCGTACACGTCGTTACCGTCAACGACTACCTTGCCGCCCGAGACGCAGGCATTATGGAACCGCTCTACAATTTCCTCGGCCTAACCGTCGGCGTCATCATTGCCGATATGCAGCCGTTTGACCGTCAAAACGCCTACGGCGCTGACATTACCTACGGTACCAACAACGAATTCGGCTTCGACTACCTGCGCGACAACATGGTGACCGACCAATACGACAAAGTTCAGCGCGAATTGAACTTTGCCGTAGTGGACGAAGTGGACTCCATTCTGATTGACGAAGCGCGCACCCCGCTGATTATCTCCGGACAGGCGGATGACAACATCCAGCTGTACCAAATCATGAACAGCCTTCCCGCGCACCTCATCCGCCAAGAAACCGAAGAAGGCGAAGGCGATTACTGGGTCGATGAAAAAGCACACCAAGTCATCTTGAGCGAAGCGGGTCACGAACACGCCGAACAAATCCTGATTCAAATGGGTTTGCTGCAAGAAAACGACTCCCTCTACTCCGCCGCCAACATCGCCCTGATGCACCACCTCATGGCAGCATTGCGCGCGCATACGTTATTCCATAAAGACCAACACTACGTCATCCAAGACGGCGAAATTGTCATCGTGGATGAATTTACAGGTCGTCTGATGTCTGGCCGCCGTTGGTCCGAAGGCCTGCACCAAGCCGTCGAAGCCAAAGAAGGCGTGGAAATCAAACGCGAAAACCAAACCCTCGCCTCCATCACCTTCCAAAACTACTTCCGCCTGTACACCAAACTCTCCGGCATGACCGGTACCGCCGATACCGAAGCTTTCGAGTTCCAAAGCATCTACAACCTCGAAACCGTCATCATCCCGACCAACCGCCCCGTACAGCGTAAAGACTTCAACGACCAGATTTTCCGTTCTGCCGAAGAAAAATTCGAAGCCGTCGTCAAAGACATCGAAGAATGCCACAAACGCGGGCAGCCCGTCCTCGTCGGTACCACCAGCATCGAAAACTCCGAGCTGGTTTCCCGTCTTCTGCAAAAAGCCGGACTGCCGCACAACGTCCTCAACGCCAAAGAACACGAACGCGAAGCCCTGATTGTCGCCCAAGCCGGTAAAGTCGGCGCCATTACCGTCGCCACCAACATGGCGGGCCGCGGTACCGACATCGTCCTCGGCGGCAACCTCAAGCACCAAATCGAAGCCATCCAGTCCAACGAAAACCTGAGCGACGAAGAAAAAGCAGCACAAATCGCCGCTCTTGAAAACGGCTGGCAGGCAGAACATGACCAAGTGGTCGCGGCAGGCGGCCTGCACATCATCGGCACCGAACGCCACGAAAGCCGCCGCATCGACAACCAATTGCGCGGACGCGCAGGCCGTCAGGGCGACCCCGGCTCCAGCCGCTTCTACCTCTCGTTTGAAGACCCGCTGCTGCGCCTCTTCGCGCTCGACCGTGCCGCTGCCATCCTCAACCGCCTCGCACCCGAACGCGGTATCGCCATCGAACACGGCATGCTGACCCGCCAAATCGAAGGCGCGCAACGCAAAGTCGAAGGCCGCAACTTCGACATGCGCAAACAAGTATTGGAATACGACGACGTTGCCAACGACCAACGTAAAGTCATCTACCACCAACGCAACGAAATCCTCAACAGCAAAGACGTCAGCGACCTGACTAAAGGTATCCGCGAAGAAGTCATCAGCGATTTGGTCGATTTGTACATACCGCCCGACAGCATGGAAGAGCAATGGGACATCCCCGCACTCGAAAGCCAGCTTGCCGCCGAATTCCGCCTGCACGAAGACATCCGAGCATGGCTCAAAGCAGACAGCACTTTGGACAATCAGGACATCAAAGAGCGTCTGATTAAACGCGTGGAAGAAGAATACGCGGCAAAAGTCGAGCTGGTCGGTAAAAAACCGATGGCGGATTTCGAACGCAACGTCATGCTGCAAGTCATCGACCTGCAATGGCGCGAACACCTTGCCGCCATGGACTACCTGCGCCAAGGCATCCACCTGCGCAGCTATGCCCAGAAAAATCCGAAACAGGAATACAAACGCGAAGCCTTCGCCATGTTTGAAAACCTGTGGCGCGGCATCAAGCATCAAACCGCCGCCCTCTTGACCTCCGTCCAAATCGAGCGCAACACCGATGTAGAAGAAATTGCCGAACCCGCACCCGTCGGCATCCAAACCATCCACTCCGAAGCGCCCGATATGGAAGAACTGCTCGGACAATCCCAAACCAATTTGGTTACCGAAGCGTTCGATCCCGACGGAACGGATTTCAGCCCCGAAGCACTTGCCGCCCAAGGCCAAGTCGTCCACCGCAACGACCCCTGCCCTTGCGGAAGCGGCCTGAAATACAAACAATGCCACGGCAAACTGAGCTGATGACAGCTTAAACAAAAGGTCGTCTGAAACCTCGAAAGGTTTTCAGACGACCTTTTTCATCACCCAAGTTACAGAACCGCGCCGCCATAAAAAAATACCATCGTTATTAAATTGTCAGGCGGTCACGATACGGTATAATCCCTAAATCTGCTTCGTACAGCATCATCGAACGCTTATGGACAATACGCAAAACCCTCAAAACCTGCAACGCAATTCATTGCGCCGCAACAGTATCTACCTGCTGCCCAACTCCTTCACCATCGCCGCCCTGTTCTGCGCCTTCTTCGCCATCACCCAATCCATGCACAAGCACTTTGAAATAGCGGCGATCGCAGTATTCCTCTCCATGCTGCTCGACGGTATGGACGGGCGCGTAGCGCGGCTGACCAACAGCCAAAGCGCATTCGGCGAACAGCTCGACAGCCTTGCCGACATGGTCAGTTTCGGCGTTGCGCCTGCATTGATTATTTACAAATGGCAACTTTCGCAGTTCGGCAAAATCGGTTATTCCGTCGCCTTCATCTACTGCGCCTGCGCCGCCCTGCGCCTCGCCCTCTTCAACACGCTTATCGGCAAAGTCGATAAACGCTGGTTTATCGGCGTCCCCAGTCCGACCGCCGCCGCGTTGATTGTCGGCCTGATTTGGGTCAACCACAGCGTCGAACGCTTCCCCGGCGTACATTGGTGGGCATTGGGCATCACACTTTTCGCCGGCATTTCCATGATCGTCCAAATCCCGTTTTGGAGCTTTAAAGAAATCAACATCCGCCGCCAAGTCCCGTTTATGGGCATGGTAATCGCCGTGTTGATCCTCCTCTTAATCACATGGAAGCCCGCCCTCGTCTTATTCCTCTTCTTCTTGGGGTACAGTCTCTCCGGCTACATTATGGCGGCACGGCGTTGGCTGAAAAAACGCCGCAGGAATAAAAAGGTCGTCTGAAAAAATGTGGACTTGGGATATTATCCTCGCCCTGCTCGCCGTCGGAAGCGCGGCGGGCTTTATTGCAGGATTGTTCGGCGTAGGCGGCGGTACGCTGGTCGTCCCCGTCGTCTTGTGGACATTGCAACTGCAAGGCATCAACAGCCACCCCTACGCCCAACATCTCGCCATCGGCACATCCTTCGCCGTAATGGTGTTCACCACTTTCTCCAGCATGTACGCGCAGCACAAAAAAAGCGCCATCGACTGGCAGACTGTCCGCCGTATGACCCCTTCCATGATATTCGGTGTACTGATCGGCGCGGTAACCGCCAAATATATGCCTACCCGCGCCCTGCAAATCTTCTTCATCTCATTCCTAACCCTTATCGCCCTCAAAACCCTGACCGACTCCAAACCCAAAGCCTCGCGCCACCTGCCCGCCCTGCCCGGCTTAAGCGCAGTCGGCACATTGTTCGGCGCAGCTTCGAGCTGGGTCGGCATCGGCGGCGGCTCGCTGTCCGTCCCCTTCCTGATGTATTGCAACTTCCCCGCACACCGCGCCATCGGCACATCCTCCGGCCTTGCTTGGCCAATTGCGCTCGCCGGCACAATCGGCTACCTCGTTACCGGCTGGAACGTTCCCGACCTGCCCCACGGCTCCGGCGGCTTCCTGTATCTGCCCGCCGTCGCCATCCTCAGCATCGCCACCATGATTTTCGCCCCTATCGGCGTCAAAACCGCGCACAAACTCCCCGCCCGCCAACTCAAAATCTCCTTCGGCATCATGCTGCTGCTGATTGCCGTCAAAATGGCCTGGAACCTTATGCGCTAACCATGCTGGCAAACACCGTATAACAAAATTACCCCCCTTTGGCATCATGAATCTTCTATAGTGGATTAAATTTAAATCAGGACAAGGCGACGAAGCCGCAGACAGTACAGATAGTACGGCAAGGCGAGGTAACGCCGTACTGGTTTAAAGTTAATCCACTATAAAAACCGTTTAATCTTTCCCAAAGCCAAGCCTGACGGTTTATTTGTCTATAACGACAAGTACTCATAAAAATCCAGTCAACACAAAAAGGTCGTCTGAAACCCGAATCCGGATTTCAGACGACCTTTTTTCTACATCAATAAACGATGTTCAGCAGGCAATCAATAGAAGCCTTCGCGCTCTTCGCGGGTGGAAATGTAGATGTTTTTCACCTGAGTATAAGCGGCAAGCATCATTTTGTGGGTTTCGCGGCCGATACCTGAAGTTTTGTAGCCGCCGAACGGTGCGCCTGCGGGCAGGCGGTTGTAGCAGTTCACCCAGACGCGACCGGTTTCCAGCGCATTGGAAACGCGCAGGCAGCGGTTGATGTCTTTGCTCCAAACTGCGCCGCCCAAGCCGTATTCGCTGTCGTTGGCCATTTTGATGACTTCTTCTTCGGTTTTGAATTTAATCACGGTGGCAACCGGGCCGAAGATTTCTTCTTGGGCAACGCGGGCGTTGTTACTGTCGGCTTCAATCAAGGTCGGTTCGACAAATTCGCCTTTGCCCAATTCGCCTTCGATTTTTTTACCGCCGGTGATGATGCGGCAGCCTTCCTGTTCGCCGATTTTGACGTATTTCAAAATGGTTTCAAGCTGACCGGCGTTGACTTGCGAACCCATTTGGGTGTCGTCTTCCCAAGGCAGGCCGACTTTGATTTTTTTGAATTCTTCCGCCAAGGCGTTGACGAATTTGTCGTAAATGCCTTCTTGTACGAAGATGCGAGAACCGGCACAGCACACTTGGCCTTGGTTGAACAAAATACCTTTTTGCGCGCCTTCGAGGGCTTTGTCGAACGGCATGTCGTCAAAGAAGATGTTGGCGGATTTACCGCCCAATTCCAAGGTGGCGGGAATCAGCATTTCGGCGGCGGCGATGCCGATGTGGCGGCCGATTTCGGTCGAACCGGTAAAGGCGAGTTTGTTGAAGCCTTTGTGGCGCAGCATGTATTCGCCGGATTTAGAACCGCGTCCGGTGATGATGTTCAACACGCCTTTAGGCAGCAAGTGGTTGATTTTTTGGGCGAACGACAACAGGCTCAGCGAAGTGCTGGAAGACGGGTGGATAACGATGGTACAGCCTGCGGCGAGTGCGGGGGCGATTTTCCACGCCGCCATCAGGAAGGGGAAGTTCCACGGAATAATCTGCCCAACGACACCGATGGGTTCGCGCAGGACGATAGACAGGTCTTCGGAGTCAAGCTGGGTGGCAGTGCCTTCTTCGCCGCGGATCACGCTGGCAAAGTAGCGGAAATGGTCGGAAGCCAGCGGGATGTCGGCGGCGCGGGTTTCGCGGATGGGTTTGCCGTTGTCCAGTGTTTCCTGCAAGGCGAACAATTCCAAGTTGTCGTCAATCACATCGGCGATTTTGTTGAGTATGGCGGCGCGTTCGGTGGTGGTGGTTTTGCGCCATGTTTTGAACGCTTCCTGCGCGGCGGCGACGGCGGCATCCACATCGGCGTCGGTCGCGTCGGTGAATTTCGCCAATACTTCGCCGTTGGCGGGATTGTACGAATCCAAAAGCGCGCCGGGTTTCGTCCACACGCCGTTAATCAAAAGGCCGTACTCTTTATCAAACACATTTAAATCTTTTGCCATGATGCTGTCTCCTTGGTTGTCTTTCTTAGGTTTTGGACGTTCCTCAAACGTCGTCTGAAAACAGGATAGTATTTTTTCTCTTTCAGTTCAAGCACTAAAAATGATAACATTCTCGAAATTCCAAATATGTAATTTTCTAAAATAGGAAATTTAAACCGATAAGGCTTGACCCCGTATGGAAACGAAGCGCGTTTGTTAATATATTTAAAGTTTTCAGACGACCTTTTTTACATGATATGTGTAAGAATTTTTCAGAATCTTCGCGGATATATCCTTATAATTTAAATGTTATGGTATAACATTTTATTCCTTATTTTTCAAAAAGATAGGGTGTTGACACGGCGAAATGAAGGGGAGTATTCTCATTTACAGGAAAGGCGTTATCCCGCCCAACCGTTTACGGATTTCTTACGAATGCCAAGGAGAACACCATGAAGATGCAAGCAGTTGTTGTGAATCAAAATGTAGCAGGCGATGTAGAAGTTGTAGAACGCGAACTGCGCCCGTTGGAATACGGCGAGGCGTTGGTTGAAGTCGAATATTGCGGCGTGTGCCATACCGACTTGCACGTTGCGGCAGGCGACTACGGCGAAAAACCGGGCCGCGTGTTGGGACACGAAGGCATCGGCATCGTCAAAGAAGTCGCTCCGGGCGCGAACGCCCTGAAAGTCGGCGACCGCGTCAGCATCGCATGGTTGTTCCAAAGCTGCGGTTCGTGCGAATACTGTAATACCGGCCGCGAAACCTTGTGCCGTTCCGTATTGAACGCAGGCTACACCGCCGACGGCGGCATGGCGACCCACTGTATCGTCGATGCGGACTACGCCGTCAAAGTACCCGACGGCCTCGATCCTGCACAAGCTTCCAGCATTACCTGCGCCGGCGTAACCACTTACAAAGGCGTGAAAGTTTCCGGCGTGCGTCCAGGACAATGGATTGCCGTTTACGGCGCGGGCGGTTTGGGCAACTTGGGTGTCCAATACGCGAAAAAAGTATTCGGCGCACACGTCGTCGCCATCGACATCAATGATGAAAAACTGGCATTCGCTAAAGAAAGCGGTGCAGATTTAGTCATCAACGCTGCCAAAGAAGACGCAGCCAAAGTGATTCAGGAAAAAACCGGCGGCGCACACGCAGCCGTTGTCACCGCCGTATCCGCCGCCGCGTTCAACTCTGCTGTGGACTGCGTCCGCGCAGGCGGCCGCGTCGTCGCCATCGGCCTGCCGCCCGAATCTATGGACCTGTCCATCCCCCGCTTGGTCTTGGACGGCATCGAAGTGGTCGGCTCGCTGGTCGGTACGCGCAAAGACTTGGAAGAAGCCTTCCAATTCGGCGCAGAAGGCTTGGTCGTACCGAAAGTCCAACTGCGCGCCTTGGACGAAGCTCCGGCAATTTTCCAAGAAATGCGCGAAGGCAAAATCACCGGCCGCATGGTTATCGACATGAAAAAAGAATGCGGCTGCGGTCATCATTAATTTGACGCAGGCAGTTGACTAAAAAGGTCGTCTGAAACCTTGTTTTGGGGTTTCAGACGACCTTTTGTTTGATTTGAACCATCGCGGATTCACACAATCAGGGCTAATCGGCGCAGCCGGATCATTTCATGCCACAAAGGCGCAGGGGCGATACCCGATTTGACGTTGCCGCTTTTATAACCAACGGCGGACGCGTCGGCAGTACGCTTCATACTCAGCACCGAATTTCCGCGCCAAAACGCGTTCTTCGGGCATGATTTGGAAACGCGTCATATAGGCGGCAAATACCGCCAAAAACAGCCACGGCAGCGGATGCGCCAAGTGTCCCGCCCATGCCGCCAGCCAGAAGCCCATGCCCGCATACATCGGGTTGCGGCTGAAACGGTACACACCGTCTGAAACGAAGTGTTCGGTTTGTTCGGGATTGAACGGGCTGACGGTCGTGCGCACACGGCGAAACGCCCACACACCTGACACGCCCAACGCCGTCCCAAACGCTATCAAAACAACCGACAGCAATATCGGAAAGCGCGGCAGCATGCCTGCCAGCGCGGATACTTGCGCAGAGGCATACATCAGCAATGCGCAGATAAAACATACCGCCGGCGGCGGAATTTTGGTTTCTAAATTCATATTCTTATCTTTATAAAACGGATACTGTGACGTTTTCAGACGACCTCTTGCCGTCATTCCCAAGTTCAAATCCAATCAAAACGATTCATCCGCCCGCAGATAACGCCATTTGCCGGGCGGCAGTTTGCCCAGTTTGACTTTACCCATCCGAATCCGCTTCAGCCCGACGACGCGCAAACCGACGAGTTCGCACATACGGCGGATTTGCCGCTTTTTGCCCTGTTTCAGCACGAAACGCAGTTGATCTTCGTTTTGCCACTCTACTTTGGCGGGGCGCAGTTTCTCGCCGTCCAGACTCAATCCGTGATTCAGCAAGGCAAGTCCTTTTTCGTCCAATTTGCCGCGCACGCGCACCAGATATTCTTTTTCGCTGCCGCTGTTTTCGCCGATAAGTTGCTTGGCGATGCGGCCGTCCTGCGTCAACACCAGCAACCCGACGGAATCGATGTCCAGCCGGCCGGCGGGCGCCAAGCCGAATTTGTGTTTTTCGCTGAACGGAATGCGGCTGTCGTCGCCTTCCCAACGGTTGTCGGCGGTAATCAGCTCGGCGGCGGATTTGTAGCCTTTTTCCGCCTGCGCGCTGACGTAGCCGACGGGCTTGTTGAGCAGGATGGTGACGCGCTCCGCCTGTTTTTCATGCGCCTGCCGGTTGAGGTCGATGCGGTCGCGTTCGGTTACTTTCTGACCGAGTACGGCGGTTTGCCCGTTGACCTTGACCCAGCCTTGCTCGATGTAGCTATCCGCCTCGCGGCGCGAGCATAAGCCCAATTGCGCCATACGCTTGGAAAGGCGCATGGTTTCGTTTGAATCGTGTTCCATAATGGTCTGCCTGAAAAGAATGAATCAGATTATAAAGCCAAACCATCATTTTCCCTACCGACATTATCGCCATACCGCCCAGCTGACGGACGCGCGAAATGCCCGCCCATGCTGAATAAATACCGCCAAACCCGTTTTATGACAAAGGTCGTCTGAATAAACTATACTTTCAGACGACCCCTATTCAATCACGGAGCTTATTTATGTCCATCCGTCTGACCACGCTGTCTTTAATACTTGCCGTCGCAGCCTGCACGCCCACTGTTTCCCCACCGGCAGAAACCTCGCCGACCGTCACCCAATCCGCCATCGATACCGCCTACTGGACTGAACAGCCCTATTGCAGCGGCCGCTATCAATTGCGCCTGCCGTCCAAACGCCGTCATGGCAGTACGCATCTTGATTACAATGGCTGGAGTGTGATGGTTATGTTTAACGACTGGAAGAGAAACGTTAGGAATATCAACGAGTTTAAGCAAAATGGTAGAGCAGGAACAAAAATTGTTGTTGATACCCGTACTCTGATTCCAGATCGGGCGATGATGCAGGTAAGACGCGGGGGATACCATTGGGAAAATATTATCGGGAAGGACGGTATGCCCTACGAAGCCGATTTATATTTCAAGCTGGATAATGATGATGCTTATATTGTGCGTAGTTATTTCCGCATTCCTTCTGATCATGGCAAAGCCCCTGCCAACTGGAAAACCCAAGAAAAAGAAGCAATAAACACCATGGAGAAAAAATTCCGCCAAGAAATCCTCAATGGGTTGAAAACCAGGCAGGAATTTGAAGTGCCAAATAAACACGGTATATGCCTGATAGGCGGTTTTATCGCCGATGACGGCAAAAAACCGTTTGAAGTCCATAGCACCGTCGAATTTGCCAAGCAACACGATATGAGTCTGGAAATCATGCACGGCGATGTGCTGAAAGCGGGCGAAGCGACACTACTGAAACGCAAAGTCGACCCAGAAAAAGGCTTATTGGTTAAAGCGTTAACCCGCACCATCCGCCAAGGCAAACGCACCATCAACGGCATGTCGGGCGAGGAAAAATTGGTGAAATGGGGCGGCAACAAATATATGTTCTTTTGGGAACGCGACGGCGGCGACCCGCGCATCATGATGCAGTTTGGCACTGAGAAAAAAGACGGAACGAAGCGCAGTGAAGCCGAAGTCCTTGCGATTTGGGATACGGTTTTGCCGACTTTGAAACCTGTGAAGCAATAGCGATGGAAAAGGTCGTCTGAAAATTTTCAGACGACCTTTTTACTGAAAAGCAACTTATCGCGGCTCTTGCCGAAAGGGAGGAAATCGGGATGAATATAGTGGATACGAAGCAGAAAAACCTACACCCTCTCCTTTCGTTTGAAGGCGGAGAGAAAATCCCGAAGCGGGTCATGCAGACAAATCATACTTTTTGCCGTACCAACAAAAAACCTGCCGTTTTCGGCAGGTTTTTTATCGGATGACTCGCTGTATTACAGGCCGCTCAGACGGGCGGTATCGTGTGCAATCATCAATTCTTCGTTGGTCGGGATAACAACAGCGACGGCTGCGCTGTCGGCAGTCGTAATCACGCCGGCGTTACCGAAGCGGGCTTTCAGGTTGGCTTCGTGGTCGGCTTTCAGACCGAGGAAGCCCAAGTAGCCGAGTACGCGTTCGCGGATGATGTCGGAGTTTTCGCCGATACCGCCGGTGAAGACGAGCACGTCCAGGCCGCCGGCTGCCACAGCCATGCTACCGATGTATTTGGCGAGGCGGTAGATGAAGACGTCCAGGGCGAGTTTTGCGCCGGGATGGCCTTTGCCGGATTCTTCTTCGATGGTACGGCAGTCGTTGGACAGGCCGGACAAGCCGAGCAGGCCGGATTTTTTGTTCAGCATGTCGGTGATTTGGGTGATGGTCATGTTGGCGTTTTCAGCGAGGAAGCCGAAGACTGCGGGATCGATGTCGCCGCTGCGCGTACCCATCACGAGGCCTTCCAACGGAGTCAGGCCCATGCTGGTATCGCGTGATTCGCCGTTGGCGACGGCGGTAATGGACGCGCCGTTACCCAAGTGGGCAATCACCATGCGCAGGTCTTTTTTGTCTTTGCCGAGGAAACGGGCGGTTTCATCAGAAACGAAGCGGTAGCTGGTACCGTGTGCGCCGTAGCGGCGCAAGCCGTATTTTTCATACAGTTCATGCGGAATCGCGTATGTGTAGGCGTGTTCCGGCATGGTTTGGTGGAAGGCGGTGTCGAAAACGACGACGTTGGGCAGGCCTTTGAAAATGCTTTGCGCGGCACGCAGGCCCAAGAGGTGCGCGGGGTTGTGCAGAGGGGCGAGCGGGATACATTTTTCGATGCCGGCGATGACTTCGTCGTCAACGAGGATGGATTCGCTGTACAGTTCGCCGCCGCTGACGACGCGGTGGCCGATGGCGCCGATGCGGCTGTCGAGGCCGTGGGCTTTGAGTTCCTCCATCAGGGCTTCAACTGCGCCGGTGTGGTCGGGCTTGGCGGACAGGTCGACTTTGTGTTTTTCGCCGTTTACTTTGAACGTGATGTAAGCGTCGGGCAGGTTGAGTTTTTCGGCAAGGCAGCTGAGCAGGACTTCGCCGCTGTCGTTATCCAGCACGGCGCCTTTGAGGGATGAGCTGCCGCAGTTCAAAACTAAGATGAGTTTTTGGGTCATTTGTTGTGGCTCCTGAAGGTTTCAGACGACCTGTGCGGGCAGTATCGGCAATCTGTTCTTTGTCGTGGATATACCGCCAAACATCTCCCGCAGGCATAGTGGATGCGCTTGAGGTTCGAGCCGGGCATCTGCACGGCAGGGTTGGTGGCGTAAAATCTATGAAAGAAAAATGACCGCTACATTCGGAATGGGGCAACTTTATGAATATTGCTTTCCGTGTGGTTTCTGCCGCCACCGGTTGGACGGGGTCGTCTGAAATCGGTTGATGAATGTAAACCGCGCTATTCTAGCAAAAAACGGGGGCGGCTGCTTGGCTTAATGTTTGACTTGGAGCATGCGGAAAGCGATAAAGGAAGATATTGATGTTTAAAGGGAAACGGTTGGTTTTCAGACGACCTGTCGAACGCGGGGGCGTAAAGCCCTTTGCAGGGGCGTGTCAAACTGTTACATTTAGAAAGTTTTTGTATTCACTATGTCGTCTGAAAACAGCGGCAGCCTTTTAAGATTCTTTGATATGCACTATTTCAGTATCCATACGCAACAAGGCGCCCATGTGGGCTTTTTCATCATGCTGCCGGATGATGAATCCGAAACGCAGCCGCAGAGCGGGCGTTTCGCCGTCAAGCTGCAAAGTGAAGAAGGCGCGGCGGCGGAGGTTTTGGCGCCTTTCGGGCAAACCGAGATTCCGCAATATTGGCGCGTCGTGAAAGACCGTATCGAGCTGTTTTTTGACGACGCCCCCGTCGGCTCGCTGCGCAACGAATATCTGACCGTATCGGGACAGACTTTTGTCTTAACCGATTTGACCGGAGCGATGTGATGGAAAGTATGTTCATCTTAGTACCCATCAGCATTATTTTGGCGTTTGCCATCGGCTATTTTTTCTGGTGGTCGGGCAAAAACGGACAGTTTGACGATCTCGAAGGACCGGCACACCGCATCCTGATGGACGACGATTCCACCGACAAACTGCTTGAAAACGAAATAGAAAAAGAAGAACAAGAATCCGAAAAATGAGCCTCAAAAAAGACAATCTGAATTTCCCGACCAGCCGCCGTTTCGCCCCATTATTCGGCACGCAGTTTCTGGGCGCGTTCAACGACAATATGTTCAAAACCGCGCTGTTTGTGATGATCAGCTTCTACGGTTTGGGCAAAAACAACTTCCTGCCCGCCAGCCAAATGCTGAACTTGGGCGCGTTGCTGTTTATCCTGCCCTATTTCCTGTTTTCCGCGCTGTCGGGACAACTGAGCACCAAATTCGACAAAGCCGTCTTGGCGCGATGGATCAAAGTATTGGAAATCGTCATCATGGCTGTGGCGGCGTTCGGCTTCTATATCCAGTCCGCCCCGCTGCTCTTGGTCTGCCTGTTTTGCATGGGCGCGCAATCGACGCTGTTCGGCCCGTTGAAATACGCCATCCTTCCCGATTACCTCAACGACAAAGAGCTGATTATGGGCAACAGCCTGATCGAATCGGGAACATTCATCGCCATTTTGTTCGGTCAGATTTTAGGCACATCCGTCGCAGGCTTGCCGCCCTCCGTCGTCGGCATCTTAGTATTGCTCGTCGCCATCGGCGGCACGCTAACCAGCTTCTTCATGCCTAACGTCCCCGCCAAAGCCCCCAACACGAAAATCGAATGGAACATCGTCAAAGGCACGCACGCGCTCCTGCGCGAAACCGCGCAATATGATTCCGTCTTCACATCCATCATCGGCATTTCATGGTTTTGGTTTATTGGCTCGGTTTACACCACCCAACTGCCGACTTTCACGCAAATCCATTTGGGCGGCAACGACAGCGTCTTCAACCTCATGCTCGCCCTATTCTCCATCGGCATCGCCGCCGGCTCGGTGTTGTGCGCCAAACTCAGCCACGAACGCTTGCTCTTAGGCTTGGTAACCGTCGGCACGACGGGTTTGACTGTATTCGGCTTGATTTTGGTATGGCTGACCCAAGGGCAACGCTTTACCGAACTCAACGGCATCACCTGGTTCCTGTCGCAAGGCATGGCGTATCCCGTCATGCTCGTCATGACGCTGATCGGCTTCTTCGGCGGCTTCTTCTCCGTCCCGCTCTACACTTGGCTGCAAACCGCCAGCAGCGAATCCTTCCGCGCCCACGCCGTCGCCGCCAACAACATTATCAATGGCGTGTTCATGGTATCGGCTGCCATTTTAAGCGCGGTACTCTTGATGCTGTTCGACAGCATTTCCCTGCTTTACCTGATCGTCGCCATCGGTAATATCCCCTTGATTGTTTACCTGATACAGCGCGAACCCCGTTTCTTAAACGATATGGGCAAGATATTTCACAATATCGGCAAACGGTAAGCCTAAGCTTAAAAAAGGTCGTCTGAAAACGGAAATTCCATTTTCAGACGACCTTTTTCGTGTCTTGAGTGAATTAGATAGAGTGTTAATTTTTTTTGAGTAGAGAAATGATTTCTTTTAAAGCTAAAATCTCGTTTTCTTGTCGTTGAATAATTTCATTATTATGAGATATTGTCAGTTTCAGTTTTTCATTTTCAGCTATTAACGCTTCATTATTGCCATAGTAATTTGATCCGTAATTATGGCTATTATCTCCGACCAAAAGAAATAATGGTTTTTCTTTTGTAATCAATTCAACTACATCAATTTTAAAAATCTGTGCAATCTGATTCAATTTATCAAAAGTCAGTTTAGTTTGCCCACGTTCTATTTTTGCATACCCATTAGCAGACATTGCTAATTTCTCAGCCATTTCTTCTTGAGACCATTGGTTCATTTCTCTCATTACTCGAATTTTTTCATGAAGTTCCATATTTTCTCACTTTTTGAAGGGTTTTAGACATTAAAAGAGTGATTTTAAGATTCAAATGTTGTTTGAATAATTGATTATAATCATTGTAACATTGGACTGGAAAATTTCTACTTGCAAGGGGTATTTATGAATATATTTTCATAATTACTCTAATAATTGTATATTTTTACAGCTATTAATTGTTTTATTTTTTGTTGTTATTTTGATTGTGTTCTTTAATTATCTTATTTAGATAGAAAGGTTATCTTAAAATGAGTTGGGAAGACGATAAGTATCAGGTATTGCCTAATGGTAAGAAAGTTCTTAAAAATGCAACGCCAATAGATATCATCCTATCAGTTATTGTGCCAATATTCGGATTAATTATTGGAATTTATGCTCTTATTAAAGGAGAAAAAAAGAGAGGCTTTACATTATTAGGAATTTTTTCGTTGTTGGTTATGATAAAGCTCATAATAATTTATAATAGTTGATTTAAATAAGAATAGGATACTAAATACAGTCATTAACGCACAGGCGGAAATCCATTACTGGGATTCAGTTTATTGAGTTTAATCAGAAAAACATGACTTTAAAAATGGATTCTTATCTGTGCGGAAACGACAGTAGTAATATTTTATTTTTATTCACCATATAACAAACAGGTCGTCTGAAAACTTAGATGACCTGTTTGTTTACTTTTAAGCAGTTAAAACGGCTTTCAGAACTTTGTTGACTTCACCCATATCGGCTTTGCCCGCCAACTGGGTTTTCAACACGCCCATGGCTTTGCCCATGTCAGCCATTCCGGAAGCTCCGGTCATGGCGATCACGGTTTCCACGGCAGTGCGGATTTCTTCGGCAGACATCATTTGCGGCAGGTAGCGGTGCAGGATTTCGATTTCGGCATTTTCTTTGTCCGCCAGATCCTGACGGCCTGCTTCGGTGTAGATGTTGGCGCTGTCTTTGCGCTGTTTGACCATTTTGGTGATGATGGCAATCACTTTGCCGTCATCGGCTTCGGTGCGCTCGTCCACTTCAAATTGTTTGATGGCGGCATTGATGAGGCGGATGGTGCTCAAAGTAATTTGATCTTTGGCACGCATCGCGGTTTTCATGTCTTCGGTTAATTGTGCTTTCAGGCTCATGGGATGACTTTCGGGAAAAGATGGAAGATGGTATTGCACATACTGCCTTAGGGGATTTTCTATTTTTCAGACGACCCCTTGCCTTACAGGTCGTCTGAAAAACAAAACACACCGCAGGTCAAGCCTTGCGGTGTGTTTCGGCATCACAGGGCAGACCTGCAATTGATGTTTAGTACATTTTAGGAGGCAGTTGTTGGCTGCGCAGGCGTTTTTGCAGGCGTTTTACGGCTGCGGCTTTTTTGCGTTTGCGCTCGGTAGTCGGTTTTTCGTAAGCTTCACGGGCGCGCAGCTCGGTCAACAGACCGGTTTTTTCTACGGCACGTTTGAAACGGCGCATGGCTACTTCGAAGGGTTCGTTCTCTTTAACGCGGATTGCAGGCATTTTATTTCCTTTAAATTGAATTCTGGTTTCAAACCGCCGAAAGGGAGAAAGGTAAAAAGGGGCGGTTTGTCAAAAAGTGGTTGTTTGTATCTCAGGTGTCTTGCGACCGGCGGGATACGCGCCGTGATGTAAACATCACCTCCTAACAAGTCGGCTTAGCGCCGGGTATGCCGTCGATGCGGCTGCAAATGAATTGCGGGATTATCTTTGATTGCGTCGTTCCTGTCAAGTTTGAAGGTCGTCTGAAAACCTTGAATATCGGTTTTCAGACGACCTTTGTGGTATTTCGCGCGTCTTGTTGATTTTGCGAAAGTATCTTCCGGATTTTAAGAAAACTTAAACCCTATCAGGCGGCAAAACGACATCGGCTTTACCGCCCTTCTTCCCTAGCTTCGAACCACTTTGCGCACTTGGGGAATGGCATGTAGATTGTGAATAATTTGGTTGATTTGCGCCAAGTCCTTCACTTTGATGATGAACTTGAATTCGACAAAGCCTTCCGTACCTGCCAGCGCTTTGTTGGGGGTTTCGACGGACTCGATGTCCGCGCCGGAGTTAGAGATGGCTTGCGCCATAAGGGCGAGCAGGCCGTGGGCGTCTTCGGACTGGATACTGAGTCCGGTGCGGTAGGTATGACTGCCTATGCCTTCCCAGTTCGCATCAAGCTGCTGCTCGGGGTCGGATTTGAGCAGGGTCGGACAGGTATCGCGGTGGATAATCATGCCTTTGTCTTTGACCAAAAGGGCGCGGACGGAATCGCCCGGGACGGGGTGGCAACATTCGGCAAAATGGATGCGGCCGGTTTCTTGGTCGTTGACTTTGATGGGGCTGAGTTTGACTTCGCTGCCGAAGTGCTGCCCTGCCAGTTCGGCGATGTGCATGGCGACGTACACGGGCAGGGTATGCCCCATACCGACGTTGTAGAGGACTTCTTCAAACGAGGTTTGTTTGTCGTTGAGGTCGGCGAGGTATTTTTCTTTGAGGTCGTCTGAAAGCAATACGTCTTTGGGCAACAGGCTGGACAGGGCTTTTTGCAGGAGGTTTTCGCCGAGGACGATGGCGTCGTGGCGGTTGAGGTTTTTGACGTATTGGCGGATGGCGCTGCGCGCGCGGCTGGAAACGGTGAAATTCAGCCATGCCGGATTGGGCTTGGCGTGTTCGGAAGTGATGATTTCAACGGAGTCGCCGGTTTTGAGTTTGGTACGCAGGGGCATCATGGTGTTGTTGATGCGGGCGGCGACGGTTTTGTGGCCGATGTCGGTGTGAACGGCGTAGGCGAAGTCTATGGGCGTCGAGCCTTTAGGCAGGGTAAGGATTTTGCCTTTGGGCGTCAGGATGTAGACTTCGTTGGGGAACAGGTCGACTTTGACGTGTTCGAGGAATTCGATGGCGTTCGCGCTGCTGGCTTGCAAATCGAGGATGTTTTTGAGCCATTGGTTGGTATGGAGGACGGCTTGATCGACGGTGTTTTCGCCGGATTTGTATATCCAGTGGCCGGCGATGCCGCCTTCGGCTACGGCATCCATTTCGCGTGTGCGGATTTGGACTTCAATGGGCAAGCCGTATGGGCCGACCAGGGTCGTGTGCAGACTTTGGTAGCCGTTGCTTTTGGGGATGGCGATATAGTCTTTGAAGCGTCCGGGTTTGGGCTGATAAAGATTGTGCAGCGCGCCGAGTGCGGCGTAACACGCGGGAATGCTGTTGACGATGACGCGGAAGCCGTAAATGTCCATGACTTCGGCAAAGCGCAATTTTTTCGCCAACATTTTTTGATGGATGCTGTACAGGTTTTTTTCCCGACCTTTGATTTTGGCTTCGATGTTCGCACCGACCAAACGCTGACTGAAGGCGCGCAAAACTTTGCCGACGACGTCGCGGCGGTTTTTGCGGCTGTTGTCCATCGCTTTTTTAAGGGTTTCGTAGCGGTTCGGGTGGAGGTTTTGAAACGATAAATCCTGAAGCTCTTGGTAGGCGTTGTTCAAGCCGATGCGGTTGGCGATTTGGGCGTAGATTTCGAGGGTTTCTTTGGCGATGCGGCGGCGTTTGTCGGGGCGCATGGAGCCGAGCGTGCGCATATTGTGCAGGCGGTCGGCGAGTTTGACGACGATCACGCGCACGTCTTTGGTCATGGCGAGGATGAGCTTGCGGAAACTTTCCGCCTGATGCTCGGCATGATCTTCAAATTTGAGTTTTTCGAGTTTGGAAAGTCCGTCCACCATCTCGGAGATGGTTTCGCCGAATTCTGCCGCCATTTCGATTTTGGATACGCCCGTGTCTTCGAGTACGTCGTGCATCACGCCCGCGCACAAGCCTTGTATGTCCATGTGCCACAATGCAAGTTGCGTGGCGACGGCAAGGGGGTGGGTAATGTAGGGTTCGCCGCTTTTACGGGTTTGTCCGTCATGGGCGTGAAAGGCGTAGGCGACGGCTTTTTCAAGCTCGGCCTGTTCGGATGGGCTGAGATAGGAGGCGGTACGGAACAAAAGTTCGCGTGCTTCGGCAGTCAGCGCGTCGTAGGGGGCAGTGGGCTGGGGGGCGGGCATTTCAGACGGCCTTCGGTGTGTGTTTTGTTTTGAGCCGTCAGACTGTATCGGTCGGATGTCGCGCCGATACAATCCGCGCGGCGGTTGGGCAGATTTTGCCTACTGGTATTATTTGTTGCGTGTCAGCAGCTCAGTACCGATTTGACCGGCGGCGATTTCGCGCAGGGCGGTAACGGTCGGTTTGTTGTTACGGATGTCGTCAACCATAGGGGCGTTGCCGTTTTCAAGCTGGCGCGCGCGGCGGGCGGCGACGAGGGTCAGGTCGAAATGATTGGGGATTTTGCCTGTGCAGTCTTCAGTGGTGATACGGGCCATGTTTGCTTTCTTTCTATTAATTTGTGATGGAATGTAAATGCGTATTTTCGCTGTTTTTCAGGAATTTTCCAACAGGTTTGAGATAAATCCTTGCTGGGAAGATTTTTTCAGACGACCTGCTTTGATGATGTGGAGTAAATCGGCTTCTGCCCTATCCAAATCATCATTGACGACAATATAGTCAAATAGGACGGATTGTTCGATTTCGTGACGCGCTTTGGAGAGGCGGGTTTGGATGACTTCCTCACTGTCGGTGCCGCGCCCGATAAGGCGTTCGGCAAGGACTTCGAACGAAGGCGGCAGGATGAAGATGCTGCTGGCTTCGGGCAGGGATTTGCGTACCTGCGCCGCGCCTTGCACGTCAATTTCCAAAATCACATCGTAACCCTCTTCGCTAAGGGAATTAACCCCCGCGATGCTGGTTCCGTAATAATTGCCGAAAACGTTTGCATGTTCGAGGAAGGCTTTTTGTTTGATTAAAGATTCAAATTCCTCTTTGGGAACAAAATGATAATGCACGCCATGCTGCTCGCCTTCGCGCGGCTGGCGGGTGGTATGCGATACGGAGACGCGCAAATCGGCGTTGTTTTTCAAAAGACGGGAAACCAGCGTGGTCTTGCCCGTGCCGGAAGCGGCGGAGATGATGAAAATATTGCCTTTTTTATGGGGTTTCATGATGTCGGTACCGATGGGATTATCTGTTGATTGTAGCATACGGGGCGTGTAATTTCATGTTCAGACGACCCTTACACACATTCCCAAAACGCCTCGCCCATCGGCAAGCAACGGCTTAACGGCAATACCCGACCTCCGGCAGGAAACCCACGTCTTTCTAAACTCTTGCTATAATTGCCCGCTATACACAAATAAGCCTGCAAAGACACACCATGAGCCACACTCCGCTACTCGATACCGTCGGCAGCCCGCAAGATTTGCGCCGTCTGGATAAAAAACAGTTGCCCCAAGTCGCCGCCGAGCTGCGGGAGTTTCTGCTGGATTCGATAGGCAAAACCGGCGGGCATTTCGCCAGCAATCTGGGCGCGGTCGAGCTGACCATCGCCCTGCACTATGTATACGACACGCCGGAAGACCATTTGGTTTGGGACGTCGGCCATCAAAGCTATCCGCACAAAATCCTCACCGGCCGCAAAAACCGGATGCACACCATGCGCCGCTACGGCGGCTTGGCGGGTTTTCCCAAGCGTAGCGAATCCGAATACGACGCGTTTGGCGTAGGGCATTCTTCCACCTCCATCGGCGCGGCTTTGGGCATGGCGGCGGCAGACAAGCTCTTGGGTAGCGACCGCCGCAGCGTCGCCATTATCGGCGACGGTGCGATGACGGCGGGGCAGGCTTTTGAAGCCTTGAACTGCGCGGGCGACATGGACGTGAACCTGCTGGTCATCCTCAACGACAACGAAATGTCGATTTCCCCCAACGTCGGTGCGCTGCCGAAATACCTCGCCAGCAACGTCGTGCGCGATATGCGCGGCGTGTTGAGCACCATCAAGGCGCAATCGAGCAAGGTTTTGGACAAGCTGCCCGGCGCGATGGAGCTTGCCCAAAAAGTCGAGCACAAAATCAAAACGCTGGCGGGCGAAGCCGAACACGCCAAGCAGTCGCTGTCTTTGTTTGAAAACTTCGGTTTCCGCTACACCGGCCCCGTGGACGGCCACAACGTCGAGCATCTGGTTGACGTATTGAAAGATTTGCGCGGCCGCAAAGGCCCGCAACTGCTGCACGTCATCACCAAAAAGGGCAACGGCTACAAACTTGCCGAAAACGACCCCGTCAAATACCACGCCGTCGCCAACCTGCCCAAAGACGTTTCAGACGACCTCAAAACCGCAATGTCGTCTGAAAAAGAAAACAAACCCGCCGCCAAACCGACCTATACGCAAGTGTTCGGCAAATGGCTGTGCGACCAGGCGGCGGCAGATTCCCGATTGGCGGCGATTACCCCCGCCATGCGCGAGGGCAGCGGACTGGTCGAATTCGAACAACAATTCCCCGACCGCTATTTCGATGTCGGCATCGCCGAGCAGCACGCCGTTACCTTTGCCGGCGGTTTGGCTTGCGAAGGCATGAAGCCCGTCGTTGCCATTTATTCCACCTTCCTCCAGCGCGCCTACGACCAACTGGTGCACGACATCGCCCTGCAAAACCTGCCCGTTTTGTTTGCCGTCGACCGTGCGGGCATCGTCGGCGCAGACGGCCCGACCCATGCTGGTTTGTACGATTTGAGCTTCTTGCGCTGCGTGCCGAACATGATTGTCGCCGCGCCGAGCGATGAAAACGAATGCCGCCTGCTGCTTTCGACCTGCTATCAGGCAGACGCCCCCGCCGTCGTTCGCTATCCGCGCGGCACGGGAACAGGCTCGCCCGTTTCAGACGGCCTCGAAACCGTAGCCATCGGCAAAGGTATCGTCCGCCGCCAAGGCGAGAAAACCGCATTCATCGCCTTCGGCAGCATGGTTGCCCCCGCATTGGCGGTTGCCGACAAACTGAACGCCACCGTCGCCGATATGCGCTTCGTCAAACCGATAGACGAGGAACTCATTGTCCGCCTCGCCCAAAGCCACGACTACATCGTTACCGCCGAAGAAAACGCCGAACAAGGCGGCGCAGGCAGCGCGGTGCTGGAAGTGTTGGCGAAACACGGCATCTGCAAACCCGTCTTGCTTTTGGGCGTTGCCGATACCGTAACCGAACACGGCGATCCGAAAAAACTTTTGGACGATTTGGGCTTGAGCGCCGACGCAATGGAAAAACGCATACGCGGATGGCTGCCGGCAGCTTGAACTGAAGCTGCAATGGAATAATGCCAATGAATAAAGGTCGTCTGAAAACGGATTTTCAGACGACCTTTAATGTATGAACCCCTACCCTTTTGAAAGGCGTTTCAGTGCCAGACTCAAGGCATTACCGCCAAACGGAAAACTGCCCAACCCGCAACCAATAGTCCGGCGCACAAACGGATGGCTCTGCGTTGTAAAAGTGTTTTCAATTGCGCTGCAAAAACCCCCATTGCCAACAAATTCGGCAACGTTCCCAGTGCAAAAGCCAACATATACAGCCCGCCCTGCACCGCATTGCCGCTGCCTAAAGCATACAATGAAGCGCTGTACACCAAGCCGCAAGGCAGCCAGCCCCACAACATGCCTACGCCGAAACAAGCCGGAACGGATTTAATCGGCAGCAGTCGGTTCAAAATCGGATTCAAACGTTTCCATATCGGTCTGCCTATGCGCTCAATTTGCGTAGCCGCCGTAGAAAGACCCGCCAGATACAGCCCCAACAGCAACAGCAAAATATTCGCCGCAATATACAGGCCGTTTTGCAGCCAGCGCGTATCATCCAAAGAAATACCGATTTGCCCGACCAGCCCGACAATCAAACCTATCAATACATAGCTGCTGATGCGTCCCAAATTCAATAGGACAATCAGTCCCAACCGATTAAGATGTGGCGGAAGCTGCAACGCAAACGCACTACTCAACCCGCCGCACATTCCGACACAATGCGTACCGCCGAAAAAGCCGAGTAGAAATAGGGTGAAAAAGGTGATGTCGTAATTCATTATTGGAAAGGCGATGTGTCGATAGAAGTATGATTTGTCAGAAAAACGGAGAACGATATGATGAAAGCCATATCTTTAAATGTTTTCAGGAAGTTGCCATCTTGATTTTCGCGTTGATTTTAAACCCATCCATGACTATCTGTCCGCTTTTGCACTGGCTTTCTTGTGATACTGATTTTATCGATGACTTCCGCCATCTTCCATTTTCTGCCCAACAAAATTACCCAGTCTGACTGTCCACTTATATAAAAAATTCCAAATTTCAAAAGGTCGTCTGAAACGCTAGATAAAGCATTTTCAGACGACCTTTTTCCATTCGAATCAAACACGGATGTCGGGTACTTTATTGAACAGACGATAGAAATTGTCGCTAGTGTAAGCGGCAAGCGTTTCTACGGGTTCGCCGCGCAGTTTCGCCACAAATTCAGCGGTATAACGGACATAGGAAGGTTCGTTAGGCTTACCGCGTTTGGGGACCGGGGCGAGGAAGGGGGAGTCGGTTTCGACCAGCATTCTGTCCGCAGGGACGTATTTGGCAGCTTCTTGAATTTGCGGCGCATTTTTGAAGGTAACAATGCCGGAGAAGGAAATGTACAGCCCCAAATCCAAAGCGGCTTTGGCAAAAGCGGTATCTTCGGTGAAGCAGTGGATAACGCCGGAATTGGTTTGACCTTCTTTCAGAATCGCCAAAGTATCGGCGGCGGCATCTCGGGTGTGGACAATCACGGGCAAACCGCTTTCGTTGGCGGCCTGGATGTGCTCGGCGAAGCGGCGGTGCTGCCATGCCAAATCGCCTTTGCACCAGTAATAATCCAAGCCCGTTTCGCCTACGCCGACGACTTTCGGGTGTTTTGCCGCTTCGACCATTTCAGCGACGGTAAATTCTTCGGCTTTTTGGCTGTCGGGGTGGACGCCTATGGTGCAGTAAACCTGTTCATTGGCTTGGGCGATGTCGAAGACTTCGGCGAAACTCTGTCTGCTCACGCTGATGGCAAGCGCCTGCTTGACGCTTTGTTCTTCCATGTTGGCGAACACTTCAGGCAGGCGGTTGCTTAAGCCTTCGAAATTGAGGTGGCAGTGCGAATCGATTAAATGCATGATTTTAAAGCGTAAAGGTAACGCGGTCGCTGCGCAGTTTCGGTCCCAGCTCGCCTTCAATCAGGGTTTTCGCCTGAAGGCAGCTTTCGTGTTCGGAAAATGCCAGCCCGACGCCTTTGGGACGGTGTGCCGAAGTACGGGCGGGATTGATCCAGACGACTTTGGTAGGCAGGAAGCGTTTGGGGTAATCGGCGATTTCAACGGCGAGCAGGATGTCTTCGCCCAATGAAAATACGTCTTCGGTCGGAACAAAAAGTCCGCCGTGTTCGAGGAACGGCATATAGCAGTTGTAGAGCAGGGTCGGGTCTTTAAGCTGCAACGCCATCATTTTCGCCGGAATGTCTTTATTGTTGTTTACCATTTTGTTTTACCTTATCTGATTATTTGTTTTGCCAAAATTCGAGATATTCAGTCAGCAGATACTCAAGCTGCATTTTAACACTCAAGGTGTGGTATCCGTAAGGGCTGAGTGCGTTCAGACGACCCGTCAGCGCAAACAGGCGGCGCGGATCGGTTTTGGAAGCCGTCTGCGACAATGCCTGCGCGTAATTGGGATAATAAAGCGGCGGCATTTGTTGTTGCGCCAAGCCGACATCCAACAGCCATTTCTGCATCCAATCGATGAAGACTGCCAACGGCTGTTTGTGTTTGTCAAACGCAGCGGCGTAGTCGAGTATCGTCAACAGGCGCGGCGCAGCAAGTAAAGTGAGCAGCTCTTCGCGCAAGTCATCCATTTCGGGCGTATGGGCAAACAAGGGCGCACCGCTGTGAAAAGCCAGTAAAGATTCCGCATCATCCACCCCCTCTTTCCGAAGATACGCCAAAGCTTCGTCGCGCGAAGGTGCGGGCAAAACCATCTGGCGGCAACGGCTTTTAATGGTCGGAAGAAGCTTGTCGCGTGCATGCGTAACCATCAAAAAAACAACATGTTGCGGCGGTTCTTCCAAAGCTTTGAGCAAGCCGTTTGCCGCCTGCACGTTCATACTTTCAGCAGGATACACCAATACCACCCGCAATCCGCCGCGCACAGCCGTCAGATAAATGTTCTCCACAATATCGCGCACGGCATCTATTTTAATCTGCAACAATTTTCGCCCGACCGCACCGTCTTCGGGGATTTCAGGAGTGAGTTCGTAAAAATCGGGATGGCTGTTTTGCAAAAACAAATGACACGAAGCGCATACGCCGCAAGGCTGATGATCTTCCCGAGGCGATTCGCAAAGCAAAGCCTGCGCCACAAACCGCGCAAACGCTGTTTTGCCGGTATTTTCCTTGCCGGTAAACAGCCAAGCGTTCGGACGGTTTTCCCAATGGCCGGCAAGCTGCCGCCACTGGTTTTGATGCCACGGATAAATCATATTGAAAAGTACAAGCGTTTGAACAAAAACGTGATTATACAGGGAAATGTTGGAGGTCGTCTGAAACTGAAAATACAATTCGAAACGTTTATAACATCGTCTCTATCCTCTTTCCGCCTCTTCTCAGCCTTTTTGATTCTCCCTTCTTCCCCAAAGGCTCCCTACCCCTATTCCCCTAACAAATCCACCTTAACGGACGTGAACGCGCTATTTGGCGGGGACGTAGTCGGCATAGTGCGCCGGCAAGGCAGTCGTTTCCAATAACGAGCCTTCTCACTGCGCACACTAAGGCAGTATTGCAGCCCGCTACCTTTTCAGACGACCCTTCCACATAGGTCTCTCCATGCATCCTGATCTGACGGCTGAATGAAGCGGGACAGGCATGGCAGCCTTACCCGCCCGACACAAAGGCCGTCCGACTCCGGACTGGATTCGGACGGCCTTTTCATTACCGGGTCTGCAGCTGCGCACATTCCCGTTTAGGAAGGTGTTCAGGTTTATTTTTTAGCGGCGGGGGTGGCGGCTTTGTTTTGAGCGGCCGGGGCGACGGTTGCTTCCGCCTTCAGTTTGGAGAAGATGCCCTCACCGATACCTTTGACGTTTTTCAACTCCTCGACCGATTTGAAGGCACCATGTTGTTGACGGTAGTCCACGATGGCTTTGGCTTTGGCAGGGCCGATACCGGGCAGGGCTTCCAACTCGGACGGGGAAGCGGTATTGATGTTGACGGCGGCCAGCGACAGCGAAGCGGTCAGCAGGGAGAGGGCGGCAAAGAGGAATTTTTTCATAAGAAGATACTCCATAGTTTGTGAATGCGGATGATGCCTGTGTGTGCGGCACCGTAAAATAGTTGGCTATCATATCCGTCTTACCGTTTCCTTTCAAACGATACCTGAAGATTTCTTAGTTTACTATCTCTTTATGTATTGATTCTGCAACATCCCTATTCTACCCGCACCCTCCCTATCCGTCACATTTACCCGCTGCGCTATCGTCGCACCCGCGTATCTCCACTCGTGAGCAGTAAGCCATAGCAAGAAGGCAAGGAACGGCACTGACGAGTTTCAAGTAAAGGTATGAATAAAATATGAGGTAAAAGTAAAAGCCCCCGACATCTGTCAGGGGCTTAGAATAGGTGTTTGGCAGTGACCTACTTTCGCATGGAAGAACCACACTATCATCGGCGCTGAGTCGTTTCACGGTCCTGTTCGGGATGGGAAGGCGTGGGACCAACTCGCTATGGCCGCCAAACTTAAACTGTACAAATCGGTAAAGCCTTAATCAATATATTCGGTGATGACTGAATCAGTCAGTAAGCTTTTTATTTGAAGTTCTTCAAATGATAGAGTCAAGCCTCACGAGCAATTAGTATGGGTTAGCTTCACGCGTTACCGCGCTTCCACACCCCACCTATCAACGTCCTGGTCTCGAACGACTCTTTAGTGCGGTTAAACCGCAAGGGAAGTCTCATCTTCAGGCGAGTTTCGCGCTTAGATGCTTTCAGCGCTTATCTCTTCCGAACTTAGCTACCCGGCTATGCAACTGGCGTTACAACCGGTACACCAGAGGTTCGTCCACTCCGGTCCTCTCGTACTAGGAGCAGCCCCCGTCAAACTTCCAACGCCCACTGCAGATAGGGACCAAACTGTCTCACGACGTTTTAAACCCAGCTCACGTACCACTTTAAATGGCGAACAGCCATACCCTTGGGACCGACTACAGCCCCAGGATGTGATGAGCCGACATCGAGGTGCCAAACTCCGCCGTCGATATGAACTCTTGGGCGGAATCAGCCTGTTATCCCCGGAGTACCTTTTATCCGTTGAGCGATGGCCCTTCCATA
>CAUSDA010000016.1:0-36486 GCA_963529965.1 uncultured Neisseria sp.
CCTAAATATCTTGGTGGGAATTTAGGGGATTTTGGGGAATTTTGCAAAGGTCTCAATCCACTATATTTTGCCTGCAAATCGCGTGATGCTCAAAAAAGGTCGTCTGAAACCGATTTTCAGACGACCTTTTCCCAACGCGTCTTCCCTTTTCCTGCACACATTGTCAACAAAATCCGCATAAAAAATGCTAAGATGACCGTCTCGATAGACATTTGGAACACCCATGAACCCACTACTCGACCAGCTCCAACCCTATCCGTTTGCCCGCCTGCGCGAAGCCATGCAGGGCGTTAACCCTCCCGAAGGCGTCGCCCCCGTCCACCTGCATATCGGCGAACCGAAACACCCTACCCCCGAAGTCATCACCAATGCGCTGACCGCCTCACTGCACGAACTGGAAAAATACCCCCTGACCGCAGGTCTGCCCGAGCTGCGTCAGGCCTGTGCCGACTGGCTGCAACGCCGTTACGACGGACTGACCGTCAACCCCGATACAGAAGTCCTGCCCGTACTCGGCAGCCGCGAAGCCTTGTTTTCCTTCGTTCAAACCATCTTAAACCCCGTTTCAGACGACCTCAAACCCATCGTCCTCAGCCCCAACCCGTTCTACCAAATCTACGAAGGCGCAGCCATTCTCGGCGGCGGCGAAATCCGTTTTGCCAACTGCCCTGCCCCGTCCTTCAAGCCCGATTGGAAAAGCATTACCGAAGACGTATGGCAACGCACCAAAGTCATGTTCGTCTGCTCGCCCAACAACCCCAGCGGCAGCGTCCTGCAACTGGAAGACTGGCAAGAAATCTTTGATCTGCAAGACAAATACGGTTTCATCATTGCTTCCGACGAATGCTATTCCGAAATCTATTTCGACGGCAACAAACCCATAGGCGGCTTACAGGCGGCAGCGCAATTAGGGCGCAGCAACCGCAATATCGTCATGTTCACCAGCCTCTCCAAACGTTCTAACGTCCCCGGACTACGCTCCGGTTTTGTCGCAGGCGATGCCGAATTGCTTAAAAACTTCCTGCTCTACCGCACCTACCACGGCAGCGCGATGAGCATCCCCGTTCAACGCGCCAGCATCGCCGCGTGGAACGACGAAGAACACGTCATTGCCAACCGCCGCCTATACCAGGAAAAATTCGACCGCGTCATCCCCATTTTGCAGCAGGCATTCGACGTCAAACTGCCCGATGCATCATTCTACATCTGGCTGAAAGTCCCCGATGGCGACGATTTGGCATTTGCCAAAAACCTCTGGCAAAAAGCCGCCATCCAAGTCCTCCCCGGCCGCTTCCTCGCCCGCGATACCGAATGGGGCAACCCAGGCGAAGGCTACGTCCGCATTGCCTTAGTTGCCGATGTCGGCAGCTGCGTCAAAGCCGCCGAAACCATCGTTTCCCTGTATCGCTGAATAAAGTGGCAGTTCAATAAAAGGTCGTCTGAAAACCTCAAATCCGAGTTTTCAGACGACCTTTTTAATTCCATTCAAACAGCCTTTGCTATAACGGCATTTACCTCACTTATCAAACTTGCCCATAAAACATTTTAAACCTACAATGCCGCTGTTTATCACATCTTTGAGTCCATCATGTTCTTCGTCCTTTCCCCCGCCAAAAACCTCAATGAAAAAGACCCTGCGCCCGTCAAAGAATTCACCCAACCCGACCTCTTGGCTGAAGCCGAAATCCTGATGCGCCAACTGCGTGAACTCGCCCCGCAGCAAATCGCCGAGCTGATGCACGTTTCCGACAAAATCGCCCTCTTAAACGCCGAGCGCAACGCCGAATGGCATACGCCGTTTACCCCCGACAACGCCAAACAGGCAGTCTTTATGTTCAACGGCGACGTTTACGAAGTCATCGCCGCAGACACCCTCAAACCCGAACAAATCCAATATCTGCAACAGCACGTCCGCCTGCTTTCCGGTCTCTACGGCGTTCTTCGCCCGCTGGATTTGATGCAGCCCTACCGCTTGGAAATGGGAACGGCGTTTGCCAACACACGCGGTAAGAACCTGTATGAATTTTGGGGCGACATCATCACCGACCTGCTGAACGACACCCTTGCCCAAGCAGGCAGCGACATATTGGTTAACCTCGCTTCGCAAGAATATTTCAAATCCGTCAACACTAAAAAACTTAAAGCCCGCCTGATTACTCCCGTTTTCAAAGATGAAAAAAACGGCAAATACAAAATCATCAGCTTCTACGCCAAACGCGCGCGCGGACTGATGGTACGATACGCGGCGGAACACAATATCACCGACCCTGAAATGCTGAAAAATTTCGATTACGAAGGCTACGCATTTAACGTAGCAGCGTCGAATGAGTCCGAATGGGTGTTCATGCGCAAAGAACAAACCAAGTAAAAACAAAAAACTAAATATTCGCCTGCAAATTTCGCTTGGCAAACCTGACAAATTTCATTATTATTTCGGCTTCAAGAAACGGAAGCGTGGCAGAGCGGTTTAATGCAACGGTCTTGAAAACCGTCGAGGGTTGATAGCCCTCCGTGAGTTCGAATCTCACCGCTTCCGCCATTTCTTGAAAATAGAAAAACCAAATAAAAATGAAGTGAAGCCCAGCCATCAACATTTTTATTTGGTTTTACTTTATTCTACGGAAACGTGGCAGAGAGGCTGAATGCAGCGGACTCGAAATCCGCTGAGGGTGCAAATCCTCCGTGGGTTCGAATCCCACCGTTTCCGCCAAACCGGACAAAAGCTGCTCTTTCCATAGCAGCTTTTTTGAATTTGCCTCCCAAGTATTGGCTATGTATAGGGGATGGACCCAACTTCAAGGGGCATTCAGTTTTCAGACGACCTTGGATTCGGATTTCAAGTGCATCAGTGGTTGGAACAGATTCAAGAATAAAACACTTGGCGTTTCGTAACCAAGTGTTTTTCTTTGGCGGATAAGGATGTTAATGTGTTGCATTGCAGGAAAGGCCGGTATGCTACCGCATACTGGTCTTTTTCTGTTATGGAAAGTTGCACTTCAAATCCGAATCCGCCGTCGTCTGAAAAGCATCAATTGCTTTTTCAGACGACCTTTGCGTATTTGCCGGATAGTTACTGCTCTTCCAAGCGTCCGTCGTGCATCAACATAACCCGTTCAAAGCGGACTGCCAACTCGTCATCATGCGTGACCACAATCAGGCTGGTATTCAACTCGGATTTCAGATCCAGCATCATATCCAGTACATTTTGCGCATTTTTACGGTCAAGATTGCCTGTCGGCTCGTCAGCAAGCAAACATTTCGGACGTGTCACCAGCGCGCGCGCAATGGCGGCACGTTGGCGTTCGCCACCGGAAAGCTCGCTGGGGCGGTGTTGTATGCGCTTTTTCAAACCCGCTTTTTCCAACATTTCAACCGCACGCTGTTCTGCTTCGGCTTTTTTCATCTTGCCGATTAAAAGCGGCATCATGACGTTTTCCAAAGCGGAAAATTCAGGCAGCAAATGGTGGAACTGGTACACAAAACCCAAATACTGATTGCGCAGCAGACCCAGTTGTTTCTGTCCCAACTGACTCAAATCCTGCCCCATCAGTACCACGCTGCCGGAAGTCGGTTTATCCAAGCCGCCCAAAATGTGCATCAACGTCGATTTGCCGCTACCGGACGAACCGATAATACTGACGCTTTGACCTTCGAGCACGTCGAGCCTCAACTGATTCAAAACATTGACATTCAATTGACCGTCTTTGTAGCTTTTGCTGACATTATCGCATTTCAAAACTACTTTATTCATAGCGCAAAGCCTCCGCCGGTTGGGTTCTTGCAGCACGCCAGCTTGGATAGAGCGTAGCGATAAACGACAAAATCAGGGAAATGCAGGCAATCAGCACAACATCATGAACACTGACATCACTCGGGATATAATCAATGAAATAAACTTGTGATTTGATGAATTGGAAACCAAACCAACTCTCTAACTGTTTGACAATACTGCCCACGTTCAAAGCCAGCGTGACACCGGTAATCACACCGGTTAAGGTGCCGAAAAAGCCGGCAAATACGCCCTGCACCATAAAAATTTTCATAATGCTGCCCGGGGAGACACCCAAAGTCCTCAAAATGGCAATATCGGCTTGTTTTTCCGTAACTGCCATGACCAAAGAAGAAACCAAGTTAAAGGTGGCTACGGCAACAATCAGCAGCAGAATGATGAACATCACCCTTTTCTCCATTTCTACGGCCTCGAAATAACTGCGGTTGGTGTATGTCCAATCGCGCAACCATACTTCTTCTTGCAGATTTTTCGGCAGCAGTGTTTCGGTGAACGACGGCGCGTTGATCGGATCGGCAAGTTTCAATCTCAAGCCTGCCGCATTTTCATCTAGGCGGTACAAGACTTGGGCATCTTTCATGTGCGTCAATGCCAGAGAATTGTTCAATTCATGGATTTTGGTTTTGACCAAGCCGACAACTTTAAATTGTTTCAGACGAGGTACGACACCGGCAGGCGTCACGTTGCCTTCAGGTGTAACGACAGTGATTTTTTCACCAACCTTTACATCCAAAGTCTCAGCCAAATCCTGCCCCAAAATAATATCGAATTCGCCCGGCTTCAAATCATCAAAACTGCCCACAGGCATTTCTTTACTGTATTCAACGATCTTTTTTTCTTCATCAGGCAAAATCCCGCGGATTTGAACGCCTTGAACCTCACCCGCATTTGCCAGCAATGCCTGCCCCGAAACATAAGGTGCCGACTGAAGCACCTCTTTGCGTCCTTTAATAATCTCGCGCAGACTCTCCCAGCTTTTACCGTTGCCGTTATCATAATAACCCATTTCGGCATGAGGAGCCACTTTCAAAAGCTGCCCCCGTATGTCTCTCTGAAAGCCTGCCATGACTGACAATACGACAATCAAAGCCATCACACCGAGTGCAATACCCACAATAGAAATGACGGTGATAAACGACATGAAGCCATTGCGTTTTTTTGCCCGCAAATAGCGCAGTCCTATCCAAGTCTCTAAAGAAGCCATTTATATGCCTCATCCGTTTGTCAAAAAACGCCTATTGTACCGTAAAACCGACAGGTCGTCTGAATACGCCGAAACGACCGAGAATAGAGACATCGCAATTTGTAAACCAAAGTCTTCTTATTCAGGGCTACCGTAAAATCGGCCGAAAAACTTGCACAATCATCTATTCGGCCTTATTCTGAAATCGCGGTAAAGTTTACCGCCATCAAAAAGGAAAACCATTAATGAACATCACAAAATTCTTAGCATTATCCGTTGCCGCTGCCGGATTGGCATTCAGTGCAAATGCGTATGCGGCTAAGGAGATTAAAATCAGTTCGAACAATACGTCCTATTCCGCTGCCGATGTGCAAAAACTTGCCGCAACCGCAGTCGGCATGGGTGTTAAAGAACCGGTTAGCCTGACCGCAGGCAGCGGTGTCGTCACCGTATCCGGCAGCAGCGCCACCAAATGTGCCTTTAAAGTAGGCAGCGGCGACACTCCGCAAATTCAAGGCGTAAGCTGCAAATAAACCGGCTTTGTTTGAAATAAGGTCGTCTGAAACGCGTTTTCAGACGACCTTATTGTTTATTCCTTGATTGCGCGCCTTTCATAAACGGCCTGCGCCAAAGTTCCAGCATCGACATATTCCAGCTCCCCACCCAAAGGGATGCCTCTGGCAAGACGGCTGACTTTGTATGGAAGGTTTTTAAACAATTCTGCCAACACATACGCCGTCGCATCTCCTTCGGCAGTAAAGTTTGTTGCAATGATGATTTCTTCGACATCAGCGTTCTGCAACCTTGCCACCAGTTTGTCCAATGCGATGGCGCTCACATCCATCCCTTGCGCGGGACTGATTTGCCCCATCAGCACAAAATACAAACCGTCATGGCAATTGGCTGTTTCCATATTGGAGACATCTGCCGGCATGTGGACGATCATCAGACGGCGTTTGTCGCGTGATTCGTCAGAACAGATATCGCACAAACTCCCTTCGCAAAATGTGTTGCACATCCTGCAATGCTGGACTTGCTTTAATGCGTATTGCAAAGCATCAACCAACTCCTGCGCCTGCTCCCGCTTGCTTTGCAGCAATTGATGCGCCATGCGCTGCGCGGATTTCGGACCGACATTGGGTAAAATTTTCAAGGCATTAATCAGCCTCGTAAAAGCATCGGGAGCTTTGCTCATGGTATTCAGACGACCTCTAACCGAAAAACAAGGAAAATCGGGATGTGTATAGTAGTGAAATCACTATATATAGTGGATTAACTTTAAATCAGGACAAGGCGACGAAGCCGCAGACAGTACAGATAGTACGGAACCGATTCACTTGGTGCTTCAGCACCTTAGAGAATCGTTCTCTTTGAGCTAAGGCGAGGCAACGCCGTACTGGTTTAAAGTTAATCCACTATATTGATGGAGCAAGAAAGACTGATTATATAATGAAAACGGTCGGATTTTCTCCGACCGTTTGATTCTGTTTAAGGCAGACGGGCAATCATGTTTGCCATCATTGCCGCCTACCTGTTCATCACCTGCTTACTCTGCTGAATTATCAACTTTTTGCGCACCTTGCTCGCGCTTGATTTCCTTGCTGAAATAACGCAGCAATGCGTCAAAAATGTTGGCAGACTGCTGTTGCGCCAGCATCTGTTTGGCAGCAGGCACTTGGGAAGCAATATTTTCCGGCGCGGCAATATTCTGTACTTCAACAATTACAGGAGCCGGCATGCCTTCCAGCAGCATGGCGTATGCAGGTTTGCCATTTTGCGGACGGGCTTTAATCAGTTCGTTATACGCTTCGGGTGCCATGGTCCGGCGTGCATCTTGCGCACTCAATTTCGATACTTCCGACCATTTCAAGTCAACTGCCTTGCCTGCCTTCAAAGCCTCGATGGCTTCTTTGGCTTTTTTATCGGCCAGTTTTGCGGCTTCACTGCGCAGATAAGCCAAACGCACTTCTTCTTGAACGTCAGCGAAAGGTGCGGTTTTTTCTTCCCTGACTTCTTTGACACGAATAACCCAAACCGTATCTTTGTCCATGGAAATCAAATCGGAATTGTGTTTTTTCTTCAACACATCTTCACTGAACGCAGCATTAATCAATGCATCGGGCAAACCTGCTGCTTTACCGTTGGCTTGAGTCAACCAATCTTGATCCAGGCTTTCCAGTTTCAGATTCGTTTTTTTGGCAACATCCGCCAGGGAAGTCGGCGTATTAAATGCTTCTTCAGAAAGTTTTTCTTTGGCCGAATTGAATTCGGAAGCAGCTTTTTTCAGCTTCAAATCGGCTTCGATACGGGCTTTTTCATGTTCTAAAGACACTTTGTCTTCGATATTCAAAACTTGGACGATATCGTAGCCGACCGGTGTTTGAACCACATCGCTGATTCCGCCTTTAGGCAGCGAGAACGCCACGTTTTCCAAATCCGCCCCCAAGCCGCCGTCTTTAGACAGATAGCCTAAGTTGCCGCCTTTGGAAGCAGATGCGGTGTCTTTTGAATATTTCTTCGCCAGATCAGCAAAATCGGCCGGTTTGGCTTTCAGCTCTGCCGCAACTTTGTCTGCTTCGGCTTTGATTGCCGCGCGTACCGTTTCATCGGCATCTTGAGGCACCGGGAAGAAGATGTGGGCAATTTCACGGCGGGGCGAAAGATGGGGCGCCTGCTCGTCAAATGCTTTTTTCACTTCGTCTTCGCTGATGGTCTGTTTGTCCGCCAAATCTTTGGCACTCAGGGCGACGTATTCCAATTTCACGCCTTGCGGAATCAGATAATCTTTTTTGTGCGCCTCATAATATGCCTTCAATGCGGCATCATCGACTTTTACTTGAGAAACAAAGGCTTCAGGATTGAATGTTACCGAACGGATATCGCGGGTCGCCTGAGTCAGCTTAATCAGCTGTTCTGCTTGCGCATCGCTGATAATCGCACCGTTTTGCACCAAATTGATCAAACTTTGCAACGCATACCGTTCGCGGATGTCGGCGACAAACTGGTCTTCCGTCATATGGCGTTGGCTCAGGAAGTTTGAAAAGATCTGTTGGCTGAATTTACCGTTTTGATCGTGAAAGTTAGGATCATCCACGATCAGTTGTTTAAGCTGCTCTTGGGAAACTTCCACGCCCATCAGCTTGGCACCTTCCTTCAGATAGGCGCGTTGAACCAAAGATTGGAATACGGCTCCCCGCGACGGGCTTTGGCCTTGAAGCTGCTCACCTTGCAACTCATTATTCAAAGAATACTCACTGATTTTTTCATCCCCTATTTTGACGATAAAATCAGAGCCGGGCGCAGCAACCGTACTGACACCGAAGCCGACGAAGGTCAGCGCAATCAGACCCAACAAAATCTGGGCCGGAGTTTTATATTTTTCAACGGTATGGAACATATTATCTGAAGACGTAATGATTAAAATAGCAAACGCGCATTGTAGCGCGTTTTGCCTTGTTATGCACTCTTGGCAGAACGATGGCCCGACTTATTTTTCAGACGACCCCATCCCGCCGTATCGTGTTATTTTGAAAAAATTTCTTGATAGTTTTCTTCAGAAAAGCCGACGAAAAACCGCCCTTCTTTTTCCAAAACCGGCCGCTTGATGATGCTGGACTGTTCCGCCATCAATCGAATCGCGCCATCGGTAGTAGTCGCAGCGGCTTGGGCTTGCTCATCCAATTTGCGCCACGTCGTACCGCGTTTGTTCAATAAAACCTCCAGCGGTATCTGCTCCAACCATTTGCTTATCGTGTCAACTTGCGGCGGGCTCTTTTTAAAATCCACAAATTGAAAATCAACGCCATGTTCTTCCAACCATTTGCGGGCTTTTTTCACCGTATCGCAATTGGGAATGCCGTATAACTGAATCATCTTGAAATCACTCTCTATCCTAAAGAAAAAGCACCGTCATTTTAGCCGATTTTCCTTTTAATCAGAACAAAATGGGTCGTCTGAAACCTTTTCAGACGACCTCTGTATGCTTTTCCTATACTCAACGGCTTTTTTCATCAAGCGTTTGTTCTTATAATATCGAACTATTCCATTGCTACCCGACAAAGGATTCCACATGCAAACCTGCCTGCCATTTTTTGGTGTCGTCCGAGTCAGCGGGGAGGACAGAGCCTCCTTTCTTCACGGCCAATTATCCAACGACATCAACCATCTGAACGAAAATACCGCATGTTATGCCACTTACAACACCCCGAAAGGGCGCGTGTTGGCAAATATGATCGTCCTCAACCGAGGAGAAGACTTGCTGCTGATTATGGCGCAGGATTTGACCGAAGCCATTGTCAAACGGTTGCGCATGTTTGTCCTGAGAGCCAAAGTCATCTTTGAACCGCTGCCCGATTTTGCCGTCGCAGGCGAGCTGGACGAAACTGCCTCACCCTCTCCCGCAGCCGAACCTGCCCTATCCTTTCCTGCCCAAGCAGACAACGGGGTATACACCATTACCCTGCCCCATTCAGGTCGTCTGAAAATCGGCGAAGCCGGGCTTCTGCCCGAATATGATGCGGCAGCCGAAAACGCTTGGAACCTGCACGAAATCCGCAGCGGCTACGCTTGGATTTCGACGGCAACCAAAGAAACTGCCGTTGCCCAAATGCTCAACCAACACATCATCGGCGGCGTACATTTCAAAAAAGGCTGCTATCCTGGACAGGAAATCATCGCCCGCGCCCAATATCGCGGACAAGTCAAACGCGGGCTGGCGGTTTTACGGGGCGATTCGTTGGAAGCCGCAGGCGTTACCGTTCAAAACGGAGGCGAAGAAGCCGGACAAATCATCAATACCGCGCTGACCGATACCGGCAGCCTGAGTCTTGCAGTTATCAAATTTTCCGCAGCACACGCCGATTTGACCGATGCCGACGGCAATGCTTTAAAACAAGAAACCTTGTTCTTTACGGTGGATGCTTGAAGCGCAAAGATAGCGTAGTAGACGTTAAGTCAATCGACCATTTATCTGCACACGATAAAAAGGTCGTCTGAAAACGCAACATAGCCAATCCCGGCGTTTTCAGACGACCTTTTTTCAATTCTTCCTTATTTCTGCCAATACGTTTTCACGTTCACAAATTCATACAACCCGAATTCAGACAATTCCCGTCCGTAACCGGAAGCCTTGACGCCGCCAAAGGGAAGGCGCAGGTCGCTGCTGGTGTGGCGGTTGATAAAGACCGAGCCTGCTTGGATTTTTTCGGCAAACGCCCAAGCGCGGCGGGTATCGGCGGTATAGATACTGGCGCCCAGTCCGTAGGGCGTATCGTTGGCAAGGGCGACGGCGTGTTCCTCGTCCTTCGCCCGCAAAATCATGGCGACCGGCCCGAAAACCTCCTCATTCCAAACGCGGCAGTCGGGATTCACTTTGTCCAATACGGTGGCGGGGTAAAACCAGCCCTTTCCTTCTGGAATAAAACCGCCCGTCAAAACCTCTGCGCCGTTTGCGACTGCGTCCTGTACCTGAGCGTGTACGTTTGCGCGCAAGTCTTCGCGGTGCAGCGGGGCAAGCGTGGTTGCAGGGTCTTTGGGATTGCCCGTTTGCAATTTGGCGCATTCGGCAAGAAACAGGGGGATGAAGCGGTCGGCAACGGCTTCGGTTACGACGATTCGTTTGGCTGCGTTGCAAGACTGACCCGCGTCGCGGAAACGCGAATAACAAGCTTCGACGGCGGCACGTTCGAGATCCGCATCGGGCATGACGATGAAGGGGTTGCTGCCGCCGAGTTCGAGGACGGTTTTCTTGAGGTGCATTCCCGCATGGGCGGCGAGCAGTCGGCCGGTCCGCGTCGAGCCGGTAAACGCCATCGCATCGGTGTCTTCAATGGCTTTCAAGGTATCGTCGTTGTCCAACCATGCGCCAATTAACGGAAGGTCGTCTGAAACCAGTTCCAGCAGCGCAGCGCTGACCCGCGCCACGCTGGGCGCAGGTTTGACGGCACAAGCATTTCCCGCGCACAGGGCTGGAATGGCAAAACGCAAAACCTGCCAGACGGGATAGTTCCACGGCATGACGGCAAGCACAACGCCCAACGGCTCAAAACGCACCTGGCTGAGACTCGCCTGCGTAGCAATGGTCTTATGCGCCAGCAACTCGGGGGCAAGGCGGACGTAATATCGGATGAGCTCGACGGATTTATCCAGTTCGGCACGGCATTCATGCAGGCAGCGTCCGACTTCTTCGCAAACCATTTCCGCAAGCCGCTCCTTGTTTTGCGCCAAACGCTCGGCAAAGGCTTGCAGCAAAGCAGTCCGCCCAATTACACCCAACCGCGCAAACGCCTGCTGGCGCACCTTCAACGCTGCCAATTCTTGTGCAAACTCTGCATAACCCTGCGCAGGACGGCGGCAAAGGGTTTCGCCGGTATAGGCGTTGATGCTGTGAAACATGGTTCGGCTCCTTTGTATGTCGGTTTTATTTTAGGTCGTCTGAAAATAAAGATGTTCTTTCAGACGACGTTTGTGCGTCATCAAAGAAACGCGATTATATAGCAAACTCAGATAGAACATCTCTACACAGTTCTTTTCCTTTTAACTCAGCCTGTTGTTATCTATTTAAAATAATCATAAGTTAGAATCCTAAAATAAAATTACTTGATAAAACTTTTAATTAATTTCTCTATTTTTAGATGATATTCAATCAACTCTTGTTGAGAAGGTTGCTTAGAAAAATTTCCATATTCATGTGCACTGATACTAGGATAATAATCTACTGACAAACCATTTATGCATGAGTCAACTGCGATTGAAAAATGTGGTTCATTAAGTTTTTTTCCATTTTTTCTACCATCATCCCTTACTTGTATTCTTACTGGATTTTCATCATCTCTAATATAATTAAATTCATGATAGAACGGTTCTTCATTAAACCTTTCATATGCTTTATAGTCTTTAGAATAAGAAGTTATTTCTTTTGAACCGTACCTGAACATCATTTTCGTAACATACTTGGGATCTAAAAGGCATTCAGAATTTTTCTGAATCGAAATAGTGTCTATCATCGGTAGATCATCCTTCAATGCCTTAACAAATTTATCTTTATTCTCCCGATTAAAAGGCTCTAAAATCCAAGAATCTCCTTTGCGTTTGGCATGGACGTAAATATCAAGCCTACCGCCCTTATAGATTTTTTCCTCGTCCGACATCCATCTTGTTGCCGAATTTCGGGACGAACCTGCCAAATAACCGTAAGGTACGCTCAGCAACGTCCCATCCAAATCAATTTTAATATTTCTTTCAAAGCCTGTTATGGGTATCTGATTGTCCATTTCTACTTCTTCCTTATTTTCTGAAGATGGATAACAAGCTGCCAAAGAGAATGAACCCAAAACTGCTATTAGAGCTGATAGCTTCTTCAATACCCTATCTTTTCCACATTCCACTTTTACTCTTCCTGTAACAGATTTCTGATTAATCAGACCAGCTGAAATACAATCCATTATCAATTTCTGATTCCTGTAGAAATACCATATTCTCATAAACCAGCAATTTATTTCAGATAAATGGTATTTAACTTAAGCAAACGTATCATTACAACTGAAAATACAACAAAAGGTCGTCTGAAAATATTCAGACAACCTTTTTGATATTTTCAAAAAACCTGATGTAAGGACCAAACTATTCGACTCGTCTGAAACTGAAGTTCTGCGTCGCAAGCCAGCACACGCCTGAGCCGATGCAGACCATAATCGCGCCCTGCCAAAACTGTACAGACAGGGGCGCATTGAGCAGGACGGAGGAAATGAGAGCAGAAAAAATGGGAATGAAATAGGAAGCGCCTGCCAAAACGGTCATATTGCCGCATGAAATGCCGATGTTCCAAACCGCATAGCCCAATCCCATGCAGGCTGCGGCGGCAACGGCATAAAGTATGGCGCCGGTATCGAAATGAAGGCTGCCGTAGCCGCCTGCGAAATATTTTGCCCACAGGATGCAGGAGACGAGGAGGAAGAAAAAACCGACGGCATTGCCCTGCGCTTTGGTTCTGGCGGTCAGGGTGCAGTATGCCGCCCAAAACAGCGCGTCCAACAATGCCATGATGTAACTGAGCGGATTGGTTCGGACGTTGCCGATAATCTCGGGCAAAGAGAATCCGCCGTCACCGCCTAAAACGGTGGCGATACCTATAAACGACAGGACAAAGCCTATGCCTATCCACCATTTTGCCGGCTGCTTGTTAAACCAAACCGCGCCGATGATAGTAAACGTCGGCCAAAGATAATTGACCATGCCGACTTCGACCGCTTGGCGTGCGTTGTCGGCAAAACCGATGGAAAGAGACAGGCACAATTCGCAGCCGACGAAAAAAATGCTTGCCCAAAAAAGGTAGCTGCGGCTGAACTGCCGCAGATTCGGCAATCCGAAAATAGCCAAGAGCAACAAAGTGGAAAGGCTGTACATCACCGCCGCGCCGCCGACCGCCCCCATGTGCAGGCTCAAGGCGCGTATCAATCCGACTACGGAACTCCAAAAGGCTACGGCAAGCAGACCTATGGATGTGGCTTGATTGGGGGTAAATGCGTGTTGGAGCAGACGGTTCATGATGTGTTGTGTTGGGATTTGTTTTATTGTGTAATTTTTTGATATTTTACGCCTCCTGTTTGCATAATCAAGAGGAAAGGTCGTCTGAAAACACGAATGCAGATACTGCCAAACTGTTTTCAGACGACCTTTTGCTGTTTTCTGAATTTAATATCCCTTCCCCTAGAGACGAATTCAATTTCATGTCAGTCATGACTGGCACTTATTACAATCGCAACTCTTCAAAATGGTTACTTACCGTAACATTTGAAACAGTAGGAAAATCCATCAGTTCTGGGTTGATTATGTAATTTGTCAAACTATTAGAAGGATTCAAATGGTAAATAGTCGTCAACAAATTAACAAAATACCTTTCCCCTTTTACCATTATTTTTTCATCGGCATCTGTTATAAAATAAATTTCCTTATCTTTCAGATATATGATTTGATTTCTCTTCAAATCTACCGTCCATTCCTCAATCGATTTATTCATGCGTGCATTTTGAATATACAGTTCAAACTGATGGCCATAAGAAAAATCTATTCCTACTTTAATAAATAAATCATCTCCAAAAAATTTGGATTCAAAATCAGCCCATAGCTCATCTTGAAATTTTTTATTTACTTCTTTTATGAAATCATTAAATTCAATCATCTGATTACCTCCGACGGCAGCTTTATATAAGCTGCTTGATTAGTTGTCCGATGGACATCTGCGCTTTTGCTGCCCCTTAAAAATCTCAAAAGATTATAGTCGGGTCGTCTGAAAACCGATATCAACCCTCTCCCCCTCTCCCAATCCAGAATATAACGAAATCGCATTAAATTAAAACCAAGCATTCTTTCCGTTTTTCAGACGACCTGTTTACAGTATCGCCACTGTTTTCAGAAAAATCACCATTCAACCAAACAATTAAAGCCGCGCAGGCAAACGCTCTGCCTCAAGCAGCCGTCCGCACAAAGGAACCGATATGACCCCAGCCAACCCGCTTCCCACCGAACTTTCCGCACAACTCGCCGCCCTCTCGCCTACACAGCTCGCTTGGCTTTCCGGCTACTGCTGGGCGCAAAGTCAAGGGGCGGCGGGCGGTTTGAGTGTTTCCGCCGCTCCTGCCGTTGCCGCCCCCGCGCGACGCGTGTTGGTCTTATCCGCCTCGCAAACGGGCAATGCGCGCGGCGTTGCCGAATCTTTACACGCCAAACTCAAAAACGCCGGCGTAGAAGCCGTATTGAGCAGCGCGGGTGACTTCAAAAGCAAAACCCTGCCCGATGAAGACATCGTGTTATTGGTAACATCCACGCAAGGCGAGGGCGAGCCGCCCGAAGAAGCCCTGCCGCTGTATAAATTCGTCTTCGGCAAAAAAGCCCCCGATTTGGGCAAACTCACTTTTGCCGTTTTAGGTTTGGGCGATTCTTCCTATCCCAATTTCTGCCAAGCGGGCAAAGACTTTGACGCCAAATTTGCCGAACTGGGCGCACGTCGTCTGAACGACTTGGGCATCTGCGATTTAGAGTTCCAAAACGCCGCCGACGCGTGGATAGAAGCCGTCGTCCCCCAAGTCGCCGAGCTTGCCGCGCAAACCGCCGCAGCATCCGTGGCAACACCTGCCGCCCTTCAAACCGCAGGTACTGTCTATACCAAAGACAAACCCTATACCGCCACCCTGTCCGTCCGCCAAAAAATCACGTCCCGCTCCGCCGAAAAAGACGTGGAGCACATCGAAATCGACCTGTCTGGTTCCGGGCTGCACTATCAGGCAGGCGACGCATTGGGCGTACTCCCGCTCAACGCTCCCGCTTTGGTTCAAGAAATCCTTGATTTGCACCAATTAAGCGGCGAAGAAAAAATCCGCCTTTCAGACGACCTCGAAACCGACATCCGCACCGCCCTGACCGAGTCCGCCGACATCACGCAAAACACGCCGGCACTCGTGCAGCAATACGCCGAATTGTCCGGCAGCGAAGAACTCAAAACCACAGCTGCCGACAAAACCCGATTGGACGCCTACCTCGCCACCACCCCGCCCGTCGGCGTCTTCGCCGCCCACCCCTATCCGCTGGACGCGCAAACCCTGTTCCAACTGTTCCGCCCCCAAACCCCGCGCCTTTACTCCATCGCCTCTGCGCAAGACGAAGTCGGCGAAGAAGTCCACCTGACCGTCGGCGTCGTCCGCTTCGAACACCACGGCAACACTTACACCGGCGCAGCCTCAGGCTATCTGGGCGAACGCCTTGAAGAAGGCGGCGAAGTACGCGTCTTCGTCGAACCCAACCCCAATTTCCGCCTGCCCGCCAACGGCGACACCCCCGTCATCATGATAGGCGCAGGCACAGGCATCGCCCCCTTCCGTGCCTTCATGCAGCAACGCGCCGCCAACGGCGACAACGGCAAAAACTGGCTCATCTTCGGCAACCAACGCCTCGCCGACGACTTCCTCTACCAGCTTGAATGGAGCGATTACCGCAAAGACGGCATACTCACCCGTGCCGACTTGGCATGGAGCAGACAAGGCGAACACAAAGTCTATGTCCAACACAAAATTGCCGAACACGCCGCCGAAGTTTGGAACTGGCTGCAACAAGGCGCACACCTCTACGTCTGCGGCGATGCCACCCGCATGGCACGCGACGTAGAAACCGCCCTGATCGACGTCATCGAAACCCAAGGCAAACTCAGCCGCGACGATGCCGAAGACTATCTCAACGAAATGCGCGAAGACAAACGCTACCAACGCGACGTTTATTGATACCGCCCCAAACGAAAGGTCGTCTGAAAACCCAAAATCCGGTTTTCAGACGACCTTTCGCATCGCCAAGCCACTTATAGTGGATTAAATTTAAATCAGGACAAGGCGAGGTAACGCCGTCCTGGTTTAAAGTTACCACTATATCTCGCTAAACAAAGCAAACCATTCAGACACACCTTCCACCGCTTATCCCATTTGCTTTACCCATTATCTCAATCAAGCTAACATACAAAATTCATCGTCATTTCCACCCAACATAAAACCCGATTTATTTGTTACAAACCGCATCAGGAGATGATGAACATCGAAAAAGCATAAAGAAGGTTATCAATAATGAAGACATTCAATAGAAAGCTGACTGTATTAGCGGGTTTGCTGGTTATAGCGGCATGTAGCAATCAGCCGAATTTGACGCAAGATGGGAAGCAGGATGCAGAAGCCGTTAAAACCGCAGCTACATCGCATTTTGAATGTCATCCTTCCGAATATAGGTTTAATACACTTCCCCCGCTCCCGCCTGCAGATCCTGCAGCATACCCGCGATATGAGCCTACGCATTTCGAGGCAGTTAAACGCCTGCCTATCCCCATGAACAAAGAACTGATTGTCCCCAAATTGCAAGAGTTAGGCTTTATAGAAAACAGCAATAACGAAATCTTTAAAAGAAATTTCGGGAAGAAAAACATGTATAGCGCCGCTGACTATCATGCCAATCTTTTTTCTGTATCTATAGTTTTAAAAGACTTTGTCAAGTTGGGATGTCCGTATAGTGTCAACATATATCATGTCAATAACAAGGTAGACGGTGTGGATGCTGTGATTGGAAACGATGGACTTATCTTGAAAGACACCACTATCCCCGATTTAATCATTTCCACCATCAACCATAAAAACAAACCGGACAACCTGTTTCAAGACTTGCTGGACAAACATATCCAAAACATCGAAGCCTTTAAACAGAAACAGCCGCTGAATGAAGAGCTGATCAGTACACGCGCCGTGTATGATGGCATTACCTATGAAATCAATTCTTTCAAGGACGGCAGGTCAACCAATCTGCAAATCTATCGATATAAAGACAAGTCAAACAAAAAATCTCATTAAAACACGGGAGCCAACCGCTCATGATACAGGTCGTCTGAAAACCTCAAACCGACAATATTGCAAACACGACAATCGGTTTCGCAATGCCAAACCTGTGTTTTCAGACGACCCGTCCATATGCCGCAGCCTTTCAAAATCGGGTATGATTCCCCCTTTCAAATCAGGAGCCTGACTATGCAGACGCAAGCCGTTATCCGCCATATTGCCGACTGGCTGAAAAACTATGCCGCCGCCGCACACGCCAAGGGGTTTGTCGTCGGCGTTTCCGGCGGTATCGATTCCGCGGTCGTTTCCGCCATCGCGGCACGGACGGGGCTGAAGGTTCTGCTGCTTGAAATGCCCATCCGCCAAAAAGCCGACCAAGTCAGCCGCGCGCAGGAACACATCCGCCGGTTGGAACAGGCGTTTCCCAACGTCAGCGGGATGCGTGTGGATTTGACGCCGACTTTCGATACCTTTGCCGCCGATGTCGAGGTCGATGAAACCGAGTTCCCCGCCAAACAGCTCGCGCTTGCCAACGCCCGCAGCCGCCTGCGGATGCTGACGCTTTATTATTACGGTCAGCTAAACGGTTTGCTGGTTACCGGTACGGGCAACAAAATCGAAGATTTCGGCGTGGGCTTTTTCACCAAATACGGCGACGGCGGCGTGGACATCAGCCCGATTGCCGATTTGACCAAAACGCAGATTTATCAAATTGCCGCCGAACTGGACATTGCCGAGTCCATCCAAAAAGCCGTGCCGACCGACGGGCTTTGGGATACCGAGCGCACGGACGAAGAACAGATGGGCGCAAGCTATCCCGAACTCGAATGGGCGATGAGCGTTTACGGCACGCACCGTCCCGAAGATTTTGAAGGCAGGCAGCGCGAAGTCTTGGAAATCTACACCCGCCTGCACAAAGCCATGCAGCACAAAGTCAATCCGATTCCCGTCTGCAACATTCCCGAAGAGATGCTGAAATAAACAAGAGGTCGTCTGAAACTGGTTTTCAGACGACCTTTTCAAAACAAAGAGGGTTGAAATCGTCAAACATTGCTCCAAAATATCGAATGTGCTTACAGCAGGTTGCATAAATTACCCGAACTTATCAAACCCGCCGTTTTATGTAAAAATACCGCAATGGAAAAAATTACTCACCAAAATCTACATCCCTTACTTTCCAAAAGCCTGACCGACACCGATTTCGTCCTTATCCTCAACGCCTTAATCAAATTCCTGCGGCGCGGCGGCAAAAAACAGGCGGCAGAACGCTTCGACCTGATTATCGCCACGCTCAAACAAGACGAAGAACTCGCAAAAAATTTCAGCGGACGCTTCTACCACTGGCTCTCGCAAGTCCATATCTATCCCGCGCTGATCAAACTCGGCATCTTCTCGCGCCACAGCTTTACCCGCGAGATGGGCATACGCATCTACGAACGCTTCAGCCCGTCCTATAAGGATTTTGCCAACCTGCGCGAAGTGTTCCTCTACCTGTTCCACTCCGAAAACGACGACAAATGGCTGCAAACTCTCAGCATCCGCCAATGGTTGAGCCTGTACGACCTGATCCGCACCAGCGCCGATCCCGCCTTGCTGCAAAACGCCTGCCGCCAGTTGGTTGACGCCCGCCTGCGTGCCATCGAAATGCTGGCCATTTGGATTGCCTCCGAAGCCATCGAACCCGACCTCATCCGCATTGCCCCGCGCCTGCTCGAAGCCGATTCGCCCTTCGTCGCCCTTCAGCGCGAAACCGCCAAACTGGTCGAACACTACCGCAACGACACCACCCCTTACGACACCGCCCACCTTGAAGTCATGTTCGACCAATGTTGCAGCCAGATCGACTATTTGCGCCGAAAAGGGACGGGCGCAGGTTCAGGCTCGTCCGTCAAAGTCGCCCACCTGCTCGAACGGCTCCAGCAGACCGTAGATCGCCTGAAACTGCTCACCGACATCCAAACCGATGCCGGCAACCGCAACCGCCTGACCATAACCCTGATGAATTCCCTCATCTACGCCGCGGTCGAGCAATACAGTACCCGCCACCTGCGCCGCAGCAGCATACGCATGCTCGCCCGCAGCATTACCGAAAACAAAAGCCACCACGGCGAGCATTACATCACCCGCAACCGCAAAGAATATTTCAAAATGTTCTACTCCGCGGCAGGCGGCGGCGTCATCATCGCCCTGATGGCACTGCACAAAATCCACATCGGCACACTCGGCTTCAGCCCCTTCGTTACCTCCTTGCTGTCAGGGCTCAACTACGGCATAGGCTTCATGCTTATCCATATGTTGCACTGCACCGTCGCCACCAAGCAGCCCGCCATGACCGCCGCCAGCTTCGCCGAACAAGTCGATCTCAACGAAGGCGGCAAAGCGGTGGACAACAAGCTTGCCAAGCTCCTCATCGACGTATGCCGCTCCCAAAGCGTCGCCGTCTTCGGCAACGTTTCCATCGCCATCCTCTTGGCGTGTGCCATATCGTTTGGCTATGCCCATCTGCACCAACAGCCCATACTCGATGCCCACACCACCGCCTACCAGTTCAAATCCATAGACATCATCGGCCACCCGACACTATGGTATGCCGCCATCGCGGGCTTGTGGCTGTTCTGTTCCGGCATCATCGCGGGCTTCTTCGACAACCGCGCCGACTACCTCAACCTGCGCCAACGCCTGCCCTTCAACCCCTTGCTGCGCAAAATCATGCGCCCCAAACCCCGCCGCGTCCTCGCCGCCTACATTCACAAACACTACGGCTCACTGGTCGGCAACTTCATCTTCGGTATGCTCTTGGGCATGACCGGCTACTTCGGACACCTCCTTGGCCTACCGCTGGACATCCGCCATGTCGCCTTCTCCTCTGCCAACCTCGGCTACGCCGCCGTCAGCGGCAACATTGGCTTTGGCACATTCCTGCTCGGCATTTGCAGCGTCCTCGCCATCGGCTTGGTCAACCTCATCGTCAGCTTCACCCTCGCCCTCTTCGTCGCCCTGCGCTCGCGCGGCACGAAAATCGGCAGCGTCGGCAATTTGTGCAAAAGTTTCTGGCAGCAGATTAAAGCCAACCCGCTGATCTTGTTTTTCCCGGTTACGCCGGTTCAGACCAAAGAGCTGACTAAAGAACAAGGAGAAAAGCATTAAGGCAAGCCGACAGACAGCGCTTCAGTAATCAACCTCTTTTTCAGACGACCCCGCTATGCCCATCCTCGCTTGGAACACCCCGCCCGCCCCCGCCGAACTTGCCCGCGTGATCGAAACCCGTCCCGCGCCGCTGCATCTGGTTGCCTGTCTGAGCAAAAACCGCATGCCCGATTTTCCTTTATCCGATGCCCCGACCGAGTTGGAAGGTCGTCTGAAAACCCGTCTTGACCAAGCCCTGAAATGCCTTCAGTTCAACAGCGTCAACTTTCTGGAAAACCTGTTGCCCGACGTGCATCTCTGGCTTGTCCCGCCGCACCGCGCCGATAGCCTGCACGAACATTTCGACCGTATCGAATGGCAGACCGAAGCCGTACCGCAAGCCGCGCCCAAGCCCGTCAAACCTTGGTTCAGACGACCCCAAGCCACCACTCCGCCCGAACACACGCTGGTTATCGGCGCGGGCATAGCCGGCGCCGCGACCGCGCGCAAGCTGGCGGAACACGGCGTGCGCGTTACCGTTTTGGAAGCGGGCAAAGCGGCGCAAGGCGGCAGCGGCAACCGCCAAGGGCTGCTCTACGCCAAAATCTCGCCGCACGACACCGAGCAGACCGAACTGCTGCTGGCAGGCTACGGCTATACCCGCCGCCTGCTGCAAGACCTGCTGCCCGATTCCGACGCATGGGGCGGCGACGGCGTGTTGCACCTCAATTTCGACGAAGCCGAACGCAAACGCAATCAGGCATTGGGTTTGCAGCAGCATCACGCCCACCTTTACCGTAGCGTGTCCGCCGACGAAGCCGCGCAAATTGCAGGCATAGACGTCTTTTCAGACGGCCTCTACTGGCCGCAGGGCGTATGGCTGAACCCGCCCGCCGTTGTCCGCGCCTTGCTGGCTCATCCGCTGATTGCGTTGCACGAAGACACGCCCCTATCCTCCGCCGAATACGACGGCGCAAACTGGACGGCACACACGCCGCGCGGCAGCTTCAGCGCAACCCACATCATCTACTGCATGGGCGCGCACAGCCCGAACGCCGCCGACGCCAACGTCTCCACTCTGCCTTTCCGCCAAATCCGCGGACAAACCAGCGTAGCGGCGGCAAGCGGTTTTTCCAAACGCCTGCGCTGCGCCCTATCCGGCGAAAGCTACATCAGCCCGAGCTGGCAAGGACAACACTGTTACGGCGCGACTTTCGTCCTCAATAGCAACGACGACGCTTGGCACCCGCACGAAGAAACCGCCAACCGCGCCGCCCTGCAACAACTCAACCCGCCATTGGCGCAATCATTGTTTGAGCAAAACTCTCTTTACTCGTTTTCAGACGAGCCATTTGCAAAACCGCAAGGACACGCCGCCCTGCGCTGCGACAGCCCCGACCACCTGCCCGTCGTCGGCGCGCTCGGCGACATCGCTGCCATGCAGACCGCCTACGCCAAACTCGCGTTGGACAAAAATTACCGCCTCGACAACGTCCCCTGCCCCTACCTGCCGAACGCCTACATCAACACCGCCCACGGCACGCGCGGACTCGCCACCGCCCCCGTCTGCGCCGCCGCCATTGCCGCCGACATCCTCGGTCTGCCCCAGCCGCTGTCCCAACGCCTGCGCACCGCCCTGCATCCAAACCGCGCCGTCATCCGCGCCATCGTGCGGCAGCAGCCTTTGCTTTAATGCGTAGGAGGTCGTCTGAAAAGCTGCCTGAGCACGCTGTCAATCGACCTCCGTTTCCACTATAATGTCGCATCCCATGCCCATACGGAACAGGCCGTCTGTTTTCAGACGACCTGTTTCTTTATTTCCGCTTTTTTTAAATTCCTACAAACACTTATGCTGCTCGACCTCAACCGCTTTTCCTTTTCCGTCTTCCTGAAAGAAGTCCGCCTGCTGACCGCCCTTGCCCTGCCCATGCTGCTGGCGCAGGTCGCGCAGGTGGGCATCGGTTTCGTCGATACCGTGATGGCGGGCGGTGCGGGTAAGGAGGATTTGGCGGCGGTGGCTTTGGGCAGCAGCGCGTTTGCCACGGTTTATATTACCTTTATGGGCATTATGGCGGCGCTGAACCCGATGATTGCCCAGCTTTACGGCGCGGACAAAACCGGTGAAGTGGGCGAAACGGGGCGGCAGGGGATTTGGTTCGGGCTGTTTTTGGGGATTTTCGGCATGGTATTGATGTGGGCGGCGATTACGCCGTTCCGCAACTGGCTGACCTTGAGCGATTATGTCGAAGGCACGATGGCGCAGTATATGTTGTTCACCAGCCTGGCGATGCCGGCGGCAATGGTACACCGCGCCCTGCACGCCTACGCTTCCAGCCTGAACCGCCCGCGCCTGATTATGTTGGTCAGTTTCGCGGCGTTTGTGTTGAATGTGCCGCTGAACTATATTTTCGTTTACGGCAAATTCGGTATGCCCGCTTTGGGCGGCGCGGGCTGCGGACTGGCGACGATGGCGGTGTTCTGGTTCAGCGCGCTGGCGTTGTGGATTTATATCGCCAAGGAAAAATTCTTCCGCCCGTTCGGACTGACGGCAAAATTTGGCAAACCGGATTGGGCGGTGTTCAAACAGATTTGGAAAATCGGCGCGCCCATCGGGCTGTCTTATTTTTTGGAAGCCAGCGCGTTTTCGTTTATCGTGTTTTTGATTGCGCCCTTCGGCGAGGATTATGTAGCGGCGCAGCAGGTCGGCATCAGTTTGTCGGGGATTCTCTATATGATTCCGCAAAGCGTCGGCTCGGCAGGAACGGTGCGCATCGGCTTTTCGCTGGGGCGGCGCGAATTTTCGCGGGCGCGTTATATTTCGGGCGTGTCGCTGGTGTCGGGCTGGGTGCTCGCCGTGATTACCGTGCTTTCCTTGGTACTATTCCGTTCCCCGCTGGCAAGCATGTACAACAATGATCCGACGGTTTTAAGCATCGCCGCCACCGTCCTGCTGTTCGCCGGCTTGTTCCAACCGGCAGACTTCACCCAATGTATCGCGTCCTACGCCCTGCGCGGCTATAAGATCACCAAAGTACCGATGTTCATCCACGCCGCCGCCTTCTGGGGCTGCGGCCTGTTGCCGGGCTACCTGCTCGCCTACCGTTTCGATATGGGCATTTACGGCTTCTGGACGGCATTGATCGCCTCACTCACCATCGCCGCCATCGCCTTGGTGTGGTGCTTGGAATTGTGCAGCAGGGAGATGGTCAGATCGCATAAGGTCGTCTGAAATTTCTTTCAGACGACCTCCATTAATATTTCATTTACGGCTTATTCACTTTTAAGGGAAAAAAATGTTTTCAACTTCCATTATAGAAAAACTTGCTTACTATGTTTATTGCTTGATTGACCCTAGAGACGGCAATATTTTCTATGTAGGTAAAGGCGTGGGCAATCGCGTTTTCCATCATGCCTTAGGTTCATTACAAGAAACAGAAACGCCAAGTGATAAAATTGCCTTGATTAGGGAAATACATAAAAGCGGAAACCAGCCCGTGTATTACATTCTGCGGCACAACATCCAAACAGACAAACAGGCTTTTGAATATGAAGCGATGGCGATAGACCTACTCTCCCTAGTCAAGCCGAGCCAGCAGCCGCTGACTAATATTCAAGGGGGCACGCATTCTTCAGAGGTAGGATTAATGAGTTTGTCGGAATTAAAACGAAAGTATGATGCTCAAGAATTAAAAACTGATAAACCCATTGTTTTAATTACGATTAATAACGAATACGAGAAACTGAAAAAAGATATTAGATCCGGGAATATTCCTGAAGCCAATAGGGATAAGGAAATTTACGAACGCACACGGAAATATTGGAAAATCGGAAGCCGACGTGAAAAAGCAAAATATGCAGTTGCAGTCTATCGCGGCTGGACATTGGCAGTATATGAAATCGAAAGATGGATTTCTGCCGACGATATTATTCAAGGCCGTTGGATGTTTGAAGGCAAGCCGTTACCAGAAGGCTCCGACATTTATGAAGAAATCGTGAATAAGCTGACCTATTCTTCCCAAGAAAATTATAAAGCGCCCCAAAACCCCATTACCTATCGTAATTGTTAAATAGTAAGTTTTCAGACGACCTGAATCCACAAAATCACAAATCATCATGCAACCCATCCAATACCAAACCGACCTTACCCCCTACAACACTTTCGGCCTTCACGCCCAAGCCCAAGCCTTTAACGCGCTCGAACACGCCGACGAGTTGCGCGACATCGTCCGATTGCCCGAGTTCGACCGCGATACCGTTTTATGGCTGGGCGGCGGCAGCAACATCCTTTTGATGCAGGATTACGCCGGGCTGGTCGTCCATATGGAAAACAAAGGCATACGCGAGATTGCGCGTTCAGACGGCCTCGTTTACATCGAAGCGCAGGCGGGCGAAATCTGGCACGACTTTGTCCTGCACACTGTCGCGCTGGGCTTGAACGGCCTGGAAAACCTGAGCCTGATTCCGGGCACGGTCGGCGCGTCGCCCGTGCAGAACATCGGTGCATACGGCGTGGAAGCGAAAGACGTGATTCACAGCGTGCGCTGCTTCGATTTGGATACGGAAACCTTTGTCGAGCTTGCCAATGCCGATTGCCGCTTCGCCTACCGCGAAAGCCTGTTCAAGCAGGAAGGCAAAGGGCGTTATGTGATTGTTTCGGTCGTATTCGCCCTGAAAGAGCGTTTCGAGCCGAATTTGGGTTATGGCGATTTGGCAGCCGCCGTTGCCGAACTGAGCGCGGGCAGGGCACCGACGGCGAAAGATGTTTCTGATGCAGTGTGTGCAATCCGCAACAGTAAACTGCCTAATCCTAACGTACTTGGTAATGTCGGTAGTTTCTTTAAAAACCCCGTCGTCAGCGCAGAAAAAGCCGCGTCCCTGTTGCAACAGCATCCGGATATGCCGCGCTATCCGCAGCCCGACGGTTCGGTCAAACTCGCCGCCGGCTGGCTGATCGACCAATGTCGTCTGAAAGGCTTCCAAATCGGCGGCGCAGCGGTACACGACAGGCAGGCTTTGGTTTTGGTGAACAAAAACAATGCTTCTTCAGACGACGTCCGGCAACTGGCGCAACATGTCTGCGATACAGTATTTACTCGATTTCAGGTAGAATTACACGCCGAACCCAATTGGCTGCCCGCTTCGTACAGCCTGTAAATCCAAGGAGTATGCCCGTGACCCGCATTGCAAAAACCAATACTTACACCCGCATCATCGACGCCAGCCTGACGCTTTTCAACGAGGAAGGCGAGCGCAACATCAGCACCAACCATATTGCGGCGCATTTGGGCATCAGTCCGGGCAATCTCTATTACCACTTCCGCAACAAAGACGAAATCATCGTCCAACTGTTCAAACGTTACAGCGAAGCCCTGCTGGCATACCTGAATGAAGCCGTGTTGCCGTCCGATGTGGAAGACTCCATCAACTATATGGCAGGCATTTACGACGTCATGTGGGAATACCGCTTCCTCTTCAGCGACGTGAACACCCTGCTTGCGCGCAGTGCCGAACTATTGGGCGAACACAATACCTTCACCCAAGCCAAAGTCTCCCCGCTCTTGGTCAACCTGCTCACCCAGCTCAACGGTCTGAACATCATCCAAGCCGACCAAACCGCCATGAACGACCTCGCCGTCAATATGTGGATGGTCACGAAATACTGGTTCGACTTCGACAGCTCCCTACGCGGGCGCACCAAGCTGACCGAAGACTCCAAAGCACGCGGCATCCGTCGTACCTTAAGCCTCCTGCGTCCCTACCTCTTGCCGGAACACCGCGAGGAATACGACCGGAAAATAGGCGGTGCGCAGTCATAATTTCCATGCCGTCTGAGCCTATTTCCAGACGGCATTCATCTATAAACATGATACATACCCCTCCTTCCGCCTCCCCCGACGCATCTATCTTGGGCCTAGGCTATCTCGGCCGCCCTTTGGCGCAGAAACTCTACGAAAACGGCAGCCGCGTCGCCGCCGTCAAGCGCAGCCTGACTTCGGACGATATTAATCTGCCCATACACCTCGACACCCTTGACCTCAATCAAGACAGCGTATTTCAAAGCGCGAACCTTGCCCACGATACAAGCTTTTGGCGGCACCACGCCGACAAACCCGTTTGGTTCTGCCTATTGCCGCCATCCTCGCTGACGCATTACGCCGATACCGTCAAACAATGGGCAGAACTTGCCCGGGCGTGCAACGTACAACACCTGATTTTTACCGGCAGCACCAGTGTTTACGGCGATAAAGCGCGCGAATGCGACGAAACTGCCATACCCGATCCGCAAACCGAGTCCGCCCGCCAAATCCTTGCTGCCGAGCAATACCTGCTCGACAGCGGCGTGCCTAACATCGACATCCTGCGGCTGGGCGGTCTTTATTGCGCCGAACGCCATCCCGTCAACCGCCTTGTTCAAAAGCAAAACATCCCGGGTGGCAACCAGCCCGTCAATATCGCCCACCGCGACATTGCCGTCGAAACCCTATTTCAGACGACCCTCCATCCAAACGGCAGACGCATCCGCAACATCGTCGAACCACGCCATCCGACCCGCCGCGATTTCTACACCGCCGAAGCCGCCAAACTCGGTCTCCCACCGCCCGATTTCGCACCCGATGGCACCGGCGGCGGCAAAATTGTAAATACCGTTTCCGCCGACGGATTAAGCCTGTAAAATTGGCGCTCCGCGACCGTTTCAGACGACCTTTCGGCAGCGGCAAAACCAAAACCAAAAAACACAGTCTTACTTAACAACCCCAAGCCCGAAAGTATCGAGAACACCCTATGTCCGCCCTATTTCCCGTTATCAACCACCTGATACAGCAAAATCCGGAACATCAACAAGACCTGTCCCGCCTGTCAGGCAAAACCCTGAGCCTCAACCTCGCCGGATTCGGACTGACCGGACGCATCAATCACGACGGCTTCCTCGAAACCGCCGACCAACCCGCCGACACCCTCATCACCTTCCACCAAAGCGCCATCCGCAAAATCCTGACCGGACAAGAACCCGGCGTCGGCGACATCAGCCTCGAAGGCGACCTCATGCTCGGCATGACCGTCCTGCCCATCCTCGGCAGCCTGCGCTACTACGCATCAGACGACCTCGCCCGCATCTTCGGCGACTCACTCGCAGGCAGCATCAGCGAACGCGCCGCAAACATCGGGCAAACCGTCAAAAAAATCGGACAAAGCATAGCCGAGCAAATCAGCGATTTTTCCCGCGAACCCGAATCCCCCGTTATCGACGCCGCCACCCTGTCCGCCTGGATGGAAGAAGTGGACAAACTGCGCGACGACGTCGCCCGCCTCAACGAACGCCTCGACCGGCTCGAACGCGACATCTGGATAGACTAATTTTCAGACGACCCATGCCTATGAACAGCCCGTTTCACAACATCGGTATCGTAACCCGCCCCAATACCCCCGAAATCCAAAACACCGCCCACACCCTCATCCACTTCCTGCAGGGACACGGTCTCACCGTCTATCTGGACGAAATCGGCATAGAAGAACGCTGCATCTATGTTCAAGACACCGTCGGCTGCCACATCGTCAGTAAATCCGACTTGGGCAAACACTGCGACCTCGTCATCGTCCTCGGCGGCGACGGCACATTCCTCTCCGTCGCCCGAGAAATCGCTCCCCGCGCCGTACCCGTTATCGGCATCAACCAAGGGCATTTAGGCTTCCTCACCCAAATCCCCCGCGAAAACATGACCGAAGAGCTGCTGCCCGTCCTCGAAGGCAAATACCTGCCCGAAGAGCGCATCCTCATCGAAGCCGCCCTCGTCCGCGACGGACAAACCTTCCACCGCGCCCTCGCCCTCAACGACGCCGTCCTCTCGCGCGGTGGTGCCGGACAAATGATAGAGTTCGAAGTCTTCATCAACCAAGAATTCGTCTATACCCAACGCTCCGACGGCCTCATCGTCTCCACCCCCACCGGCTCCACCGCCTACTCGCTTGCCGCCGGCGGCCCCATCATGCAGGCAGGCTTGCACGCCTTCACCCTCGTGCCCATCTGCCCCCAATCCATGACCAACCGCCCCATCGCCATCCCCGATACTTCCGAAATCGAAATCCTCGTTACCCAAAGCGGCGACGCCCGCGTCCATTTCGACGGACAATCCTTCATCGACGTACAAAACCTCGACCGCATCATCATCCGCCGCTACCACAACCCCCTGCGCATCCTCCACCCCACCGACTACCAATACTTCCGAACCCTGCGCCAAAAATTACACTGGGGCGAACAGCTCGTATAAAAACAAAAGGTCGTCTGAAACCCGATTGCCCAGTTTTCAGACGACCTCATCAACCCACAAACCCTTCCCCCATTCCCAAACCAACGCCATCCCTATCTAACAACAAACGGACAACCTAAACCCCACGTCCGCCCTTTATCAAAAACGTCCCCAATCATGAACCGACAAAAAACCTACCTCCTGCTGACCGCCCTGTTCACCCTGATTTTCATCGCACTCATCATGCTCGGCGGCTACCTGCTTTCCATCCAAAGCAAACAGTTCGCCGTCGCCGCCTTCCTGTTCGCCTTCGGCGCCGTCTTCGCCCAAATCGGCAGCCTCGCCCTCTACATCCGCCACAAAGCCCGCGCACAAATCATGCGTGAGCAACAAACCGAATCCCATTAAGGCTGGGTATTGTTCGTTATCCGTTTGCCGGTTCTACAGGCTTTACATAGGTAAAGTTTTGTTTGCCGCATTGCTCCCCCCCCCCCTTGCAATTTACACTGACACCGCATACAACTTGTATGTTCTTAAATCTTTCAACCCACGGGAGTAGACTTATGAAACAAAACATCATCGTTGTCTTATTCAACATCTCCAGCGAAGCTTATCAAGCCTTTTCTGAATTGAAAGCTTACTCGCAGACAACAGATGCTTTGGTGGCACAAGCCGTTTTGATTAAAAAGGAAAATGGTCTGATTATCCCAGCAGAAAGCACCGACTTTACCGCCAATACGGTCGAAGGCACATGGACGGGCGGCCTCATTGGTTCACTGGTCGGCATTCTCGGCGGTCCTATCGGTGTTCTGTTGGGTGGAGCTACTGGCGCACTCATCGGCAGTGATGCAGGCACTGCCCAAACATTGGGAGAGGGGTTGTTGCTGGAAAATACAGCCAAAAAACTGGATAACGGCAGTACTGCAATCATTATTTTGGCGCAAGAATCCGACGAAGCTGTATTGGATGCCTTCTTCCACCGTTTCAAAACCGTTATTCTCCGGCAAGATGCAGCCGTTGCCCAACAGGACGTATTGGCAGCAATAGAAGCGCAGGAAGAAGTGGCACGTCAGGCACACGAAGCGTGGAAAAAACAGCGCAAAGCCGAGCGCAAAGAGAAAGTGGAAGCCTTCAAGGCCGACATCAAACAAAAATTCGACAAATTGGCAGCCAAGTTGAAATAACACTGCCACCAACCCAAGGTATGTAACCGCTCAAATTTTCCGTTTCGGATGCATGCCAAACCGGTTTGAGGCTACCTGAAAATCTATTTTTCAGGTAGCCTCTCCCTTTTTCATGCCCCGCCAAACCATCATGCTCACCCCGCAAAGCTGCGACCTATTCCAACGCCCATTTTTCCAGTTCGCCCAAATCCGCCAATACCAGCCCGAAACCGAAGCGCAAACCAAGCAAGGCCGACTACAAAGCCGCGTGGCAAGTGTGGCGCACGTTGGTTTTACAGGTAGCCTCACAACTGGGCGCGGGCTTTGCCCCGCCGCATATCGAACGCTGGTGCAACGGCTGGCAGCGCGACCTGGCTAGTCGAAACCCTGCACCGCCTGCTGCCAGTGTACGAAGCCTGCCACAATGTGCGGCTGTGAGCGGAAGCAAGCTTCCCCCATCTGCCGTTAAGGCTACCTGAAATCTAAAAGAAACAAACAAAACCAATGACCAAACGCCGAACCTTCCTCATTCTGACCATCCTCTTCACCCTGCTCTTCATCGCATTGGTAACGTTGGGCGCCTACCTGCTTTCCATCCAAAGCAAACAATTCGCCGTCGCCGCCTTCCTATTCGCCTTCGGCGCCGTCTTCGCCCAAATCGGCAGCCTCGCCCTCTACATCCGCCATAAAGCCCGCGCACAAATCATGCGCTCGCAACAAACCGAACCCCATTAAGGAAAACCCATGTTCGACAAAATCGTCCTCGCCAGTGGTAATGCAGGCAAACTCAAAGAATTTTCACGCCTTTTCGCCGATTTGAACATCGAAGTCCTGCCGCAATCCCAGTTCGACACGCCCGAATGCCCCGAGCCGTACCACACCTTCGTTGAAAACGCTCTCGCCAAAGCCCGCCACGCCGCCAAACACAGCGGCTTGCCCGCCCTCGCCGATGACTCCGGCATCTGCACCGCCGCATTAAACGGCGCACCCGGCGTCCTCTCCGCCCGCTATGCCGGAGCAAACCCCAAATCCGATGCAGCCAACAACAAGCGTCTTTCAGACGACCTCGCCGACCAAGCCGACAAAAGCTGCCACTACGTCTGCGTCCTCGTCCTCGTCCGCCACGAAAACGACCCGCAGCCCATTATCGCCGAAGGCATCTGGCGCGGACAATGGCAGGCAGAAGCCGCAGGGACCCACGGCTTCGGCTACGACCCGCATTTTTACCTGCCCGAACACAACTGCACCGCCGCCGAGCTTGACCCCGAAATCAAAAACGCCGAAAGCCACAGGGGGCAAGCATTGCGGGAATTATTGAAAAAAATCGAAGCCCTCTGAACAACAAAAACGTCGTCTGAAAACCCGCCACGCCGTTTTCAGACGACGTTTTTCATCCCGTTTATCCGTAAAACGCACCACCAAAGGAACAAAACTTATAAAATTTTTTCAAAAACTTATAATATCCAAAAAAACAGCAAATATCCTTACTCAAAAATCCCCATCATAAAAACATAAAACACATTCTACAAACCACTCCTTGAAGATTGATTACCGTCCGCACCCGACGGAGCGCCTGTTATAAAGACAATACAAGGAGTCATCACATGAGAAACTACCCCTTCAAAACCATCGTCGCCTGCCTCAGTATTTTGTGGCACAGCCCGCACCTGTGGGCAGCAGATGCGGCTACCCCCGACACCGCCGTCCTCGACACTATCAAAGTCCGCGGCAAACGCCTGACCAAAGACCAGAAAGGCGAAGCGCAGCAATACAGCAAAAACGTCTCCAACGCCTACCTCGGCAAAGAATACCTTGAACGCTACCGCCCCGATGCCGCCGGCGACATCCTCAAGGGGCTCAACGGCGTATACAACATGAATACGCGCAATGCGGGCAGCGCGATTACGCCCAGCATCCGCGGCATCGCCGGAAAAGGCCGCATCCCCGTTACCATTGACGGAACGGAACAGACCGTCGACGTATGGATGAACAATTACGGCGTTGCCGACAGAAACTATGTCGATCCCGCCCTGTTCCGCAGTATTGCGGTAGAAAAAGGGCCGTCGATGACCCGAGGTGTCAAATCGGGAGTAGGCGGTTCGGTCGCCATTCAAACCATCGAGCCGGAAGACATTGTTCCCGAAGGGAAAAAATGGGGTATTCAGATAAAAGGCAGTTTTTCGGGCAATACGGCCAAGCCCTGCGTTGATAATTTGCAATACCTCGGTGTTGAAGATTACCGCACCATTCCGGGCAGGCCGACGGCAGACGGGGCGGCGGGCGCAGTCGCCGGAACGTTGGAGCCTTATCAGGCACTCGATTTCCAAGAGAAAAAACCGCCGCGCAGCCGCAGCAGCAAAATCGGCAATTTCAAAGACGACCGTTCGGGCATGGTTTCGGCGGCGTTTAAAACCGATATTTCAGACGGCCTGATTGCTTACAGCGACCGCAAAAAAGGCAATTACTTCAGCGGCAAACGCGGGGCGGGTGGCTATCTGAACAATCCGGAATACGACCCGGACAATGCGGATTTCGGTAATACGGGCGCGACCATGATACCGAACATGGCGAAGAAGTGTTCAACAGCAATGTGGCAAGCAAAAGCCTGCTGCTGAAAAACAACTGGTATCTGCCCAATAATCAGAAAATCAGCCTCGGCCATATGCGCACCCGCGTCCGTTTCGGCGAAAACAACCCCTTTTACAACGCCATACTGCTGGGCTTCAGCAACGAGTTCAACTTCACCGGCAGGCCGCCGCTGGTCATACCCGTGCAGACGCTCAATTCCACCATTGACACCAAAAGCCATAAAATCGGCTACGAATGGAAGCCCGAAGGCAGCCGCTGGATAGACTTGCAAGCGAATATCTGGCGCACCCAAACCACCGGTTCCCGCCATCAAAGCGGCGGGCCGGATTTGGCCGTTACCTACGGCGATCAGGAATACGACAAGTGGGCCAACTGCTTTGTCCACAACAAGATTCCCAACGAATTTATCGGCAGGCACATCAGCGAAGGCATAGGCTGCCGCGAGCTGGTTGCCGAAGGGTTGGTTCCTGCCGAAGAGCCGAAAGATCCGCCTCCTGTACCCGGCGCATACCGCGTCAAATCAGGCGTGGAACAGCGCACCCGCGCCACCCGTACCGGCGCCGACATCAGCAACCGCATGCGCCTGAGCGACAAGCTCGCCATGACCTTCTCCGCCAACGTCCAATATGAAAAACTGGACGAATCCAACCGAATCACCAGCAACGACAAAGATATCTTCGACATCATCGGTGCCGCCACAGCCGCCACAGCCGTTGCCGGTCCGAGGGCGGGACGCCGCCACGAATGGGGCGCGGGAGTCGCTTTCGACTGGCAGGCAACCGACCGCCTGAACATTCAGGCAGGCATACGCTACGACAAATTCTGGGCTTACGACGATGCCTTGGCAAAAGCAAGGCGGGCGAGAAAAGATCCGTTTTATTCCGTCGATTTGCAAGGAGGGAAAAGCTCGGACGGCTATATCCTCGGCAGCTATATCCCCTATTACGAACTGATTGCAAATAAAGAAGAAGCGGACGATGTGCGGAAAATCCTGAGAACAGAAGATGTTGACGAGTCAAATCGTCTGATAAACGAATTCCGCCACAAATACGGTTATGACTATAACGATAAAGGATATTCGATTAACGGAGAAAGGCAGACCGGCGAAGTCATCTATGCCAACGCAAACGGCGACAATCCACAGGTAGATAACCCATCCTTCAACCACGACGAAGCCGTTTACCGGCAGAAAGAAGTCTATACGCCCTATATCGACGGCAAATATCAAGGGCCGGTTTTCGCACAAGGGCAATTTAACGAAAAAGTAAACAATCCTCAGGGATTGCAAGGCAGCTATTTCAAATATTTAACCAATGCGGCAATAGATGATGTTAAAACACCCTATCTGCAAAAAAAAGAGCGGGCGACTACGATGGGCAGTACCGGCGGTCACCGCCTCTATAAAAAACCCGCCAACGAAGACGAAGTATGGCCCATGCCCAAACACCTGAAAGCCAGCGCATGGTCGCCTGTCATCGCCGTCAGCTACGATTTGACCGACAACAGCCGCCTGTTCGCCCGCTTCGCGCAGGCGACCCGCTTCCCCAGCATTTACGAAGCGACCACCACCAACGTCAACCTGCTGGAAGCCTACAATACCGAATTCAACCTGAAGCCCGAACGCAGCACCAACTGGGAAGCAGGCTATTCCTTCAATTTCTCCCCCTACTGGCAACGGCTGAAACACGGCAACATCCGCCTGACCTACTACAACAACATCATCAAAAACGCCATCGACATTACCGAAAACAAAAACCTGACCCAATACGACAAGAAACAGACCAGCGGCATCGAGCTGCAAAGCCGTATCGACAGCGGCAAATGGTTTGCCTCGTTCGGCGCGAACTACCGCTTAAAGCAGCGCACCTGCGACAAATCGACCGCCTTCAACTACGATGTCTATAACAACCGTATCCCCGAATGTATCGACGGCGGCTTCGGCGCCACCCGTTTCTATCAAACCATGCAGCCGAAATACTCGCTCAACCTCGATGTTGGCACCCGCCGCTTCAACAACAGGCTGGAACTGGGTATGCGCGGCATCTACCACAGCACCGTCGATACCGACCAGCAGGACAAACTGGCGCGTCAGGGCTTGGCGCGGATTATGCAGGCATCAGGCCGCCCCTACCACTGGCGTTCCGCCTTGGTTTTGGACGTTTACGGACGCTACAACTTCGGCAAAAACCTGAGCATGAACTTCAGCGTCAGTAACCTGACCAACCGCTATTATCTCGATCCCATGTCCAACGTTCCCATCCCCGCACCGGGACGGGCGGTTACCGTCGGGTTTACAGGCAAATTCTGACGGGGCAATGCTTGAAAGGTCGTCTGAAAATTTCAGACGACCTCTCCAACAAAAGCTGCTATGATGCCTGCGTTTCTGCCTGCCACGAAAACGACCCGCAACCCACGATTGCCAAAAGCCTCAGGTGGAGTAAGCGTTATGGGAATTGTTAAAAAAATCTAAGCCTTATAAATCAATGATAGGTCGTCTGAAAACCCGAAATGCTTTTTCAGACGACCCCAGCCCACCACATCACGAAAGAAACTCATGTCCCCCAAACAAATCCTGATCGTCGCCGTCCGTTTAATCGTTTTAATCGGTATCGTACAAACGCTCAGCAGCATCGTTACCATATTTGCCCAGTCTGGAAGCGAATATAACAGCGCACAACTCCTGTTGCCGCTATCCATCTACGGCTTTTATTTGGCCGCATGGCTGCTTGTATGGTGTTTCCCTGCCACCATTGCCAACCGCCTGCTGCCCCAACACCTGCAAACCGCACAAGAAACCCCAAAACACCCCGCTCCATGGATGACGACAGGTATTGTCTTGATCGGCGTATACACTCTTTCCCAAGCCATACCCGGCCTGATTTACTTGTTCTCTATCTATCGTTTTACACAATCCACCCTCACCGACGCACACACATCCGTTTGGGTAAATCTCGGTCCGCAAAACCAAGCCGGTATATTCGCCAGCACCGCCCAATTCCTTATCGGGATTTTCCTACTGTTCGGCGCGCCCAAACTCTCGTCTTGGATACGCAAAAGACTTTAACGGCATAAAGACAACAGGTCGTCTGAAAAAATTTCAGACGACCTGAGATTGTCCTTGTGCCGAAAGAAAACCGAATTTATGGCTCATGCCCGCCATCAACTTTTGAAACTGCTCTTGCTGCCCTTTATTCCGCTGATGAAAACCATCCGTTTGATATTGTCGTCTATAGTAGCTTTATCATTAATCCTGTTACTGTTTATTTCTAAAACTTTGTTGTTTTTCTCAAAGCCTTTTCTGCCCGTCATTGCCGTTTTGTGGCGTTTATTGATGTGGCTGATGTTCCCTTTATTTTTTATCTGTTTGTTTATTTACACAATGTTCCGCCCATTAAAAAATCATGAAACACTTTTCCGGCATTGGCTGGATGTCATTTACCGCGACCGGCCGGAAACCGTTGGCATCATTATCGAAAATATCCATCAAGACTTAATAGAGGAAGATGAAGACGGGGAAAATAACACGCAGGAAGAAAATAACGAAACCACCGTATTTAAAAACCTCTTAACCGAAGGCTTCATCCTACACAATAACCTCGAAGACTACGCACATCTGTTTTCCGTTGATTGGAAAGACGGGGAAGGTTTTATTGACTGCATCGCAGAAATGGCGCAACGTTTTAATGTCGTCCTGAATTGGACCGAACAGCAGCTTGAAGAAGATCTACCTGATGAGCTGGCAAGGGCCGTATATCCCTTATTTGAAGCCGCCGGGGCGGTACTTTACAGTGCAGACACGGGAAGCGACTACTACACCTTTATCATCATCCCGCAACAAGACACAGCCGATTTTGAAAAAGTATCGGAACAATATGGCGTGTCCTTGCAGCGGGTAAATAAAACCATCTGACACGAAACTCATAGTGGATTAACTTTAAACCAGTACGGCGTTGCCTCGCCTTAGCTCAAAGTGAATCGGTTCCGTACTATCTGTACTGTCTGCGGCTTCGTCGCCTTGTCCTAATTTAAA
>CAUSDA010000017.1:0-35847 GCA_963529965.1 uncultured Neisseria sp.
CCCTAAATATCTTGGTGGGAATTTAGGGGATTTTGGGGAATTTTGCAAAGGTCTCGACCTTTGGGTGATTGGGGGGAGTGTTTGCCAAATGTAGGAAGCTGCTGTTTTGTACTTATTGTCAGGCTCTCTCCAGCCATGCGCTCAAACCTCCTCCGTCGCGGTTTTCAAGTTTCAACGTCAGGCCGTGGAGTTTGGCGATGTGTTCGGCGATGGACAAACCCAGTCCGCTGCCTTGGGCATTTTGTCCGGCAGGGCGGTAGAAACGTTCTTTAATCCGCGACAGGTGTTCGGGGGCGATGCCGGTGCCTTGGTCACGTACTTCGATACGGTCAGCGTGAAAATACAATCCAACCTCGCTGTTTTCGGGCGAATAGCGCACAGCGTTGTCGAGCAGGTTGCGCAACATGAGTTGCAGTAGCGCGTCGTCGCCTTGCAGGAGGGGCGGCTCGGCAAGAAATTCGCGCTTGAGGCGGATGCGTTTTTCGCGGGCGGAGAGGTTGGTGTTTTGCAGCACTTGGCTGCTGAGGCGCTCCCAATTGATGGGGGCGGTATTTTTCAGGCCTTGTTCGGGATCGAGCCGTGCCAGCGTGAGCAGTTGGTTGATTAGGTGTTCGGCGCGGTTGAGGCTTTGTTGGATTTGTTGCAGGTGGTAGGGCTGTTCGGCAGTGTCGCTGAGGGCGAGGACTTCGGCCTGCACTTTCAATGCGGCAAGCGGGCTGCGCAGTTCGTGGGCAGCATCGGAGGTAAAGCGTTGTTCGCGTTCGATGCTGGTCTGAACGCGGGCGAACAGGCGGTTGAGGGCGTCGACCAGGGTTTGAGTTTCCTGCGGTACGGCGCGGCTGACGGGGGCAAGGTTGTCGGCGCGGCGTTCGGACAATTCTGATGCGAGCTCTTTCAGCGGGTAGATGCTGCGTTTGACCGCCAGATGCAGTAGCAACACCATCAGCGGCAGAACAAGCAGCGAGGCGGCAAGGTGCGCCCAAACAATGTTCCACAAAATTTCAAGGCGGTTGCGCCAGGGTTGAGCGACGGCGACTGTCTGTCCGGTTTTCCCGTCGTGGTAATAGATGACGCGTAAGCTTTTTTCCTGCCAAGGCTTCCCGATGTCGGTGAAGCCGGAAATTTTGCGGAATGGAATTTCTTTACCCCTTTTGTCTGAGAGCAACAGCCTGCCGTCTGCATTCCAGACGGAGATGCCGTTTTGTTTGTCTTCTGCAAAACCGGTATGGCCTTTGCCCAGGCTTTTTTTAACTTTGGGCAGCAGCACGGCTTTTTCCGGTTCGATGTAGGGCAGTGATTGGGCAAGGTCGCTCATCTGACTGTCGGCGGATTCGTTCAGTTCGTGTAACGCCATTGCCAGTGAAACAGCGTTGGCGGCGAACCATGCCACGAGCAGTCCGCTGCCGATATAGAGTATCAGGCGTTTGCGGATAGAAGTTTCAGGCGGAAGCTTTTTAAACATGGAACGACCTTTTTGTGCAAGGGGGCTGTTTCTTCAATTTTTGCGTTTTCAGACGACCTTAAGGCATTTCTCCGAGCTGGTAACCCAATCCGCGCTTGGTTTGAATCACGGATGAACCGATTTTTTTACGCAGGTTGTGGATATGCACTTCGACCGCGTTGCTTTCAACTTCTTGATCCCAGCCGTATAGTTTGTCTTCGATTTGGGCGCGGCTGATGATGTGTTTCGGATTGGCGACCAGCATTTCCAGCAGCCGCCATTCGCGCGCGGTCAGGTTCAGCGGCTTGCCGCCAAGTGTGGCGGTTTGGGCGGAGGTATCCAAATACAGGCTGCCGAAGGTCAGGCCGCTGTCGCTGCGTCCGTGGCTGCGGCGCACCAAGGCATTCAGCCGTGCTTCCAGTTCTTCCAATGCAAACGGTTTGCACAGGTAATCGTCCGCGCCGCTGTTCAACCCGGTCAGGCGGTCGGGCAGCGCATCGCGTGCCGTCAGAATCAGCACGGGTAGCGTCAGACCTTGTTTGCGCCAGTGCCGCAATATTTCTATGCCGTCGATGTTCGGCAGACCCAAATCCAACACCGCCGCATCATAAGGCGCAGCCAGTGGTGCGGACTGTCCTTGAGCGCCATCTGAAAACCAGTCCACCGCCATACCGAGCTTTTTCAGCCCGGCGGCAATACCGTCGCCGATGTGCGGGTCGTCTTCCACCAGCAGGATACGCATAAAGATACTCCTGTTTGTTCGGATAAATGCAGTGAATTCAAATCAAGACGCTCTGCCCCGCCATTTCCCGCCTTCGCAAGAAAAGGTATGACGAAAACCGGGTGCCTCTATTTTAATTAGCTCTATATGATATGGATGGTATAGCGGATTGGCTTGAAACTCGTTTTGTTGTACTGCCTTACTTCAAGACAATATTGTAAGGCAGGGTCGTCTGAAAACCAAAGTCGGGATGGCAATGGAACATCATGCAGACTGCCCGCTTTACCCTTGGTTTCAGGCTGAGGCCTGTCATTAAAACAGGCTGGGCTTAAGTAGAACTTAAGAAATTTGGAGAAATAAATATAAAATAAAAACAATAATTTGAATAAAATTTATAGAAAAATCTTTTTCTTAAGGTTCGCTTAAGTTTGGCTTGTTTTAATACGCTCAATCCAACAGACACTGTTGGCAGAGTTCAAATACACAAACATTTTTATTTTTATCCGACAAAAAGGAAACATCATGAAATTCAGCAAAAAAGGTCTCATCATCGCCGTCGCCACCGCTCTGACCATCGGTACTGCCAGTGTCGGTGCATATGCCGCAGGTGCCATACCCGGAACCAAAGCCGCCGCTTTCTCCAGTAGCAAAATCAGTGCTGCCCAAGCTGTCGATTACGCAGTGGCCAAAATTCCCGGCCGCGCCGTCGAAGTCGATTTCCGCCACAAAAACGGCCAGAGCTACTATAAAGTAGAAATAGTTACCGATGACCAGAAACAAGAAGTCTTCGTCGATGCAGCCAACGGGCACATCATCGAAAGCCGCCCAGACTACGACAAAAAACCGCTCCAACCGCTGCCGAACACCAATATTTCCCTGAAACAGGCGATTGCCGCAGCCGAAGCCAAAACAGGCGGCCGCTCGAAGGATGCCGATTTGAGCTATAAAAAAGGCCCGTCGGTTTATAAAGTGGAAACCGTCAACAGCATCCAAAAATACGAGGTACGCGTCGATGCCAACAGCGGTCAGGTACTGTCTTCACACATCGATTTATAAAGTAAAAACCGATTCGTGGCGACCTGTCAAAAGGTCGTCTGAAACCCCAAATCAGGTTTCAGACGACCTTTTTGCCGTATATGGCGGTCAAATATAGTGGATTAACTTTAAATCAGGACAAGGCGACGAAGCCGCAGACAGTACAGATAGTACGAAACCGATTCACTTGGTGCTTCAGCACCTTAGAGAATCGTTCTCTTTGAGCTAAGGTGAGGCAACGCCGTACTGGTTTAAAGTTAATCCACTATACATTCAACGCAAAGCAACGCGCCCCAATCTTACGACGGCGGTTATTCGTCTTTTATTTTGCCGCGCAAACTCAAGGTTTGCCTTACCGGATGCGAATAGGTGTCTTTTTCCGCTGTCAGTTCCAACTCCAGCTCCGTCAGTTTTTGCAAATACTCGGAAGCTTTAACCGTCGGCTCATTTGTCAATTCTTCAAACTGCTTTTTCGCCTCATCAAACCGACTCAATTTGCGCAACATTTCTCCGCGCACAAGCTTGGTATTCACACGCTTTTCAGCCGGCAGGCTGTCATCTTTCAAAGTCAAATCAGCGTAATGCAGGACTTTCTCCAGATCTTGCTGATGCCCGCCCAGCCAGCTGGCATGCAAAAATATCGACATCATTTGTTCTGCGTTTTGATTTTCGCCTGCCAACTCCAACATCACCCCCGCCAACCTTTGCGCTGAGGCCTTTTCAGCCACCTGCTTGAGATAAGCCTCGCTTCGGATGACTTTTTCATACTTATCCAATTCTTGTTGCGTAAAGTCGTCCTTAAACATAACAAACTTATTGCTCGGACAAACTGGAATAGGGGCAGGCGCCATAACCATGCCTACCGGCTCCAAATCAGTCTTCATATCGATCGAAAAGCCCGACATTACCATAACCGATGTGAATTTTTCGCCGCCTATCGGGCAAGTATGCTCGACCGGACGCGTAGTCAGCGCATGTGCATGCGTACAAACGGCAAGTGACAAGACGAAGGCTGAAAGTTTGATTTTCATTGGGATTTCCTTAATATTTGCGTATTTAAAGCGGCATAAATCTTGTTTTGCCTGCCCAAAATTTGAATTTATCATCAAAACGGGTAATTCTAATCACAAAGGAACCATATCCGCAAACAATAAAGGCTTGCACCAGACTCTAAGCCTGGTCGCAAGCCTTCTGCTCTCACATACCGTGATTGATTCACGCTTCCGCCGATTTGTCGGTCACTTTTTCAAACGCTTGAATCAGCCTTCCAATCACGGCATCTTCGCCAAACTCGTTCAAACAATCCGCACGCAATTTTTCCGCCGAAAATTTCTCGCGTTCTTCATACATCCGAATCAGTGCCTCGCTCAATGCCTCTATGTTTTCAGTCGGAATCAGATAACCGTTGTCTTCATTGACTATCGACTGAGGTCCGCCGCACATTGTCGCAATGACCGGCAAGCCTTGTGACAGCGCCTCGATAAACACTACGCCGAACGTTTCCACACGGCTGGCGAGTACAAAAGCATTGCTATGGCGCATCAAGTCCAAGACCTCATCCGTCTTCAACGCGCCCAAAAAGGTGACGGCATGACCGATGTCCAATTCATCAACCAAGCGGCGCAGATTCTCCGCCTCCGCGCCATTGCCGCCGATTTTGAGTTTGAGGAAGGGATACTTTTCCAAAGCCTTGGCAAAGGCGGGAAGCAATAAGTCATGCCCTTTCAGATGGCGCAAGTGGGAAACGGAGCAAAACGTGAAATCCTGATGGGACTTATCGAAAGGCTCGAACGGACGCGCAAAGTTATCGCCCAAAATATTCGGCAGATATTCCCAATCCAAACCGTATTTCTCGCGCAGCAATGCACAAAAATCCTTGCTGACCGCAAAACGCGCCTGACAATGTCGGGCGGATTCTTTCATACTGGGCCATTGGTTCGGACGGACCAGGTTGCGGGCAATCGCGCTGCTGTGTTCGGTAATCACATAAGGAATACCGTATTTCTTAGAAATTTCATGCGCCAAAACGCCACCGAAATTCATCGTATGCGCATGGAGGATATCAGGCTTGCCGTTTTCTGCCACATACCGCTTAAAAGCCTTCATGCCCGCCCTTACCCAACGGATACGGTCGATATCGACGACGGGGCAATGCGGGAAAAAATACATGCTGTCGTAAACATAAGTATTCAAACCGCCCTGCCGGTGATGCCGCATTCCATAAGGTCCGGTCAAAACACTTTTCCACTCCGTCCGCAACGAGCGGAACAAAGGTGCAATGACCCCTACTTTCAAGCCTTTGCGCTGCAAAGCTTGAGCTTGCAAACGGAAGAAAATCCCGTCCACATCCGTTTCGGATTTCGGATACCACGATGGAAGAACGACAACATGCATTTTTTACTCCTTACGCCAACCCTGCCAAAGACAATCTGCATCATTGCCCACAAAGTCAAAAAATATAAAAAACAATAATTTAGTTATATTACAAACAACCGCAAGTTTTCAAGTGATTATAAATAACAGCATTACAACTCAAAGCATGAATTAAAACATATATATGACAAAGTACCCAAACCGCAAGTTAAAAAAACCTCTCCTTTTTCTCAACCGCCTGATTTAAATCAAAATAATATATGACATATAACAACACTTTTAAAACCACATCCACCAAACCATCTCATCACACGCATTGCCTTTTCCCGTTTCAGACGACCCATAGGCTAAACAACGGCAACACCATGCTGTTTACCCCCTACTTCGCCCGATAAAACATGTTCATCCGCACCACAAGCCGACTGGAATCATCAACCGTGCTTTCCTTAAAGCAAAACAATAAAAAGGTCGTCTGAAATCTCGTATTTGATTTTTCAGACGACCTCTCAGTCATAGCGAAAAGGCTATGCGTATGCCGAAACCTTTTCAGACGACCTCATCAAACAGCAAACTTGATCTTTGCCGTTTTAAGCTGTCGTTACAGTCAATCAGGCATCTACCGGCTTCCAGGCCGCGCCTTTTACCGGCGGCAGCCAAGATTGCGTACCGCTGGCGGAAAATTCCCACAGGATGTCGGGGAAGCCGTAATGGTCGGCGCGCGCCGGGTCGAGTTGCGTTTCGATTTCGGCTTCGCGGCCTTCGCGGATTTGTGTGGCGATGTGCGGATTGATCATGACGGTTTTGCCCAATGCGATAAATTCCGCCCAGCCGGTTTCAAACGCCGCCAGAATATCGTCGGCGGTAAACAGGTTGCCCACACCGATAAGGGGCAGCTTGCCGTTGATGCGGTCGTGGATGAACTGCATACGGGTTTGCGCCGTATCGCCGCCGCGTCGGATTTTCTTGTCGAATTCCCACAAGGAAACGTGCAGGTATTGCAGCGGCTTTTGCACTAAGGCGTCAATCAGTGTGCCGGTTTCGGTCATGGTCAGCCCGTCCTCGCCTGCTTCTTCAGGCGAGAAGCGGTAGCCGATGATGAAGTCGTTGAGCCGGTGTTTTTCACGGACGGCGACAACGGCATCGACGACGGCGAGCGGAAAGCGCATTCTGTTTTCCAAGCTGCCGCCCCATTGGTCGCTGCGGCGGTTGCTTTGTGCGGAGTAAAACTGTTGGATCAAATAGCCGTTCGCGCCGTGGATTTCCACGCCGTCAAAACCTGCGCGAATCGCCAAATCGGCAGCTTGGGCGAAGGAGGCGATGAGTTCTTCCACTTCTGCGGCACTCGCTTCACGCGCCCCATCCTTTTCGCTGGCGGACGCGCTGATTTTGTCACGGCGGTTGAGTTCTACCATCGCTTGGGAGCCGCCGTGATGGATTTGCAAAATCGCTTTCGCGCCTTGTTTTTGAATGATTTGGGCGGTTTCTTTCAGGCTGTCGATGCAGTGTTCGCCCGTAGCTTCAGGCTGTCCGCGAAAAGCTTTGCCGCCGTCTTGAACCAAAGTGGCGGCGGAGATAAAGAGACCTATATCACCTGCGCGGTTGCCGAGGAACGTGCACTCTTGGTCGCTGATTAAACCGTCGGCGTGCGAACCGAAATGGGTCATGGGCGCAACGGCAAGGCGGTTTTTGACGGTTACGCCGTTGTTCAGCGTGAAGGGTTGGAAAAGCGGGGCGTATTTGGGATTCATTTTGTTCTGTCGAAAATTAATAACATCGACAGAATTGGGACAAATAGGGAATTATCAAGAATGAGGTCGTCTGAAAACACAGTTTCGGAGAAACGGAATGTTTTCAGACGACCTCTCGGCGATACACCTAACAACGATTACCAGAGGTAGGTTACGCTGGCACCGCCGCCCGCACCGCCTTTCGCCGCGCCGACTGCCGAGCCTTTAACCAGCCATTTGCCGCTGGCGGATACTTTGGAAATACCCACGGCGTAACCGCTTTTACCGCGCCAGATACCGCTTGCGACGGAAACCGCACCTTGTCCCGGCTGATATGCCTGTCCGAGGCTGCCGACTGCGATTGCAGCGGCGGAACCTGAATCGGCGCGCTCTTCAAGTTTGTCCATACGGACTTTGGCTTCGTTGCGCAAAGCGGCGATTTGGGTCTGGTGATTGCTCTCGGCTGCGGCAAGGCTGTTTTGGGTTTGGCGGGCAAGGCTCTTCACTTGGGCAACGTTGACCGCATCCGTATCCTCCTTACCCGCAGCAACATTAGTAATTTGGCGGCTGTTTTGTTCGCTGCCGACAGATACCGCGCCCAAAGTCGATACCCATGCCTTACCCGTTTCCGTACTTGCCGCGCCGGTGGCAAAGTCATGGCCGGCAACGCCTGCCGCAGTATCGGCAACGCTGTCCGTACCGAGCGCTACGGAGTTTTGTTGACGCGCTTCCGCTTTGTAGCCCAAAGCAGCAGATTTTTCCTCAAATGCGGCAGCACCTGCGCCCAAAGCCGTTCCGCCCGATTTCCGTACCCGTGCGCGCGTGCCTGCGGCAAGACCGTTGAGTGCGGTGGACGAAGATTCCACGCCCAATGCCACGCTGTTGGTTTCTTCGGCAACCGCGCGCGTACCGACTGCAACCGCCTGATAACCGTTTGCCTCGGCAGCAGATGCCAGCGCGACCGCCTGCGTACCGTTGGCTTTTGCCCTATCCCCGACAGCAGTGGAACTGAGTGCATTGGCTTCGCTGCCCCGTCCAAACGCAACCGCATCAATATCGGCAGCCTTCGCGCTTTCACCGACCGCGATAGAACGCAAACCCGTTGCCTGCGACATCAAACCGACCGCCACCGACTGCCCACCGGAAGCCTTCGATGCGCCGCCGACGGCAATATCGTTGGTTCCTTTTGCGTTCGCCCTGAAACCGACGGCAACCGTCCGCAATGCTTCCGCCTTAGCCTCGCTGCCAAATACCGACGCGCTCAAACCCGAAGCATTTGAATCATAGCCGGCAGCAACAGACTTATAACCCGCCGCAGCCGCTTTGTCGCCCAACGCGGTCGCATTCTCCCCCGCCTTCGATTCTTTGCCCAATGCGGCAGAACCGTTTTTGTGCATCGTTCCTGTCGCAATACCTTCCGCAACACAAACATTTGCAAAAACAAGGGACAACACCAAACACAGCGGTTTGACGGATAAGTTTAGTTTCATCTTTTCATTCTCCAATTTTGAATTTTTAACAATACCAACCAATCCCAAATAATTATATTTAACTATTTAGAATTAGTTATATTGTATAGTATTATTACAATATTATTAATTATATGTAATTAATATTTGATTTGAATCATCTGAAGAAAATGATAAGCAAGGTTTATATAGTGGATTAAATTTAAATCAGGACAAGGCGACGAAGCCGCAGACAGTACAGATAGTACGGAACCGATTCACTTGGTGCTTCAGCACCTTAGAGAATCGTTCTCTTTGAGCTAAGGCGAGGCAACGCCGTACTGGTTTAAAGTTAATCCACTATAGAACGTACGCAACCCATTCAGATCGATAGAACCCAATCATCTAAAAAGGTCGTCTGAAAACATAGTTTCGGAGAAACGGAATGTTTTCAGACGACCTTTTATATCGGCAAAAAAAAGGCGATACCTTTCAGTACCGCCAAAGCTGCTTTGGTGATGAAACCGGTTATTTCGAGGCGCAGCGGAAGCCTAGGTTGTGCAGGACGTATTTGGATTGCAGGCTGGTGCGTATGCCGTAGCGCAGGAAGGCGGCGTAATTCGATGGGTCGCTGGAGCCTACGGATGCGCCGCTGCAAAACATTTGCGTATCGGCATTGCCAGACGAGAGCAGGCTGCTGTTGAAGTCTTCCGTCCATTCCCAAATCAAGCCGTGCATATCGTAAATGCCCCAGTAGTTGGGTTTGCTTTTGCCGACATCGCGCAAGCCGTTTCTGCCGCCGTCTGCATACCAGTCAAGAATGGTACGGTTGTAGCCCGGTTCGGCAGAACCGTTTTTCTGTGTGGCAGAGGCAAGTCCGGCAAATTCCCATTGGTCTATGGTCGGCAGGCGTTTGCCTTGCGCAGTACAGTAGGCATTGGCGGCAAACCAAGATACGTTGGTTACCGGATGTTTCAGTTCGTTGGGTTTGGGCGCATAGCTGTTGCTGCCGGTTTTAACCCAGTGTTTGAGGTAGGCAGGCTCGGCTTGTTTGGAGCTGACTTTGCCTTTTTGCCACTGCGGGTGTTTTTTGACAAACTCTGCAAATTCGGCATTGGTAACGGGATATTTGTCGATTTGGAAGGGTTTGACTTTAATGAGGTTTGTTTCTTTCTTCAGATAGAGCGGGCGGTAGCTGCCGCCTTCAACTTTTGCCATTTCGGCCGCCGCTGCACTGCCGCTTGCGACAAGGGTAAAGAAGGCGAGGAGTGGTATGAGTTTCATAACGGGCTTTCTCATCTGAATACGGAGTATTAGGCTCTGATTATATAGCGAAACCGGATAAAAATCCTTAAAAGCCGTCTGATTATTGTGCTTTGGGCTTGTCGGTTCGTGCATATAGTGGATTAACTTTAAACCAGTACGACGTTGCCTCGCCTTGCCGTACTATCTGTACTGTCTGCGGCTTCGTCGCCTTGTCCTGATTTAAATTTAATCCACTATACTTGAAACTGGTTTTTCAGACGACCTTCGATACTTAAGGGGTCGTCTGAAAAACCAATCTTTCGATTGGTTGTGGAAGAAAGCCACTGTTGTCCTTGCATCAGCCGGAACAGCAGTGGCTTTTTTCTGTTTCTACGCCGAGATGACTGGATTAGTAGCCGCCTTTACCTGCAGATGCTGCGGAAGCAGGCGCTGCTGCGGAAGATGCAGGGGCAGCCGGAGCTGAAGCGGCAGGGGCTGAAGCGGCACCGCTACCTGCATAGGCTTTGTCTTCCAGTTTTTTGGTCATGATTTCAGGGTTCTCTGCGCCCTCTACTTTCAATTGACCCAACGCGCCTTTGTTGAACGCACGGAAGAGAGAGTGGTCAACCACAGTGTAGCTGCCCGGGATGTCGGCTTTAAATTCGACAATCGCTGCACCACCGGCAGGGATCAGGGTACTTTGTACGTTTTCGTTGATCAGTTTGCCGCCTTCTACGTAAACTTTATCGAAGATTTCACCGATAACGTGGAAGGAAGAAACGAGGTTCGGACCACCGTTACCAACGTACATACGGACGGTTTCGCCTGCTTTGGCTTTCAGGGCGTTGTCGCCGGCGATAGCGCCTACGTGACCGTTAAATACAACGTATTCAGGTTGTTCGGCGATGGCTTTGTCCATATCGAACGGTTGCAGGCCTTGCGCACCTTTTTTACCTTTGGTGTAGAAGTCGCCTTGTACGATGTAGAACTCTTTGTCCACTTTAGGCAGACCTTCTTTAGGTTCAACCAAAATCAGACCGTACATACCGTTGGCAATGTGCATACCGACAGGGGCAACGGCACAGTGGTAGATATACAGACCGGGTTGCAGGGCTTTGAAGCTGAATGTAGAAGTACGGCCCGGAGCAGTGAAGCTGGCTTCTGCACCACCGCCTGGACCGGTTGCAGCGTGGAAGTCAACATTGTGCGGTACAGTAGAAGACGGGTTGTTAGAGAATTCGACTTCTACGGTATCGCCTTCGCGTACGCGGATCATGCGGCCCGGAACGTCGCCGTTAAATGTCCAGTAGTGGTATTCCACGCCATCGTCCATTTTCATGGTTTTTTCGACGGTTTCCATTTTCACGCGGACACGTGCAGGATGGTCGCGGTCGATGGCAGGCGGAACTTCAGGAGCGTGGGTAGTTACCGCGTCGATAACAGGCAGCTCGGCAGCGGGGGTTTCGGCAGCAGCTTGAGCACCGGAAGCAGGAGCCTCGGAAGCTGCAGGAGCGGAAGCGGAAGCGGTTTGCTCGGCAGGTTTTTGGGCAGCTTGCTCACCACAGGCGGCTAAAGCAAAAACTGAAGCAATGATTGCAGCTAAAGCTTGGCGTTTCATAGTTGTCATTTCCTTTAATAACTATTTTAAGAAGGTCAGGGTATATTTTTTCAACCTTTGTCGTCCGCGGCATACCGCTTTCGGCTCTTTCAAACTGCCTTATTCCGGGTCGTCTGAAAGGCATCTCTTGTGAACTTTTGTAGGATTATGTAGGTGGTTTTACCGCTATATCTTGACCTAAATCAATTAATTCATCAAAGATGAACTTTTACTACCCATTTTACTACTTAATAACTAGATAAAACTACATCAAATCATCTATTATTGCTCACATGTTTTATCCAATTCTTTACAAAAATGCCACCGTATTTTTGATAATAAGAATTATTATTGACTATATATCTGTTTTTTAAAGATTGTTGTTAAGAGAATATTTCTTTTGCCTGAAAAGAGTGCTACAATCTTTAACATTCATATAGTATGAATTTATAAGCAACCACTTTTTACCAAAATAAGGAGTTCTGAAATGGGACAGTACAAGAAGCTATGGTACTTGCTGTTTGCCGTCCTGGCAGTCTGCTTTACCATTCTTGGCTACATGGGCAGCGAGGTTTATAAAAAAGCCCCGCCTTACCCTGAAAGAGTCGTTTCGGCATCAGGCACTCAGCTGATGACCAAAGACGATATTTTGGCAGGTCAGTCTGCCTGGCAAACCACCGGCGGTATGGAAGTCGGTTCCGTATTGGGACACGGCGCATACCAAGCTCCGGACTGGACAGCCGACTGGCTGCACCGCGAGCTTGTCGCATGGTTGGATTTGACTGCGCAAGAGACTTACGGCAAAAAATTCAACGAAGTTTCTCCTGAAGAACAAGCCGTACTGAAAACCCGCCTTGCCGACGAATACCGCAACCAAAGCCGTATTAAAGAAGACGGCAGCGTCGTCATCAGCGATACCCGTGTCAAAGCCATTGAGAGCATCCTGCCTTACTACCACGGCGTATATAGCGACGATCCCGCCCTTCAGAAAACACGCGAACACTTCGCAATGAAAAACAACACATTGCCAAGTAAAGAAGCGCGTGAAAAACTGTTCAACTTCTTCTTCTGGACTTCATGGTCTGCTTCGACCAACCGTCCTGACGAAACTTTCACCTACACCAACAACTGGCCGCACGAGCCTTTGATCAACAACGTACCGACTACTGAAAACTACATGTGGTCGTTCACCAGCGTTGTCCTGCTCTTGATGGGTATCGGCCTGCTGATGTGGGGTTACTCCTTCCTGACCAAACACGAAGAAGTAGAAGTTCCGACTGAAGACCCGATTTCCAAAGTACAGCTGACTCCTTCCCAAAAAGCATTGGGCAAATACGTCTTCCTGACAGTCGCCCTGTTTGTGGTACAAGTGTTGCTGGGCGGCCTGACCGCGCACTACACCGTCGAAGGTCAAGGTTTCTACGGCATCGACGAAGCACTCGGCTTCGAAATGTCCGACTGGTTCCCTTACGCATTGACCCGTACTTGGCACATCCAATCCGCCATCTTCTGGATTGCAACCGGCTTCCTGACAGCAGGTCTGTTCCTGGCTCCGATTGTTAACGGCGGCAAAGATCCCAAGTTCCAACGCGCCGGCGTGAACTTCCTCTACATCGCCCTGTTTATCGTAGTCGGCGGTTCTTACGCAGGTAACTTCTTCGCCCTGACCCACGTCATTCCGCCTAAATTCAACTTCTGGTTCGGACACCAAGGTTACGAATACCTCGACTTGGGCCGTTTCTGGCAACTCCTGCTGATGGTCGGCCTGCTGTTGTGGCTGTTCCTGATGCTGCGCTGCACCGTTTCCGCCTTTAAAGAAAAAGGCGTGGACAAAAACCTGCTGGCAATCTTCGTTGCCTCCATGGTCGGTGTCGGCGTGTTCTACGCGCCCGGTCTGTTCTACGGTGAAAAATCCCCGATTGCCGTGATGGAATACTGGCGCTGGTGGGTGGTTCACCTGTGGGTAGAAGGCTTCTTCGAAGTATTCGCTACCGCAGCCTTTGCCTTCATCTTCTACAACATGGGCTTCGTCCGCCGCAGTACCGCTACCGCATCCACTCTGGCTGCCGCCGCCATCTTCATGTTGGGCGGTATCCCGGGTACGCTGCACCACCTGTACTTCTCCGGTTCTACCTCCGCCTCTATGGCAATCGGTGCCTGCTTCTCCGCATTGGAAGTCGTACCGCTGGTATTGCTGGGTCGTGAAGCTTACGAACACTGGTCTTACCAACACCTGTCCGAATGGGCGAAACGCCTGCGTTGGCCGCTGATGTGCTTCGTCGCAGTTGCCTTCTGGAACATGATCGGTGCCGGCGTATTCGGCTTCCTGATTAACCCGCCGATTTCCCTGTTCTACATCCAAGGCCTGAACACTACCGCAGTTCACGCACACGCAGCCTTGTTCGGTGTATACGGCTTCTTGGCACTGGGCTTCGTATTGCTGGTTGCCCGCTACCTGAAACCAAACGCAAAATTCGACGACAAACTCATGACTTGGGGCTTCTGGCTGCTCAACGGCGGCTTGGTCGGCATGATCGCCATCAGCCTGCTGCCTGTCGGCGCGATTCAAGCATACGCCTCCATCACTCATGGTCTGTGGTATGCCCGTAGCGAAGAATTCCTGCAAATGGAAATCCTCGACACCCTGCGCTGGGTACGCACAGCAGCCGACTTGATCTTCATCGGCGGTGCAGTCTGCGTAGCCATCCAAGCAACCAAAATCGTATTCAGCCGCGATAAATAAATCATAGCTTGAATACCCCGCAAAAGGTCGTCTGAACATTTTCAGACGACCTTTTTTGATGCCTGCCTACTTTCATTTCAGCAACAGCCCGTCCCCGTTTAACCTCCATACGCACAGAATACCCCTCTTTACCCATCCACCCCTACCCTACTCCCCGCCCCTCCTCCAACGAATTAAATTCCTCCCCATCCCGCGACAGCCGCCCGCCCCGTTTTCCCTATTTTTCAGACGACCCCAATGCCGTTTAGAAAACAAGGTCGTCTGAAACTGGAAACAGACAAAACACAGACAACAAAAAACCGCACATCAAAGCGCGGTCGGTTTTAAAACGGTTTTTGTCGGAACGGAAAGCGAAGGGCTTTTCAGACGACCTCTGAACATTTAGGGGTCGTCTGAAAAAACAAATCGATCAATAGCGGTAATCAGGGTGGCGGGAACAGCCTGAATATTTAATAGCACATTTATCAGAATATCGTCCGCATTCATCCAATGCTTTTTGCTCTGCCTTTTCAACATAATCGTCATTTATCACAGCAAACCCACTACGACTTTCCTTATTTCTATCAGGACCGACAGCAAAAGCGGCACATACATTGCGATATTGGCTCATCCGACGACAGCCTTTGCCATCGCTTCTCGTTATAGGATTTTCACCTCCGCCTGCCTTAATACAGTTTGCTAAAGCTTCTTTATTAGCTGATTCTTCACTTTTTGTATTATTTTCAGAATATCCAACCGCTTTATTAACAGGATTAAAATAAATCGCCCCCCAACGGTTCGGCACTTTATACACCCGTCGAGAAGACGAACTGCCACCTCCCCAACCGCACGCGCTGCCATCGACAGTTTGGCAATAACCGTCAGTCGGATTCCCTCCCAAAGGGTTGCCCAAGGCGGTAAAACTATTCAATGCCATCCATATCAAAAATATCTTCTTCATCTTTATACCTCTTAATCTTTTCCACTATTCATTTCTCTCAAAACCCTGCCGTATAACTCGGCACCGCTTTCGACCCTATCGTTTTAAAACAAGTTTTCAGACGACCTCTGAACATTTAAGGGTCGTCTGAAAATTCATTTAGTAACGGAGATAGTCGGGATGGCGGGAACAGCCTGCATAGCGGATAACACATTCATCTGAATGTTTACTACATCCTTTTAACGCAAGTTCTTTAGCAATTTCCATATCATCATTTCCAACAATACCAAACCCTCCTTTACCTTCTTCTTTACCGCCTATTGCAATAGCCGCACAGGTATTACGGTATTCATGTTTCAATCTACACCCTTTCCCATCACGGGCAATCGGATTTTTACCTCCCCCAGCCTTAATACAACTTTCCAAAGCCTCTTTGTTAGCAGATTGGTAACCTTTAGTATTGTTTTCAGAATAACCGACAGCTCGATTGGCTGGATTAAAATAAATCGCTCCCCAACGATTAGGAATATTGATAACCCGACGTGCCTGTCCTCCTGACTGATTATTACCGCTACACCCCGCCAAGTCCGGTCTTTGAATACAAGGGTTCATCACAGGATCGTTAATCGCATTCAATCCGTCGGCTAAAACAAAGGGGCTAACCTGCATTGCCAACAACATCAAAAAAATCTTCTTCATCTTTATACCTCTTAATCTTTTCCGCTATTCGTTTCTCTCAAAACCTTGCCGTATAACTCGGCATCGCTTTCGTTCCCATCGTTGTCAAACAAGTTTTCAGACGACCTCTGAACACTTAGGGGTCGTCTGAAAAATAAATCAATCAGTAACGGTAATCAGGATGACGCGAACAGCCTGAATAGCGGATAACACATTCATTGGAATGTTTACTACATCCTTTTAACGCAAGTTGTTTGGCAGTTTCCACATCATCGTCTCCGGCAGTTCCCGTCCCTCCTTTACCTTCTTCCTTACCACCAACTGCAATAGCAGCACAGATATTACGGTATTCGTGTTTCAACCGACAGCCTTTACCGTCACGGGCAATAGGATTTTTTCCACCTCCAGCTTTAATGCAGCTTTCCAATGCTTCCTTATTAGCCGAACGATAACCTTCGGTATTATTCTCAGAATAGCCCACCGCACGATTGACCGGATTAAAATAAATCGCCCCCCAACGGTTCGGGATATTAATTACCCTACCTCCCTGTTCCATCGGTCGGTTATTACCCGCACAACCCGGCAAATCGGGATGATAAACACAAGGATTGCTCATTTCGTTTGCGTTAGCGAAACTGCTTAAAATCATGGCAGCCATCAATAATATATGCTTCATCGGTTTATTCCTTATTTTTGGACATCAATCATATTCTTACTTTACCCTGTTCCCTAAGCAATCCAGTCAAAATCAGACGGACTGTTTCCTCTTTATCGTCTATCGCCACACAATAAAGTTTCAGACGACCCCTAGTCCTTCAGGGGTCGTCTGAAAAAACAAATCAATCGGCAATGCTGCCTTATTGCTTTGTGAAACTTACAAAACGCCTTGATGGGCGGTATCGTGTCCCAAAGCGGTCAGGAATTGCGACATGCTGTACGTTTCGCCTGAAGCGGCAAACTTGAACGCGTCTACGGTATCGCCGCCATCTGAGGAGTGGACGGCATCCAAGACGGTCAGGGTGTCGTCGCTGCCTTTGAGTTTGACCACCCAGTTCTCTTTGTTGTTTCCTGCTTTATTGATTTCCAAATCGATGTCTTTCAGCGTCAGATTGCCTGAGAACAATACGGTATTGTCCTCGCCGCTTGCGTTCAGCGACAATTTGTCATGCCCGCTGCCTTTGCCGAAGGTAATCGTATTGGCATAGCTGCCGCCGGAAATGGTGTCATTGCCTGCGCCGGCATCAATGGTGCTGTCGTGTCCGACTTTGACGGTATCGTCGCCGCTGCCGCCGATAAAGGTGGTTTTGCCGCCGTAGTTGCCTGAAACGCTGACGGTATCGCCGTTGTCGGTACCGTGGATAATGCGGTTGGAGCCTTCGTACAGTCGTTGTTCAAAGGTATCGCTGTCGTCATTCAGGTATTGAATAATCGTGCCGTCTTTGCGGACATGGGATACTTTCAAACCGAAATGTTCGATGATTTGTTCCGTGCTGTATGTGCCGTTGTCGAATTGGAACTCGGATATGGCGCCTTGCGAACCCATTTGGTTTTTAATCGTCAATACGTCATTGCTGCCTTTGATGGAAACAGTCCATGTATTGCCGTTCAGACGAGGCACAGTGATGAAGTCGTAGGGTTCGGGCATATAGTCGATGCCGGTTTTATCGTAGCCTTGGGTAACGGAAATGCTTAAGTCATCCAATGTCAAACCGCCGGTAAATTTTACGGCGTTGCTGATGGAGGTGGGATTGAATTCTTCGTCGATATCGAAACCGAAGTCGAAAATGGTGTCGTGTCCGTATCCTTTGCCGAAGACATAGGTATCGCGCCCGTCTCCGCCTTCCAGATAATCGTCGCCCGCGCCGCCGTCGAGGTAATCGGCTCCGACCCGCGCATACAGTTTGTCATTGCCGTTGCCGCCGTACAGTTTGTCGTCTGAAGACCATTCGTTGCCCCAGTAGGTCGTGCCTTCGTCTCGGATAATGTCGTCGCCGTCCATGCCGTAAATCACGTCCCTGCCGTCAGTGCCGGAACTTAATTCGTCATTAAACTTGCTGCCGACAATCACATCGTCGTTCGGTGTGCCTTCATTTTTGATGCCTTGGTCGGCTTTTCCAGTGTTGACGGCTTTGAGCAGGGTTTCGGCTGTATAGTTTTCGCCGAGGAATTGGAATTGGTTGATGGAAATATGTCCTTTGGCGTCAACTTGGTTTTGAATGGTGGCAGAGCCGTTGGCGGATGTGATTTCCCAGTTTTTGCTGCCGTCGGCATTGTCGATGACGTTTACTTTGATGTCGCTGACACGGAGGTCGTCTGAAAACTTCAGGGTATTGTTGCCTTGATTGTCGATAATCGTATCGTCGCTGCCGTAAATATAGGTGTCGTTGCCTGTTCCGCCTTTCAACATATCTTTGCCTGCTCCTCCGATTAAAGTGTCGTCGCCTGCGTCGCCGTTGATGGTGTCGTTGCCATCGCCGCCGTCCAAGTAGTCATTGCCGTCGCCGCCGTTAATGTTGTCGTTGCCGCCCATGCCGTAAACGGTATCGTTGCCGCGGCCGCTATTGAGTCGGTTGTGTCCGTCGTTGCCGGTCAGGGTGTTATTGCTGTTGTTGCCTGCCGCGTAGATATTGGCGTTGCCGGTCAGGGTAACGTTTTCAACGTGGGTTGAGGCGGTATAAGAAACGCTGCTGATCACGGTATCATTGCCTTCGCCGCTATTCTCAACGACAACATCTTTTGCGTTATCCACATAGTAAGTATCATCTCCGATGCCGCCGCGCATCATGTCCGCGCCTGCTTTACCGTCGATGACGTCGTTGCCGACGGTGCCGTTCAGCTCGTCGTTTCCTTCCGTGCCTTCAATATGTTCGCCTGCATTGTCGCGTATTTCTACTTGCGCTTGAGTGGCTTTGATGAATTGGTTGAGGTTTAATGTGCCGTTTGCGAAAACAAACCGTTGGACGGAAGGCATATTGCTGCCTTCTTGGTATTGATTGGAAATGGTCAGGACGGATTGGGTATGTTTCACCGCGATACGCCAGTCCTGTCCGCCCTCTGCATTGCGCACGGCGGTAACTGTCAGATCGTCTGCGCTGAGACCGTCTAAAAAGCGGATGCTGTTGCTGCCTTGGCGGTCGATTACCGTATCTTTGCCGCTTTTTTCGCCGAACAAATAGGTATCGTTGCCTTCACCCCCTTGCAATACGTCGTTTCCTGCCGCACCGTCTAGGATATCGTTGCCTTCATCGCCGAACAGTTGGTCGTCGCCTTCTCCCCCGTTGATGTTGTCGTGACCTGCGCCCCCGTAAACCGTATCATTGCCGCGCCCGCTGTACAGGCGGTTGTTGCCGCTGTTGCCGACCAATACGTTGTCTGAATTGTTGCCCGCGCCATAAATATTATCCGAACCGGTCAAAACCAAGTTTTCGACATTGTTCGGCAAGGTGTAGCTGACATTGCTATAAACGGTATCCTGTCCTTCATTTGCCTTTTCCACAATGTTGTCTGCGGTATGGGTGGCATAATAGACATCATTGCCCTTGGTTCCTTGAAAAACCTTGGGTTCGGATGACTTTTCCAAAGATGCGGAGTGTGCGGCGGCTTCTTCAGAAACGATTGCGCGAAAGACTTGTTTTGTATCCATGATATTATTTTTTCCGTGAGCTGACGGTTGCCTATCCGGGGAGATGGGATAAATAACCAGATTGGGGGGATCGTAATTTATTGATTGAATCGTTACACGCAGTCGAACTGCGTGGCTTCCTTAGACTGCTTTATCCTCAACAAGTTCTAACTCTTTCTTAAAACATTATTTAATCGGAATTTATATTTCAATTGATTAATTTGTTTATCATTTATGCCAAATTGAATTCAAACCAAGATTAAGCGTTGGGCAACGCCGTACTGCGCCAATCCAATCCGCTATAAAACGAAAAGGTCGTCTGAAAACCACTTTTCATGGTTTTCAGACGACCTTTTATTTACAACGGGAAATTACAGCGAACGGGCGACTTCGACGATATCGAAGCATTCCAGTTGGTCGCCTTCCATAATTTCGTTGTAGCCTTTGATCATCAAGCCGCATTCGAAGCCCATGCGGACTTCTTTGACGTCGTCTTTGTAGCGTTTCAGAGAAGACAGTTCGCCGGTGTGGATGACCACGTTGTTGCGGATGAGGCGGATATGGGAATCGCGTTTGACCACGCCGTCGGTAACCATACAGCCTGCGATGTTGCCGACTTTGGATACGCTGATGACCTGACGGATTTCGACCATACCGGTAACCTGCTCTTTCTCTTCTGGCGCCAGCATGCCGCTCATGGCTGCTTTGACGTCGTCGATGGCATCGTAAATGATGTTGTAGTAGCGGATTTCCACGTTTTCATTTTCGGCAAGTTTGCGCGAAGAAGCGTCTGCACGCACGTTAAAGCCGATGATGAACGCGCCTGAAGCGATGGCAAGGTTGACGTCCGATTCGGTAATACCGCCTACGCCGCTGTGCAATACGTTCACCTTCACTTCGTCGGTGGACAGTTTTTTCAGGCTGCCCGCCAAAGCCTCGTAAGAACCTTGTACGTCTGCTTTGATGATGACCGACAGGGATTGGGCTTGGTTTTCGCCCATGTTGTTGAACATATTTTCCAGCTTCGCCGCCTGCTGTTTGGCAAGGCGCACGTCGCGGTATTTGCCTTGGCGGAAGAGCGCGATTTCGCGGGCTTTTTTCTCGTCTGCCAACACCATTGCGTCTTCGCCGGCATTCGGCACGTCGGACAAGCCGAGGATTTCGACCGGAATGGACGGGCCGGCTTCGTTGACGGCTTTACCGTTTTCATCAACCATCGCGCGGATTTTACCGAACGCAGTACCGGCAAGCAGCATATCGCCTTTTTTCAGCGTACCGCTTTGCACCAAGAGGGTGGCGACCGCGCCGCGTCCTTTGTCCAGACGGGCTTCGACGATGATGCCTTTCGCGGGCGCATCGACAGGGGCAGTCAGTTCCAAAACTTCGGCCTCAAGCAATACGGCTTCGAGCAATGCATCGATATTGATGCCTTTTTTGGCGGAAACGTCGATGAATTGTACATCGCCGCCCCATTCGTCCGGCACGACTTCGTGCGCGGTCAGCTCTTGGCGGATACGCTCTGGGTTGGCGGCTTCTTTATCGATTTTGTTGACGGCAACCACCATCGGCACGCCCGCTGCTTTAGCATGGGCAATGGCTTCGATGGTTTGCGGCATCACGCCGTCGTCGGCGGCAACCACGAGAATCACAATGTCGGTTGCTTTCGCACCGCGCGCACGCATGGCGGTAAACGCTTCGTGCCCCGGAGTATCCAAGAAGGTAATCACACCACGAGGGGTTTCAACGTGGTATGCACCGATGTGCTGGGTAATGCCACCCGCTTCGCCTTGTACCACTTTGGCGCGGCGGATGTAGTCCAGCAGCGAGGTTTTACCGTGGTCGACGTGACCCATGACGGTAACGACCGGCGGACGCGGCAATGCTTCGGCTTCCACAGCTTCCACGCCTTCATCCAAGAATGCTTCGGGATCGTCGGCGGCGGCAGGTTTGCCGATATGACCGAGTTCTTCCACCACAATCAGGGCGGTGTCTTGGTCGATGGATTGGTTGATGGTAACCATCATGCCCATTTTCATCAGGGCTTTGACCACTTCCACGCCTTTGACTGCCATTTTGTGCGCCAAATCGGCAACGGTAATGGTTTCGGGAACCAAGACTTCGTGAACGACGGGTTCGGTCGGTGCTTGGAAGGCGTGTTGGTTCGGCTCGAGTTTGAGTTTCTTGCCTTTTTTACCGCTGCGTACGCGCTCGTCGTCGCCGTTGCGCGCATTGCGGTCGCGTCCGCCTTTACCGCCTTTACCTTTGGCGTTGCGGCCTTGGTTGTCATCGTCGCGGTTGTGGCGGTCTTCTTTTTTCGCACGGGCAGGATTGGCGGCTTTGCCTTCTGCGGGCGCGGCTTTGGCTTTTTCGGCAGGCTTGCGCTGCTCGGCAGCTTTGGCTTCGGCTGCGGGCTTGGCTTGCTGATCCGCCTGTTGTTTCATGGCTTCGCGGCGCGCTTGACGCTCTTGTTTTTCTTTCAACAAGGCTTCTTGATGGGCGCGTAAAGCGGCGGCGCGGCGTGCTTCTTCGTCGCGTTGCGCTTGTTCTTCCGCGCTGACCACAGGTTGCGGAGCCGCTGGAGCAGCTGGTTTGGCTGCTTTTTTCGCGTCTTTGCCTTTATTGCCTTTGTCTTGTTTAGGCTTGGCTTTGCCTTCGGCAGGTTTTTCAGACGACCTTTGGGCAGGTTTGTCTTCAGCCTGAACTGCTTGTGCAGCAGGTTCTGCCGGTTTGTCGTCGGCTTTGCTTTCAGCTGCTTTCACGTCGGCAGGTTTTTCAGCCGCTTCAACAGGTTTCGCTTCTTCCGCTTTGGCTTTCGGCTCGGCCTTTGCTGCTTTGGCAGCCTTCAACTTCGCAGCTTCCGCTTCGGCTTTCGCGCGCGCTTCGGCACGGGCGGCGGCCTCAGCTTCGGCTTTCGCCTGTTCTGCGGCTCGGTCTTTCGCTTCAACCTGCTCGGCTTTTTGCGCTTCAGCTACTGCTTTGGCTTTAGCTTCAGCGGCAAGCTCTTCCGGCGAAGGAATCGTTACGGAACGGCCGCGTTTGCGTTCGACTTTGACGCCACTGACAGTGCTGACTTCGGTTTTTTTGCGGCGGATACTGATGGTTCCGCCGTCATTGCCGTTTTTCTTTTTCAGATAGGCGTTCAGCAGTTGTTTGTCGTCCAGCGTCAGGGAATCGCTGCCGCTGTTTTTATTGACGCCGGCTTCTTTCAGTTGTTTCAGCAAATCATCGACGGGGCGTTTCAGTTCGGCGGCAAATTGTTCTACGGTTGTGTTACTCATCTGTACCCCCATTAGTTCTCTTCGGTAAACCAGTGTTCGCGGGCGGCAAGAATCACTTTTTTCGCCGCTTCTTCATCTACACCGGTTATTTCAATCAGTTCGTCAACGGCAAGTTCCGCCAAATCGTCGCGGGTGGTTACGCCGGCTTCCGCCAGTTTGCGGAGCATATCGGAATCTACGCCGTCCAGATTGCGCATGTCGTCTGAAACTTCTTCCAGCTTCTCTTCGGACGCAATCGCCATGGTCAGAATCGCATCACGCGCGCGGTTACGCAGGGTTTCGACGATTTCTTCGTCAAAGCCTTCGATGGCGAGCAATTCTGCGGCAGGAACGTAAGCGACTTCTTCCAGCGTGGCAAAACCTTCTTCCACCAAAATATCGGCGGTTTCGTCGTCGATGTTCAGATGCGCGGTAAAGAGGTCGCGGATGGCTGCGTCTTCGGCAGCAGTGCGTTCGTCCGCTTCTTCGACGGTCATGATGTTCAACTGCCAACCTGTCAAATCGGATGCCAAGCGCACGTTTTGACCGCCGCGGCCGATAGCGAGCGCAAGCTGGTCTTCGGCAACGATCACATCAACCGCGTGTTTGTCTTCGTCAATCACGATGCGGCTGACTTCGGCAGGAGACAGCGCGTTCATCACGAACTCGGCAGTTTCAGACGACCACAGCACCACATCAATGCGCTCGCCTGCCAATTCGTTGCTGACGGCATTCACACGGGAGCCGCGCACGCCGATACAGGTGCCTTGCGGATCGATGCGTTGGTCGTTGGCTTTGACCGCCACTTTCGCACGTTGGCCCGGATCGCGCGCCACTTCGCGGATTTCCAACAAGCCGTCTGCAATTTCAGGCACTTCCATTTCGTACAGCTTCGCAAGAAAATCGCCCGAAGTACGACTGAGGATAACTTGTTTGCGGCCGGTGTTGCCGATTTCGTCTACACGCAAAAACAGCGCGCGGATACGGTCGCCGCCGCGGAAGTTTTCACGCGGAATCATTTGTTCGCGCGGAATCAGCGCGTCTAGCTTGCCCGGAACGACTTCAACGATGATGCCGTGGCGTTCTACGCGTTTTACCGTACCGGAAACGATGTCTTCTTTAACAGCCAAGAACTCGTTCAGATTTTGTTCGCGCTCGGCATCGCGGATGCGTTGCAGAATAATTTGTTTGGCAGTTTGCGCGGCTTGGCGGCCAAAGCCTTCGTTCGGCAGCGTTTCTTCGTAGTAGTCGCCGATTTGAATGTCGGTACCCGGAATTTCTTCTTGGATTTCTTCGATGGTTTTTTCCAGGTCGGGATAGGTGTAATCCTCGTCGGCAACAATCAGCCAGCGGCGGTAAGTATGGTATTCGCCGGTATCGCGGTCGATTTCGACGCGCACGTCCATATGCTCGCGGTCGGCTTTTTTCTTGGCTGCGGTAGAAAGGGCAAATTCCAATGCTTGGAACACCACTTCCGCTTCAACGTTTTTCTCGCTTGCCAACGCTTCGGCAAGTTGCAACATTTCGCGACTCATTTTTTAGAATCTCCAATATCAAGTTTTAAAATTTAAATTCGGGGCGCAGGCGGGCTTTATCGATATTATCCAAGCCGATTTGCGCGGTTTTGCCGTCGAAAGAGAGCGTTACGGTATCGTTTTCACAACCCTCGATACGGCCGATAAAATTCTTTTGTCCGTCAACCGGCAGGCGGGTTTTGATTTTTGCCTGTTGCCCTGCAAAGCGCACGAAATCGGCGGCTTTTTTCAGAGGCCGGTCAAGGCCGGGGCTGGAAATTTCCAGATTTTTATAATCGATGTCTTCCACCATGAACACGCGGCTCAAATGATTGCTGACGGTCGCGCAGTCTTCGACGGTAATCCCGCCTTCCTTATCGATAAACACGCGCAGCGTGCCTTGCGCAGTCAGCTCGAAATCGACCAGTTCGTAGCCCAAACCCGGCAGGGTTTTTTCGAGAATTGTTTGAATATCCATGAATCTCCCGGAGTACATAAACAAAAAAATGGCCCCGTGGCCATTTTTCGTCAAAATTGAAAAATTGGCTTATTATAACCGCTTTCCACTCAAAAAAAAAGCGTTGATTTATCGCGGCTTTTTTTTCAGACGACCTCATAGAGTGAATACGTCTGACGGCATAAAACCAAGCTTAAAATTGTTGACAAAAACGGTCGTCTGAAAAATCGCCATTAAACCTTACCCATTGATAATCATCATTTTATTTCCAACCTTTCTTTTTCAGACGACCCCATTTCCCTTCCATACGGCTTGCACGAAGCACGCCGTCATTCTAAAATCCAAAGCTGTTATCATCGAAACAAAAAGGCATTGCCATGTCCGCCCGCCCCATCTACAACTTTTCCGCAGGCCCCGCCGTTCTGCCCGAAGCCGTATTGCGTACCGCACAACAAGAAATGCTCGACTACAACGGCACAGGCTTCCCCGTCATGGCGATGAGCCACCGCTCGGAAATGTTCCTCAGCATCCTCCATCATGCCGAACAAGACCTGCGCACGCTACTGAACATTCCTTCCAACTACAAAATCCTGTTCCTGCAAGGCGGCGCGACCACGCAATTCAACATGGTTGCGATGAACCTGGCGCATGGCTTCCCGTCCGCCGACGCAGTGGTAACGGGCAACTGGAGCCGCATCGCCTACGAACAAATGAGCCGCCTGACCGATGCCGAAATCCGACTCGCGGCACACGGCGGCGAACAATTCGACTATACCGCCCTGCCACCCGTCGAAACTTGGGACATAGACAAAAACTCCGCCTTCGTCCACTTCGTCATTAATGAAACCGTCAACGGCCTGCAATACCAAACCGTTCCCAAACTTTCAGACGACCTGCCGCCGCTCGTTTGCGATATGTCCAGCGAAATCCTCTCGCGCGAATTTGACGTTTCCGACTACGGGCTGATTTACGCGGGCGCGCAAAAAAACATCGGCCCCGCCGGCGCAACCGTCGTCATCATCCGCGAAGACCTGCTCGACCGCTGCCCCGACAGCATTCCCGACGTCTTCAACTACCGCTCCCACCTCAACCGCGACGGCATGTACAACACCCCGTCCACCTACGCCATTTATATGTCCGGTTTAGTGTTCCGCTGGCTGCTGACGCAAGGCGGCGTGAAGAAAATCGAAGCCGTCAACAACATCAAAGCCCAAACGCTTTACGACGCCATCGACGGCAGCGGCGGCTTCTACATCAACCGAATCCGCTCCGATGCCCGCTCGAAAATGAACGTCGTTTTCCAAACTGCCTCAGCCGAACTCGACCGCCGCTTCGTCCTCGAAGCCGAACTGCAAGGCCTGTGCCTGCTCAAAGGCTACAAAACCGTCGGCGGCATGCGCGCCAGCATCTACAACGCCATGCCGCTCGAAGGCGTACAGGCGTTGGCGGACTTTATGAGCGATTTCCAACGGCGTTACGGCTAAGACAAATGCGCTTTTGTGCATGGAGACACTGACAGACCTCGTCAAACTCCTGCTCGACATCATCATCGCCGCCGCCAAATTCACCGGCAACGACGACGCATAAAACCGGCCGTCCAAACCCGTTTCCGCTCCGCCGAAACCGCACTTTCAGACGGCCCCTTCCCCAATCCGACCCGAAAAAACATGAAAACATTCCGACTATTCGCCGCAACGATACTGGCCTGCTCCTTTCAGACGGCCTCCGCCTACGATGTAACCCGTGGCGCATTGCAAAACCACCCTGCCTTGGTAAGCTACGGCTACAACCTAAACGCCATTCACAATAACAACCGAAACGTTGTTTATTACGGCAACAATACAAGCACCTATAACGGCGGCAATATCCTAACGCTGAAAAACCTTTACTATCTCAACGAGATGGATCGGCAAATCGAAAGACGCAGAAGACCCGTAAATTACAACAACCCGCGCATATGTATGAAAGTTCCGGTTGTTGAAAACAGAGGTTCGCAACTCTGCATGCATCTCTTTCTCGACCGCGCGCTCCCCGCACCGAGGGCAGAACTGTATTTCAGCAACGATGACATCAGATATCAAGGTCCCGTCCTCACATACGAAAACGGCATCCTCATAGAAAGCACCGTTTACCACGATAATTTCGAGCTCCAAGAAGGCGGGAAACGTTACGAACGCATCAACGAAAAAACCTATGCCGTTACCCAATACGGCCGCGAACGCACACCCGTCGCCGGTTCGTACGCCGAAATATCGGCCGAACAGGCCGCACAGGAAATCGGCGTAAAAAGCGTGTATCTACAAGATGCGTTGTCTCCGTCCCTTTACGAACGCGTCGTAAAAGCAACGAAGAAAATACGCGGCTCGAAATAAACGGCGTTTTCAGACGGCCTGCCGCCTCCAATCTTGGAAACACCCATGCAGAAAACACATAAAAAACTCGCCATCATCGGTGCGGGTGGCCACGTCAAAGTCGTTGCCGCCACCGCACTGGCCTCCGCCCGCTGGACGGAAATCGTCTTTCTCGACGACGAAGCGGAAGGGGAAATACTCGGCCTGCCTGTCATCGGCTGCACAGGGCTGGCGGGCATGAGCGTTTACCCGCCGAATACGATTTGGCCGTAGCCGTCGGCGGCAACGCCGTCCGCTAAAAAGTGCAGCCGATTCAAAATAAATCTCAAGCGCGGATGAATGCGTACCGTAATCAGGTAAATCAACGATATTCTGTTAATACCCATTCCCTGAAAAACCCAAAAGGTCGTCTGAAAACCTTAAATCAGGATTTTCAGACGACCTTTCTTTATCCGGCGCGGCAAATGTTTGCCCAACTTAACCAAAGCTACCGCCGAAACCTACATCCCGCCGTAATTCGGCCCGCTTGCGCCTTCGGGGCAAATCCAAGTGATGTTTTGCGTCGGGTCTTTGATGTCGCACGTTTTGCAGTGCACGCAGTTGGCGGCGTTGATTTGCAGGCGCGGGCTGCCGTTTTCTTCGACGATTTCATACACACCAGCCGGACAATAGCGGGTTTCGGGCGAGGCGTATTCTTTGTAGTTCACGTCTATCATTGTTTGCGGATTTTTCAGCACCAAATGGTCGGGCTGATTTTCTTCGTGCGCGAGGTTGGCGAGGAAGACGCTGCTTAAACGGTCGAAGGTCAACACGCCGTCAGGTTTCGGATAATCAATCGGCTTGCACGCGGCGGCTTTTTTGAGCTGCTCGTTGTCTTTGCCGTGATGTTTCAAGGTCCACGGGGCTTTGCCTCTGAAAATCATCTGGTCGATGCCGGTATAAAGCGAGCCGAGGTAAACGCCCCATTTGAATGACGGACGGACATTGCGCGCGGCGTAAAGCTCTTGATACAGCCAGCTTTGTTCAAAACGTTGCTGATAATCCGCTGCCTCTTTGCCACTGTCGACACCCTCCACTTCTTCAAGGTTTTCCAACAAGGGGAACACGGCTTCTGCGGCGAGCATGGCGGATTTCATTGCGGTATGAATACCTTTGATGCGCGGCATATTCAGGAAACCTGCCGCATCGCCGATTAAAACGCCGCCTTTGAACGAGAGCTTCGGCAGGCTTTGCAAACCGCCTTCAATCAGCGAACGCGCGCCATAAGCGATGCGGCGGCCGCCTTCGAAGGTTTTGCGGATTTCGGGATGGGTTTTGAAACGTTGGAACTCTTCAAACGGCGACAGATAAGGGTTTTGATAGTCCAAACCGACCACGAAACCGACGGCGACTTTGTTATCGTCGAAATGGTAAACAAACGCGCCGCCGTAGGTTTTGCTGTCCAGCGGCCAGCCCGCGCTGTGTACCACCAAACCGGGCTGATGTTTTTCAGACGACACTTCCCAAATTTCTTTGATGCCCAAGCCGTAAGTTTGCGGCTGGCTGTTTTGGTCGAGTTGGAAACGTTCGATGACTTGTTTGGACAGCGAACCGCGGCAACCTTCGGCAAATAGGGTTTGCTGCGCCCAAAGCTCCATGCCGGGCTGGAAACTGTCGGTCGGCTCGCCGTCTTTGCCGATGCCCATATTGCCGGTCGCAATGCCTTTAACCGAACCGTCTTCGTGATACAGCACTTCGGCGGCGGCGAAGCCCGGATAGATTTCCACGCCCATATTTTCCGCCTGCTCCGCCAACCAGCGCACGACTTCACCCAAGCTGACGATGTAGTTGCCGTGATTGTCAAAATTGGGGGTAACGGGCAGATTGAACGCTTTTTTCTCGGTCAGGAACAACACTTTGTCCTGCGTTACCGCACGCGTCAGCGGCGCGCCTTTTTCTTTCCAATCGGGAATCAGCTCGTTCAACGCAATCGGATCGATGACCGCACCCGCCAGCGAATGCGCACCCGCCTCAGAACCCTTCTCCACCACGCAAACGCTGATTTCGCGCCCGTTTTTTTCGGCAAGCTGCTTGAGTTTGATGGCGGCGGACAAACCCGACGGGCCTGCGCCGACAATCACGACATCGTATTGCATACTGTCGCGGGTGATGGATTCTGTCATGGCGGTTCCTGTATGTTTATTATAGTGGATTAACTTTAAACCAGTACGGCGTTGCCTCGCCTTGCCGTACTATCTGTACTGTCTGCGGCTTCGTCGCCTTGTCCTGATTTAAAGTTAATCCACTATATTGAATTGAAAACCCGCGATTATACAACGGGAACATATAGTTACCAAATACAACAAAGGTCGTCTGAAAACCATATTTTCGGTTTTCAGACGACCTTTTCACCTTTGCAGCTATTTGGTTTTGAACCAGGCAAACCACACCAATACAATCACAAAGCCAAAATAGGCGATGCTCCAGTACGGCAGTGCAATACCCAGCAGATAGTCCGGTACGGCACAATCGCCAAAGCCGCGCACAATCGGTTCAAACCAGTCAAACAGCGGCCAATCCTTCAAACGGAAAGTCCACGGCGCACCGCAGGACGGCGCACTGCCCGGCGGCAGGCTTTGCAGCCACAATTGATAGGCCGCAACACCCGCGCCATAAACAGCAGGCACACTGACCAACAAGGCGCTGAATAACCTGCCAATCTTAGAAGCCTGACGGAAAAAGGCTGCCGCCAAAGCCACCAATCCGACCGCTAAAACCGACAAGCGCTGCAAAATACATAAAACGCAAGGGTCCATTCCCAAAACATATTGCGAGACGAACGAACCGCAGGCAGCCAAGATCGATAAGACAACCAGAAAAAAGATAGTTTTTCTAAAAAAATTCATAACCTTAAACTTTCCAATTATTCAGACGACCTTTTTATTCATTTCAAAACAACCGCCGCATCAGATGCGCATCGGCATAACGATGTATTTGAAGTTCGGATTGTTCGGCACAGTAAACAAGGTCGAGCGGTTGGCATCGCCGAAGGCGAGCTGCATATCGTCGGAATGGATGTTGCGCAATACGTCCATCAGATAGCCGATGTTGAAGCCGACTTCGAGTTCGCCGCCTTGGTAGGCGATTTCGAGTTCTTCGCGTGCTTCTTCCTGCTCGTTGTTGCTGCACACGACGCTCAAGAGGCCGGGTTGCAGGAACAGGCGCGCGCCGCGGAATTTTTCGTTGGCAAGGATGGCGGCACGTTCAAGCGCGCCCAAAAGTTGGGTACGGGACACGAGGAAGATTTTGTCGTTGTCCAGCGGGATGACGCGGTTGAAGTCGGGGAATTTGCCGTCGATGACTTTGCTGACGATGGTCGTGCCGTTGCATTGGAAGCGCACTTGGTTGTTGAGCAGCTCGACGCTGATGGGTTCGGACGGGTTGTTCAGCAGTTTGAAGAGTTCCAAAACGGTTTTGCGCGGCAGGATGACTTCGGTTTTGGGCAACTCGGCTTCGATTTGGCTGGCGGCGTAGGCAAGGCGGTGGCCGTCGGTGGCGACGAGGCGCAGTTGGTTGCCTTCAACCTGCATCAGCAAGCCGTTGAGGTAGTAGCGGATGTCTTGTACTGCCATGCTGTATTGGACTTGTGAAAGCATGGTTTTGAAAGTCTCCTGCGACAGGGAAAACGCGGCGCTGATGTCTTCGCCGACGCTCATCAGCGGGAAGTCTTCAGCAGGTAGGGTTTGCAGGGCGAAGCGTGATTTGCCTGCACGCAGGGTCAGGCGGTTGTCCGCCCAGTCGAGCGAAACGATGGCGCTGTCGGGCAAGGCGCGCAGGATGTCTTGGAATTTTTTGGCATTGGTGGTAATGCGGAAATCACCCGCCTGACTTTCCGGGCCGGCCGTGTTGATTTGGATTTCCAAGTCGGTCGCCAAGAGTTTGGTTTGACCGTCTTTGCTTTCGAGCAGGACGTTGGAGAGGATGGGCAGGGTATGGCGGCGTTCGACGATACCGGTAACGGCTTGCAGCGGCTTGAGCAGACTGTCGCGGTCGGCTTGTAAAATCAGCATGGTCAATTCCTTTTGAATTGGTTATTTCGGGTGTTTTTGAATCGGGTTCGGCGGACGCGATGGTTGATTCGCCGCCGTTAAAATCAAAGTGTATTTGTGTTTTCAGACGACCTTTTAAGAGAGGGGTCGTCTGAAAGCCGGTTCTGGCTCAGTTTTGAATCAGAATCAGGAGTTTTTCGTAATCTTGCGCCAACTCGGGATCTTCTTCGCGCAGTTTTGCTACGGCTTTCACGCCGTGCATGACGGTCGTGTGGTCGCGTCCGCCGAACGCGTCGCCTATGGACGGCAGGCTGAGGGTGGTCAGCTCTTTGGTCAGGCTCATGGCGACTTGACGCGGACGGGCAATGTTGCGCGTGCGTTTTTTGCCAAGTATGTCGCTGATTTTAATGCGGTAATATTTGGCAGTCGCGTCGATAATGGTGTCGGCAGTAATGATTTTGTGTTTTTCGGCAATGATGTCCTGCAAAGCCGTGCGCGCCAAATCCATGTCGATAACGGGGCGGTTCATGAAGCGGCTGCTGGCGCTGACGCGGTTGAAAGCGCCTTCCAGTTCGCGCACGTTGGAACGAATCAGGTTGGCGACAAACAATGCGGCTTCGTCTTCAATGCTGATACCTGCCGCTTCTGCCTTTTTCTGCAAAATCGCCACGCGCATTTCCAGCTCGGGCGGCTCGAGTTCCAAAGTCAAACCCCATGAAAAACGCGATTTGAGGCGGTCGTCCATCCCTTCGATTTTGGCAGGCAACACGTCGCAAGTGAGGATAAGCTGTTTTTTTTCATTATGGAAATGGTTGTACAGATAGAAGAATTCTTCCATCGTGCGGTCTTTGCCTTTGATGAACTGGATGTCGTCGATAATCAGCAGGTCGTATTGTTTGTATTGCTGCTTGAACACATCATAAGTATTGTTGCGCACCGCCTTCATAAAGCTGCGGATATAGTCGTCTGAATGCATATAGCGCACTTTGGCGTCAGGACGGTTTTTCAGCAGTTCGTTGCCGATGGCCTGCACCAAGTGGGTTTTACCCAAACCCGTGCTGCCGTACAGGAAAAACGGGTTGTAGCCCTGCCCCGGGTTCTCTGCAATGGCTTGGGCGGCGGCGGCGGCAAGGCGGTTGCCCTTACCTTCTACCAAGGTATCGAATGTGTAGTCGCGCGACAGATTGGTCTGCTCGTAACGCGCTTCTTCCGCATCGCGTTGCGCTTCCGTTTTGGCTTTGGCAACAGCTTTGGATTCTGCGGGCGCGGCGGCAGGCTGTTTGCTTTCGTGCGGCAGGTTTTTCATGCGCTGCGCCAAAATATCCGCCGCCGTTTTCGCAACGGAGGGTCTGTCTGAGTTTTCAGACGACGTCCCGTCCGAAAAAGATTCTTGCGCGTCCGCTTTCGGCATTTCTTCCGTCAACGCAGCATGTTCAGGCGCAACCGCCCCCGCATTTTCCGCCATTTCATAATGCTGCCCCGCGCCCGCCTTAAACGCAAAAGCCGCCTGTTGCGGAGCCAATTCCGCACGCACCACTTCGATTTTGGCGGCAAACTGGCTTTTGAGCATATTGCAGGCAAACTGGTTTTTACCGTAAACCACCCACACGCCGTTTTCCTCGCCCACGGTCAAGGGCGCAATCCATTGCGCGAACTGCCCGGCAGGCAAAATATCGTGAAGTCGGCGGAGGCACTGCGGCCAAAATTCTGCTAGCGTCATGAATAAGCTCGAGTCGTGGAAATCGTTGGAAAGAAACGGAGAGAAACCGTCGGAAATTGCAGCCCTTGGAAATGCGGTTTCAGCCCGACGGGAAAAGTGTCGCAAATACCGCACAAACCCTATCCGCCAAACCGGACGCCGTCTGAAAATACAATGAAATTATTTTCGGAAAATCATCACGATAAATCCGCACCAACATTTTCAGACGACCTATCGCCCGACAAAGGGACAGGAAGTGCCGATTATACCCACTCCGCCAAACTTTATCCACAACCCGCCGGAAATTTTATCCACAAAGCGCCGCGCAAACCCGCAAACCGAATCACCCCGCGCGCCATATCCATTTACTCAACCGAGATTGACAAAAGATGAAAATTAGAGTGTAATTCACGGTTTATTTATCTACCGATTTTTTAGGAAACATCATGAAACGCACTTATCAACCTTCCGTTACCAAACGCAAACGTACCCACGGCTTCCTGGTCCGCTCCAAAACCCGCGGTGGCCGCGCAGTATTGGCAGCCCGTCGCGCCAAAGGCCGCAAACGCTTGGCAGTGTAATTTTGGACTACCGCTTCGGAAAGCAGTACCGCTTATTAAAAACGGATGATTTTTCATCCGTTTTTGCGTTCAAAAACCGGCGCAGCCGCGATTTGCTGCAAGTTTCCCAATCTGCCGACAACGGATTGAACCATCCGCGGCTCGGCTTGGTCGTCAGCAAAAAAACAGCGAAACGTGCGCATGAACGCAACTACATGAAGCGCGTCATCCGCGATTGGTTCAGACTGAACAAAAACAGCCTGCCGCCGCATGATTTCGTCGTACGCGTCCGCCTGGCATTCAACCGGCAAAATGCCGCCGAAGCCCGAAACCAATTGGCGCAACTCATGCGCAAACGCTGATGAATACCCTGTTGTCCAAATTCATCCTCGCGCTGATCCGTTTTTACCAATACGCCGTCAGCCCGCTGATACCGCCGCGCTGCCGCTATACCCCGACCTGTTCGCAATACGCTGTCGAGGCAGTCAAAAAATACGGCGCATTCAAAGGCGGCTGGCTCGCCCTCAAACGCATCGCCCGCTGCCACCCCTTCGGCGGACACGGACACGACCCCGTCCCGTAATCCGAATCATTCGGATAACTTGATTTCCTTTAATTTCCCGTCGGTTTCTATATAATGCCGTCTGAAGCAGTTTTCATCTCCATTACATACCCGTCAATTCCAGGAATCTCTTATGGATTTTAAAAGACTTGTGGCATTTTTTGCCATTTCGCTGGCAATCTTTGCCGGCTGGGAACATTTCTTCCCCAGCCCCAAACCCAACCCGACACAACAAGCCGCGCAGCAACAGCAGCAAACCGCCGCAACCGCTGCCGCTGAAGCCGCACTCGCCCCCGCAACGCCGATTACCGTAACGACCGACACGGTCAAAGCCGTCATCGACGAAAAAAGCGGCGACCTGCGTCAAATGACCCTGCTCAAATACAAAGCAAATGGCGACGAAAACAAACCCTTCACCCTGTTTAACGACAGCAAAGAATACACCTACGTTGCCCAGTCCGAGCTTTTGGACGCACAAGGCAACAACATCCTGAAAGGCGTCAACTTTACCGCTCCGCAAAAACAATACAGCCTCAACGGCGACAAAGTCGAAGTCCGCCTGAGCGCGCCTGAAACAAACGGACTGAAAATCGACAAAGTCTATACCTTTACCAAAGACAGCTACCTCGTCAACGTCCGTTTCGACATCACCAACACCAGCGGCAAGCCTGCCAACCTGAGCGCGGACTACCGCATCGTACGCGACCGCAGCGAACCTGAAGGTCAAGGCTACTTTACCCGCTCTTTCGTCGGTCCCGTCGTGTACACCCCCGAAGGCAAATTCCAAAAAGTCAACTTCTCCGACTTGGACGACGATGCCAAATCAGGCAAAAACGAAGCCGAATACGCCCGCAAAACCCAAACCGGCTGGCTCGGCATGATTGAACACCACTTCATGTCCACCTGGATTCTCCAACCCAAAGGCGGACAAAGCGTTTGCGCCGCAGGCGACTGCCGTATCGACATCAAACGCCGCAACGACAACCTGTACAGCACCAGCGTCAGCGTTCCCCTTGCCGCCATCCAAAACGGCGCGAAATCCGAAGCCTCCATCAACCTCTACGCCGGCCCGCAGACCACATCCGTCATCGCCAATATCGCCGACAACCTGCAACTGGCAAAAGACTACGGCAAAGTACACTGGTTCGCCTCCCCCCTCTTCTGGCTCCTGAACCAACTGCACAACATTATCGGCAACTGGGGCTGGGCAATCATCGTTTTGACCATTATCGTCAAAGCCGTACTCTACCCGCTGACCAACGCCTCTTACCGCTCGATGGCAAAAATGCGCGCCGCCGCGCCCAAACTGCAAGCCATCAAAGAAAAATACGGCGACGACCGTATGGCGCAACAGCAAGCCATGATGCAGCTTTACAAAGACGAAAAAATCAACCCGCTGGGCGGCTGCCTGCCCATGCTGTTGCAAATCCCCGTCTTCATCGGCTTGTACTGGGCGTTGTTTGCCTCCGTAGAATTGCGTCAGGCACCTTGGCTGGGCTGGATTACCGACCTTAGCCGTTCCGACCCTTACTACATTCTGCCCGTAATTATGGCGGTAACCATGTTTGCCCAAACATTCCTCAACCCGCCGCCGACCGACCCGATGCAGGCAAAAATGATGAAAGTCATGCCGCTGATTTTCTCAGCCATGTTCTTCTTCTTCCCTGCCGGTCTGGTATTGTACTGGGTAGTCAACAACCTCCTGACCATCGCCCAACAATGGCACATCAACCGCAGCATCGACAAACAACGCACCCAAGGCGAAGTTGTTTCCTAACAGCGGTTTGACACACTAAAAAGGTCGTCTGAAAACTTAATTTCAGACGACCTGAGACCTTTGCAAAAAAGCCCTTCCTCCGACAACCGAAAC
>CAUSDA010000018.1:0-33999 GCA_963529965.1 uncultured Neisseria sp.
CTTTGAGCTAAGGCGAGGCAACGCCGTACTGGTTTAAAGTTAATCCACTATACAAAGGAACCCATCATGCTCACCCTATACGGAGAAACTTTCCCTTCACGGCTGCTGCTCGGTACTGCGGCCTACCCGACCCCTGAAATCCTCAAACAATCCGTCCAAACCGCCCGTCCCGCGATGATTACCGTCTCGCTGCGCCGTGCGGGAAGCGGCGGCGAGGCACACGGTCAGGGGTTTTGGTCGCTTTTGGAAGAAATCGGCGTACCCGTACTGCCGAACACCGCAGGTTGCCAAAGCGTGCAGGAAGCGGTAACGACGGCGCAGATGGCGCGGGAAGTATTTGAAACCGATTGGATCAAACTCGAACTTATCGGCGATGACGACACGTTGCAGCCCGACGTCTTCCAGCTCGTCGAAGCGGCGGAAATCCTGATTAAAGACGGCTTCAAAGTGCTGCCTTATTGCACCGAAGACCTGATTGCCGGCCGCCGCCTGCTTGACGCAGGCTGTCAGGCGTTGATGCCGTGGGCGGCGCCGATCGGCACGGGTTTGGGCGCGGTTCACGCCTATGCACTGAACGTCCTGCGCGAACGCCTGCCCGACACGCCGCTGATTATCGATGCGGGCTTGGGCCTGCCCTCGCAGGCGGCGCAAGTGATGGAATGGGGTTTTAACGGCGTATTGCTGAACACCGCCGTTTCCCGCAGCGGCGACCCCGTCAACATGGCGCGCGCCTTTGCACTCGCCGTCGAATCCGGACGGCTGGCATTTGAAGCCGAACCGGTCGAGGCGCGCACCAAAGCGCAAGCAAGTACGCCGACCGTGGGGCAGCCGTTTTGGCATTCGGCGGAATATTGACGAATAGCGTGTTGCGGGTATATGAAAAGGTCGTCTGAAATTTCAGACGACCTTGTTTGAGGCAAGGACGGCTTTGTGTCCTTGTTGTGTTCCGCGCGGTAAGTTTAGAAGTTCGGGTAAAAACAAATTTTAAGAATACGGACAGAGGTTGTCTGAAAAAAGAAATCAGGCAAACGTTTACTCAAAGAGCTTTCCCTGCGCCAGCAACGCCTTCACGGGCGCGAAATCGCGGCGGTGTTCGGGCAATACGCCGTATCGCTGCAAGGCTTCGAGGTGTTGCGCCGTGCCGTAGCCTTTGTGTTTGTCGAAACCGTATTGCGGATAACGTTCCGCCAACGCATACATCTCGGCATCGCGCGCGGTCTTCGCCAAAACGGAAGCCGCCGAAATTTCCATGATTTTGCTGTCGCCTTTGACCACCGCTTCGGCATCCACGCCAAGGGCCTTCGGCACTCTGTTGCCATCGATAAACACCTTATCGGGCTTGATCGCCAACCCGTGTACGGCGCGGCTCATTGCCAACATTGTGGCATGAAGGATATTCAGCTCGAAAATTTCTTGCGGATCGGCTTGCGCGACACACCATGCCAGCGCCTGTTCTTTAATCAAGACCGCCAACGTATCGCGCTTTTTCTCGCTGAGTTTTTTAGAGTCGGTCAAACCGGGCAAATGGTAAGACGGCGGCAGGATAACGGCGGCGGCAAACACGCTGCCGACCAAAGGCCCCCGCCCTGCCTCGTCAACGCCGGCAATCAGGAAAGAATTTGTCATCGTTGTTTGAAAATAGAAAAATGGACATTATTTAAACTAAGGAGCAGCCGAAACGGAACACCTATCCTGCCAGCCGCCCGCCAACATATAGTGGATTAACAAAAATCAGGACAAGGCGACGAAGCCGCAGACAGTACAGATAGTACGGAACCGATTCACTTGGTGCTTCAGCACCTTAGAGAATCGTTCTCTTTGAGCTAAGGCGAGGCAACGCCGTACTGGTTTAAAGTTAATCCACTATATTTAACGCAATAATCGCCGCAGCCTGTTTAGGTTTGCGCCCACGATATCCCCGTGCAGCGTTTCACAATGATAGGCGGCATCGGAAAATTTTACCTTGTTTGAAATAAGTTGATTCGTTATAACTGGCTGCATAGTATAATCAAAACCTTTGCCATATACCGAAATAAAGATGAAACCGATTTTTTACCGACTGATTTTGGCTTTCGGGCTGGGAAGCGCCGCCCTCTCCGCACAAGCCGGCTATATCTGCAAAGTGGACGGCAACGCAGTATTTACCGAGAAAAAAATCGGCAATGATTGCACCGAATCCCATACGGACGGCACTGCAAACGTCAGCCCTGAAGAAGCCGGCAGGGCCGTACCCGAGCGGGTCGACCTGAAAGAAGCCCTCGGGGAAGCCGCTCCCGAGCCGGGCGACATCAAAGTCTTGCCGCGCACGACGGGCGGCAGCGTAACCAACACGGCAGAAGCCGCCAACCCCCGTTTGGACATCAAATTGCGCAACGGCAAGCTTGGCGAAGCGACTTCCGTCGGCGACCTGAAAGCAGCCAAAGCCCGCGCCGCCGAGTTGAACCGCAAAGCCAAAATCCTGCCCGCACCCATCCTGCCGGCATCCAAACCCAAGCCGCAACTGACCCGCAAGCAAATCTTGGAAAACGAAGTCCGCAACGAACAAGTGGCTTTGGTCAGGGCGCAGGCGCAACTGAATGTCGCCAAGAAAAAAGGCGATCAGGCAAAAATCAGCCGCCTGACCCAAGCCGTCAACGACCGTCAGGCCAATATCCGCGCCATTGAAAGCGAAATGAAACGCTAAACGGACAACGGTTCGGAAAGTTTTTAATCCAAGCTTTCCGAACCATTTTCAATTGAAATCCATCATGCAGCCCATCCCCGACAACATCATCAAATTCCTACACGCCAACCATGTGATCAGCATTGCGGCAGCCGCAGACGGCGAAATTTGGAGCGCCTGCTGCTTTTATGTGCCCGATGAAGCGCAAGCAAGGCTGATTGTCCTGACTTCGGCACGTTCCAAACACGGCAGCCTGATGCTGAAAAATCCGAACATCGCCGGAACCATCGCAGGCCAGCCGGAAAATATCGCTAAAATTAACGGCATACAGCTGACAGCCAACGCGCAACTGCTGACCGACGAAACAGAGAAAAAAGCAGCGCTCGCCCTCTATTACAAAGCCCATCCGCTTGCCCGCGCGATGAAAAGCGATGTTTGGTCGTTGCGTCTGGAAAACGTGAAATTTACGGACAACAAACTGGTTTTCGCCCAAAAAACCCTTTGGCAGCGCGAAGCCCAAAACGCCTGAATCATTAAACCCTTGGCGATTGGTTTCAACGTTGATGGATTAAACCCAATACCCCAAGATAAAGGTTTTCAGACGACCCTGCATACAAGGTCGTCTGAAAAACAGTACCCAAACAAAAATCCTGAAACCGACAAACGGATTTCAGGATTTTTGATATTCGGATCATCCGCACGCAAAAAAAGCGGCAGCCATGCCCTACCGCCCTTTCCTATCCGAAATCTCAATATCTCGCCATCGTCCCATCCACCTGCAAAGCCCAAGCATCAATCCCGCCTTGCAGGTTAAACAGATTTTCAAAACCCGCGTCCGCCAGATACATCGCCGTATGCAGGCTGCGGATGCCGTGGTGGCAGTAAACGACAATCGGCAAATCGTCGTCGGGCAGCTCGTTTTGGCGCAGCGGAATCAAGTTCATCGGGATATGGATGGCGTCAGGCAGGGCGCAGACGGCTGTTTCCTCGTCGGTGCGCACGTCCAGCAGATGGAACGCGCGACCTTCTTGCTGCCATTGTTGCAGTTGCAGCGGGGTGAGTTGTGGAATCGTCATGATGTTGTGTGTGTGAAATGATGGAAACGATGAAAGGTCGTCTGAAAACGTTTAGCCATGTCCGGCTGGTTTTCAGACGACCTTTGAGTTCAGAAAAGATTAAAAATCGAAATCGCCGAAAGGACGGTTTTCTTTGTCGTCCAAATGCGCGACCAGCGTGTCGAACAGGACTTTTTCTTCAAATTCGTTGCCCTTGCGCGTAATCAGCAGCGCGCGCTGTACCGGCCGGCGGCCGACGATGACTGCCATGCGGCCGCCGTCTTTCAACTGTTCTTTCAATACGTCAGGCACGCGGTCCACCGCGCCGCCGACGTAAACCGCATCAAACGGTGCGCCCGCGGAAGGCTCGGTCAGCCCGTTGTTTTGCACATAATCGATATTGTCCAAAGCCAAGCCGTCCAACACTGCTTTGGCGCGGTTTTGCTGCTCGGCATCGAGGTCGTCTGAAACCACTTTACCCGCCAGTTTCGCCAAAAGCGCGGTCGCATAGCCCGAACCCGTGCCGATTTCCAAAACCGTATCGGTTTGCGTCAGTTTCAAACCCTGCGCCAACCGCGCTACGATTTTCGGCTCGAGCATCTTATGTCCGTTGGCAAGCGGCAGCTCCATGTCGGCATACGCCAAACCCTGCAAAGACTCGCTCACGAAACGCTCGCGCGGAATCTCCTCCAAAGCGTCCAAAACGTCAAAATCCAATACATCCCACGGACGGATTTGCTGTTCGACCATATTGAACCGCGCTTTTTCAAAATCCATTTTGTGCTCCGTTAAATAATTGTTTTAGCAATGGCAGACATTATAAAACCACACTCCCGCCGCGCCAACTTCAGCGCGCGCCGCCCGCCCGTTTTTTCAGTCTCAAGCCGCCTGACGCGAAGCCTTAAACCGTTTCGCCAAAATCTTCGCCAGTTCGCCCAAATACAAAGCATCTGTTTCATCAAACTGCGCCAGATGTTCGCTGTCCACATCCAACACGCCGATACAGCGGTCGTCTAAAAACAGCGGAACCACAATTTCCGAACGCGACAAAGACGAGCAGGCAATATGGTCGGGATGCGCGTTAACATCCTCGACGACCATCGTCTCGCCCTTCGCCCAAGCCTGACCGCACACCCCGCGCCCGAACGGAATCCGCGTACACGCCAAAGGCCCCTGAAACGGCGCCAAAACCAATTCGTCCGTACGCGTATCGACCAAATAAAAACCCACCCAAAACCAGCCGAACGCCTCCTTCAAAACCGCCGCCGTGTTCGCCAAATTCGCCACCCAATCCGTCTCGTCCGCCACCACAGACTCAATCTGCGGCAACACCTCCCGATAAAGCGCGGCCTTGTCCGAAGCCGAAAAATGAAGCGCGTGCATAGCCATGTCCTATATATGTGTATATCAAGCAGTTATTATAAAACAGGTCGTCTGAAACAGCATTTCAGACGACCCCGGGCATCCCGTTTCAAGTTGCTAACCCGTCGCATATCCACTAAACTTCACGTTACATCGCGCTACACGCAGCGTACAGCCAAAGAAACACAACACGGAGCAAAAAAGATGTATCACCAAATCGGAATGTGGGATCAAAAATGGGTCATCGGCAACTGGAAAATGAACGGCCGACTCCAAAACAACAACGCACTCATGCACCGCTTCCGCATCATGCCCACCGCCGAACGCGTCCTCATCGGCCTCGCCGCACCGACCGTTTACCTGTTGCAACTGCACAACGCCATGCAGATTGTCCTCAACAACCGCATCCTCACCTGCGCCCAAGACGTCAGCCGCTTCCCCAACAACGGCGCCTACACAGGCGAAGTTTCCGCAGAAATGCTCGCCGATATCGGCACAGACATCGTCCTCATAGGACACTCCGAACGAAGCCTCTATTTCGGCGAGAAAAACGAAATCCAACGCCGCAAAATGGAAAACGTCCTCAACGTAGGCCTCATTCCCCTATTGTGCGTCGGCGAAAGCCTCGAAGAGCGCGAAGCCGGCAAAGAACACGAAGTCATCGCCCACCAACTCTCCGTATTGCATGGACTGAACACCAAAAACATCGCCGTCGCCTACGAGCCGGTATGGGCAATCGGCACCGGCAAAGTCGCCACCGTAGAACAAATTGCCGACATGCACGCATTCATCTACAAAGAAATCTTGTCTTTGTGCGGAAGCGATGTTAAAATCCGCGTTCTTTACGGCGGAAGTGTGAAAGCAGACAATGCAGCCGACATCTTCGCAGTACCTCATGTAGACGGCGCATTGGTTGGCGGCGCGTCATTATCGTATGACTCATTTACCGCCATCATCAACGCAGCGCAAGCCTCGTAGAAAACATATGGAAGCCTTTAAAACCCTTATCTGGATTATTAATATTATTTCCGCTTTGTCGGTGGTTGTGTTAGTATTGCTGCAACACGGCAAAGGCGCGGACGCAGGCGCGACCTTCGGGTCAGGCAGCGGCAGCGCGCAGGGCGTATTCGGTTCCGCAGGCAACGCGAACTTCCTGAGCCGCGCAACCGCCATCGCAGCGACTTTCTTCTTCGCAACCTGCATGGCAATGGTTTATATCCATACCCATACAAACAAACACGGTTTGGACTTCAGCAATGTGAAACAAACCCAGCAGGCTCCTAAACCTGCCGCTCCCGCTGAAAACCAATCCGCACCTGCTGCACCCGCTCCTCAGCAGCAGAAATAAAAGTTTTCAAAATGCCGACATGGTGAAATTGGTAGACACGCTATCTTGAGGGGGTAGTGGCCGTAGGCTGTGCGAGTTCAAATCTCGCTGTCGGCACCAAAACAAGAAACCGCTTAGAATTAAAAATCTAAGCGGTTTCTCTTTTCTGTCCAAAACGCATCGGATAAAAAGAAAAACCGCTTACTATAGTGGATTAAATTTAAATCAGGACAAGGCGACGAAGCCGCAGACAGTACAGATAGTACGGAACCGATTCACTTGGTGCTTCAGCACCTTAGAGAATCGTTCTCTTTGAGCTAAGGCGAGGCAACGCCGTACTGGTTTAAAGTTAATCCACTATATTCCCCCTATCCGATATATCCCAAGTATTGCATCCAATGCATCTCCACAATAAAAACCAAACTCAATAAAGGCGAGGTTTGCAGACTATCGCTTGCTATCCCAAATTTCCGTTTGACCATACAGCATCACCTTATTGAATTTCGTTAAATCAACTCCTCTCAAATAGGAAATCTTTGAAACAAAAGGATTGGCTCTACACCAAACGTACAGCCTTATCCCATCCACTCAAATTTTAAAAGCACCATTTTCCAGAACACTGAAAACAAGGCGAGAATTTCTTTCACGCCAAACCCATTCATTTTCCCCTGCCCTTTTCACTGTCTTCGACTTTCATTGCCCTCCCCAGATTCAAAGTTCGTCCTCCATCATTTTCCTTACATCATTCCCTATCTTGCAGCACTAAACATTACTCTCCCTCCCTTCAAAATCGACATTTTGTTGATTCGTGATATATCTTTACTTAATTTCAATTAGCTTTGCGTAAATCAAATCCACTGTTTTCAAAAGAACAAATAGCACTTTATTGATAATGAGTATCGTGTTTTCATATATGGACAAGACAAGCCTTCTTTTCTCTGTTAAGGTAGGGTTTTCTGTCAGTTTATGCTGACCCCGATAGACTAAATCCGGAGTAACTTGATGAAATCCAATCTGAAATTAATCGTTCCCGCCGTCCTTATCGCTACCGCGCTGTCTGCATGCGGCAGCTCCGGCTCTAAATCTAAACCGGAAACTGCTCCGACTCCTACTGCGCAACAATCCGCTCCCGCACCTGAAACGCCTAAAACCATGGAAGTCAATAATATTGAACGCACCAAGGAAGTGGCTTACAAATGCGGACCAAACGGTACTGATCCTTTGAATGTCATGTACGGTTTCCAAGGTGATGAGCCTGTGATTGCCCAAGTGAAATACCAAGGCCAGCTGACTCCGGGTCTTTCCCGCATCGTCGGCACCGGCAATGATGTCAATGGCTTCTGGGGTGAAGGCGTGGCATGGATTGCCAACCGCGCCAACTATGCCAACATCGACAAAGTGGACGGCAATATGCTGACTATCCGTCAACAAACTGTCGTCAACGGTCAAAACCAAGTTGTGGACAACATCATCACCAAGTCCTGCGTATTGGACCAAACCGCTACGGCCCAATTGAACAAAGCACCTGCCAAACCTGCTAAGGGCAAAGGCAAAGCGAAGAAATAAAGACGTTGTATAAAGCGAAAGGTCGTCTGAAAACTTGAAAACGGGTTTTCAGACGACCTTTTTTACATCGTCGGCTGTCTTTCTCCATGTTTCGGTAACGGACACTGCAACACCACAAACAGCCCGCCTTAGCGCCGGCTCTCTACAATTGCCCCACTCTATCGGCTCAAGGCTGCACAGACATCAAGCCGTTTCTTACCACCAGTAATACGGCCGGTAAAACGGGAATCCCCACTCGTCGTAATAGCGGTAATAGCGTGCTTCGCGCAGCTGTTGTTGGGAAATATAATTTTGCCATGCCATCTTATAGCAGGCCTGGAACATCGGGTCGGACACTTTGTCGATGTATTTCAGGCGGAAGGCTTTTTGTTCCGCACTGGGTGTGCCGACTTGCTCCGCCTGCTCGAACTGTTTGCGCATCAGTTTGGCAGTCTCCGGATCGCATTCGGCAGCCAGACTGACTTGAAGGTTCTGTTCATAACGTTTTTGCGCGCGTTCGCGGGCGGCTTTTTGTTCGGGCGTAGTGGCACAAGCGGCCAGGGTTGCCACGATGCACAGTATCAGGGAAGCTCGAATGGGAGACATGATTTTTCCTTTTTATATCAAGGGATAGGGATAATGTACGCCTTTTGCGGCAAATTGTGAAGCCTGTCGTACCGTCCGTGTTCAACCGACAAAACGGCAAAGCCCGGCCAAAACAAACCGTACCACCTGACAAGAGGTCGTCTGAAAAGTGAAAAGCCATTTTCAGTCGACCTCGTATCTCGCCCTGCTCTTTTTATAGTGGATTAACTTTAAACCGGTACGGCAAGGCGAGGCAACGCCGTACCGGTTTAAAGTTAATCCACTATAGTGATTTCGCCATATTCATTGAAGAAGCCCTTAGCGATACAATATCGCACCATATCCAATCGAATCGAGGTCGTCTGAAAATTGAAAAGGGATTGATATGACGGCAAATCATCACGAAGAAACACCAAGCGGGCAACAGCAGCCGACCAACCGCCACAAGCGTCGGCACGAACGCCTGCACGCGCCGCCGTTTTGGCAGGCGGACAGGCCGTATCTGCACGAACACCATATTTCCGATGCGCGCTTCCGCAGGCTGGGCTATATCATGGCGATGTTGGCAGGTGCAATCAATGCGGGCGGTTTCTTTGCGTTTTCACGTTATACGTCACACGTTACCGGCTCGATGTCGATGCTGGCAGACGCTGTTTATCTGCGCGAATGGGTAACGGCGGCGGTGGCTTTGATCAGCGTGTTGTGCTTTATTGTCGGCGCGGCGCATTCGGGCTGGGTGGTTTTGTGGACGCAGCAGAAGCGGTTTCGCGGCAGCTTTGGTTTTTCCATGTGGCTGGAAGCGGTTTATCTGCTGATATTCGGCTTGTTCGGTCTGACGACATCGAAGTGGAACATCGGGGACGGGAATTTGGTTTTCCCGTCGTTGGCTTTGTTTTTAATGTGTTTCATCATGGGAATGCACAATACGGTGATGACGCTTTTGTCCGGCGGCGCCATCCGTTCGACGCATATGACCGGCACGGCGACCGACTTGGGCATCGAGCTTTCGCGTGCGCTGTATTATTCAAAAAAACATCATCCGCGCCTGCCTCATGTGCATGTCAACAAACCGAAGATGTGGCTGTTGAACGGCTTGATGTGGGCATTTCTGCTGGGCGGTGTCGTGGGTGCCTGGGGCTACCACAAAATCGGACACCATTTCGCGCTGCCGGTATCCGCCGTCTTGTTCATCTTGGGCGCGGGGTCTGTGGGCTATGACGTGAAAGTGCGCTTGAAATTTGCGCTGGCAGGATGGTATCGGCGGCATCGTGCGAAACAGCGTTAAAAAGCACTATCGCGGCAAATCCGCATACCGCCATGCCAATTATCGGCGCTCAGTGAACCAAATCGCTTTTCTTTTGCCCAATCAAATAGATACTCCTGCTTGATGACAATCCCTCCAAATCTTCTAATCGTTTGTTTTGAATGAAAAACACCTTAATCAAGGCTGCCGCGTCGCGTTATCCCTGAAACGCGCGGGCAATGAACGGACAACGATTGGATTAATGGTGATATGAGTCATGGCGGGAACCATCCCTTCTTCCAACTGATTTTCAGACGACCCCTGCGTCGTTGTCGAAAGGACATCTTAATGAAACTCTTGAAATCCCTGACCGTTGCCGCGTTGGCAATCCCTTTGGCACTGACCGGCTGCGTAACCGACCCTGTAAGCGGACAACGCAACACCAGCAAAACCGCCATGTACGGCTTGGGCGGCGCGGCAGTGTGCGGCATCGTCGGCGCATTGACCCACGGCGGCAAAGGCGCGCGCAACTCCGCGTTGGCATGCGGCGCGATTGGCGCGGGCGTAGGCGGCTACATGGACTACCAAGAGAAAAAACTGCGCGAAAACCTGAAAAACACCAACATCGAAGTGGAACGCCAAGGCAACCAAATCAAGTTGGTGATGCCTGAAAACGTCACCTTCGCCACAGGCAGCGCGGCATTGAGCGATCAGGCGCGAAACGCTTTGGCGACCGCCTCCGAAACACTGGTGCAATACCCCGACACGACCTTGACGATTAACGGTCATACCGACAACACCGGCAATGATGCCATCAACGAACCGCTGTCCCGCAACCGCGCACTTGCCGTTGCCGACTACCTGCAATCCCGCGGCGTAAACGGCTCGCGCCTGACCACCGCCGGCTACGGCTCACGCCACCCGATTGCATCTAACGCCACAGCCGAAGGCCGCGCCCAAAACCGCCGCGTCGAGATTTTGATCAATCCCGACCAAAACGCCATCAACGCGGCGAAACAGCAAATGTAAGCTATCCGTCTGAGGATAAAGTTAAAGGTCGTCTGAAATCCGATTTTGGGTTTCAGACGACCTTTTTTATTCTTTGGCGGCATCACATGGACAAGGCATTCGTCCTACTGCCCTGTTTGTGCAAACAGAAATCCACAGGAATGATTTATCTCATTTATTCTTATCGAAAATTCAGCGTTATAGTGGATTAAAATAAAAATGAGACAAGGCGGCAACGCCCGCCGTGTACGGATAGTACATAAGGGCGTTGACAACGCCGTATCATTGCAATTTTAATCCACTATATTGAGAAACGTTTTTCCGCCTTCTTTGACATGATGGAAACCGGATATTTTTTCATTTCCATCCCCTCTTACCACACCACCCGTCCGCCTTATCCCCATTTCCGATATTCGCCATAAAACTTGCTTATTCCTAAAAATTACAATATGAATAGAAACGATTATTATTTAATTTACAGAGGCGATTCATGAAACAAAAGGCGGTCGTTTGTGCTTTGAGCGCATTGTTTTCCCAAAATTATTTGTATGCGGCGGACGTACAGCCCGTTCAGCAGGCGGAGCTGGCTCCCGTTTTGGTTACTGCCGACCGCAACGCGCAAACGCTGGACAAAGCCGCGCCGAATGTGTCGGTTATCGGGCGCAAGACCTTAAACCAAGCGCCGGCGCAGAATTTGGACGACATGGTTTTGTACGAACCCGGCGTCAGCGTGCCGTCTGATAACAACCGCCGCGGTCATGCGGGCATCAATATCCGCGGCATAGACGGCAACCGCATCCTGATGATGGTGGACGGCGTACGCATTCCCGAATCCTACGCGGGCGGCGGCTCCAACGGCGCGATTTCGGGACGCGACATGGTCGAAAGCGACACGCTCAAGCAGGTCGATATTGTCAAAGGCTCTTATTCCGCGCTCTACGGCAGCGATGCGCTCGGCGGCGTGGTGAACATGGTCACGCTCTCGCCGAGCGATTTCGTCGATGCGGATAAACGCGGTCATTTCGGTTTGAAACACGGCTACCGCAGCCGCGACCGCAGTCACGGCGTAACGGCGACTGCCGCCGGTTTCCATGAAAACTCCGAAGGCCTGCTGATGCTGACGCGCCGCCAAGGGCACGAAACGGAAAATATGGGCGGCGACAAAAGCTACTCGACTTCGCGCACCGCCACCAACCCGCAGAAAAACAATGCCTACAATATATTGGCGAAAGGCAATATCGGCAACGAACGCCACCGTTTTGAGACTTTGTACGAACAGTATTACCACGCCAACGACACTGTGTTGGCAAACGGCTTAGGGGCGCAAGCGCGCGGGTCGGTAACAGTAACGACTTCGGAAAGCAACGCCCGCGACCGCATCCGCCGTCAACGCATTGAAGCGGGCTACCGCTACTTCGGCGAAGGTCGTCTGAAAGCAGCCAACCTGACCGCCTATCAGCAAAAACTGCGTACGGAAGACGATGCCGTCGATGTCAGCATTACCCGCATGGGCGCGCGCCAACTGGGCAACTCGACCCGCTATTCCGATTACGGCTTCGAACAAGTCATACGCGGCTTGACCGGACGAGGCGTGTGGGAATTTGACGGCTCGGTCAAACAAACCGTCGTTGCCGGTGCCGAATACAAACACACCGAAACCGCCCGTCCGCGCGACAGCCTGACGGTGGACAACCTGACCGGCGCCGTCAGCAAAACCTATGCGGGCAGTACCTATCCGAACAAAACCTTTCCCGACAGCAAACGCAAAACCCTCAGCCTGTACGCACAAGACAGCCTAACCTTCGGCAACGGCATCGTCCTGACCCCTGCCCTGCGTTACGAGAAAGACAAACTGAACACCGAAACCGACCAAGCCTATCTCAACGCCAACCCCGACGGCACGGCAACCCGTTTCAACGATTCCGCTCTCACGCCCAGCCTGCGCCTGAGTGTTCCGATGGGCGAGCAGTTCACCGGTTTTGCCACTTATTCACAAGGCTTCCGCACGCCGCCGTTTGACAGCGCGACCATGGCGTTTGCCAACACGACCTACGGCTATGCCGTCATCCCGAATGCCAACCTCAAATCCGAACGCTCCAACAGCTTCGAATTGGGCATGAAGTTCAAAAACGAACGCGCCCGCGCGCAAGTTACCGCGTTCTACAACCGTTATCGAAACTTCATCGACCGCACCGAAGTCGGCACTGCCTCCATAGGCGGCCGCCCGATTATCCAGTACCAATATCAAAATCTGGATAGGGTCAAAACCTACGGCGCGGAAGCCTCCGCCGCCTACAAATTCCTGCCGGGCTGGCAGGTTTCCGGCAGCATCGCTTGGATGCGCGGTAAGCAGCAAGACGGCACGCCGCTGGATTCCGCCTACCCGCTAAACGGCGTTTTGGGATTAGACTACGCACAAGAAAAATGGGGCGTCGATACCAAACTGCGCTGGTCGAAAAAACACAGCCGCGTCAGCAGCGACAGCGTTTTCCAAGCGCCGGGCTACGGCGTATGGGATGTCGGCGCGTGGTACAAGCCGTCTAAAAACGTCGAAATCGGCGCGAACATTTACAACATCGGCAACAAAAAATACTGGCAACACGCAGACGTCGCCGGTATGAGCAGCTCAAGCGTGATGGATTTGTACACCGAAACCGGCCGCAATTTCGCCGCCCGCGTGCAGCTTAAGTTTTAACATGAACCCAAGAGGTCGTCTGAAAACAAGCCATGAGTTGAATGCCTCATCACTAAGGCCAAAAGCAAAACAAGTCTTTGATTTTTCAGACGACCTCAAGCCATTCCACCAATATAGTGGATTAACTAAATCAGGACAAGGCGACGAAGCCGCAGACAGTACAGATAGTACGGAACCGATTCACTTGGTGCTTCAGCACCTTAGAGAATCGTTCTCTTTGAGCTAAGGCGAGGCAACGCCGTACTGGTTTAAAGTTAATCCACTATATTTATTCACCTGCCGACACTGTTTATGTTCCATTTTCCCGCTCCATCATCCTTGACACTGCCTGATGACAGTGATTTAATTTCCTAATATGATTAATAATCATTTTTAATCAACTATGGAAAAGCAGATTGTTTGGACACCGCGCCAATCCGCGCCTAAAGCCTTTCCCGAACGGCAGGCGTTGATGCCGATATGGGGCGGCATACCGATTCCCCGTCCGCAATGGCAAAATATTTGGCGGCAGAAGCTCCCCCATGCCGCCGATTCCGACGCGCTTGCCTATCTGCACATCCCCTTCTGCGCCAACCACTGCGTTTTCTGCGGCTTCTACCGCAACGCGTGGAAAGAGAGTTACAGCAGCGTTTACACCGACAAAATCATCGAAGAAATGGCGGCGGAAGCCGAAATCCGCCAAGGCAACGGCAAAATCCGCGCCGTCTATTTCGGCGGCGGCACGCCCACCGCGCTGCAAACCCCAGACCTCGCCAGACTCATCCGCGCCTGTTACCAATACCTGCCGATTGCCGACGATTGCGAGTTTACCATCGAAGGCCGCATGAGCCATTTCGACATCGAAAAAGCCCAAGCCTGCATCGAAGCGGGCGCCAACCGCATTTCCATCGGCGTGCAAACCTTCGACACCGCCATCCGCCGCCGCCTCGGCCGCAAACACGGCGGCGACGAAGCCTTTGCCTATCTGGAAAAACTGTGTGAAATCAATGCCGTCATCGTTGTCGATTTGATGTTCGGCCTGCCCAACCAAACCGACGCCGTTTGGCAAAACGACCTCGAACGCGCCACCGCCCTGCCTTTGTCCGGACTCGACACCTACGCCTTCAACCTCTATCCCATGCTGCCCATCAACCGCATGGTGGAGAAAGGCGCATTTCCCGCCCCGCCCGGTTTCGACGTTCAGGCAGACCAATACGCCTACGCCGTCGAAATGCTGGCGCAAAAAGGCTGGAACCAAGTCAGCAACAGCCATTTCGCCTATCCCGGCCGCGGCGAACGCAACCGCTACAACACGCTGGTCAAATCCAATATCCCTTGCTGGGCGTTCGGCTCCGGCGCAGGTGGCAACCTCGGCGGCTTCAGCTATCAGGTGCAGGGCGATTTGGATAGCTACCTCGCCACGCCGACAGGCGAAAAAAACATCGCCTTCATGAGCGGCCACAGCCCGAACAAAACCCTGCTCGGACAAGTGCAGCACGACATGGAAACAGGCCGTCTGAATCCCTCGCTGTTTGACGGCAACGCCGCCGCGCAGAAACTGATTGCCCAATGGCAGGCAATGCAGCTCTTTGAAGAACAAGGTTCAGACGGCCTCATCCGCCTGAACACCAGCGGCCGCTACTGGTCGCCCACCCTCATCCGCAAACTCATGCTCACCCTTCCGACCCAAGACAAGGATCAAACCATGCAAAAACTTTCATCCGAACAACAAATCATGTTGCGCCAATCATTGGAAAAAAATCCCGGCCAAGTGCTCGAAATGCTCGCCGCGCAAAACCAATGCAGCTTTGAAGACGTCATCCGCTGCCTGCCCGAAAACTGCATCCGCCAAACCGAAGGCAGCCGCATCGTCGAAATCCTCCAAGCCGTCGCCGCTTGGGACGAAGCCGTCACCTTCATCGCCCACACCCCCGACGCCATCGTCGAAGTAACCGGCAAATTACCTAGCGGCAAAGTCGGCCGCGGCTTCTACAATTTCGACCACCCCGAAACCGACGGCGGCGTACACGGTCATATCTATTACGAAAACTGCGCCGCCATCTACCTTTTAGAGCGTCCGTTTATGGGCAAAGCCACCTGTTCGCTCAACTTCATCAACCGCAACGGCGGTGCCATGTTCAAAATCTTCGTCGGCCGCGACGAAGCAGGCGAACTCAAACAACACCAAATCGAAGCCATGAGAAAACTGTTTGAGGCGGCTTAAACAGGTTTCAGACGACCTCTGTCCGAAAACCGATAGAAATTGCCGCATTCCTGCGCAAACAAAGTCATCTTTCGACATCGTAAATAGCCGATGAAATTCGACAGGCTGCCTGCAAGATTGGCGTTTACCCCAAAGTAAGCTTGCGCTTACCGCCCTCTCCCTAACCCTCTCCCACGGGGAGAGGGGATTGAGGATACTGAGATTCAACCATTTTGTGCTTCTCTACCACTTGAAGTTTACCCGTCAACCCATCCCCTCTCCCCGCGGGAGAGGGCTAGGGAGAGAGCAAAACCCACGTTACGGCAGTTGTTATAAAACCCGCTTTGCCCGTTTTCAGACGACCTAAGCTCTGCCGCAAAAGAGAACCAAAAAGAAGTAGCGTGGGCTATGCCCACGACCACACGGCTTCAAACACAACAAGGTCGTCTGAAAATCAACCAGCCTACCCCAACCACTCAACAAAGTAAGCAGATTATTGAACCCCTTACCATCCGACACGCAAAGGAGTCCCCATGCAACTCATCTTCGGCGCCAACGGCCCGTCCGGCCGCGCGTTCATCCGCACACTCACCCATCCCGCCGACACCGTTGCCGTATTAAGAAGGTCGTCTGAAGATTCGTTTTTTAGCGAACACTGCATTCAGACGACCGTCGCCGACGCGCTCGATGCCGACGCGCTCGACAAAGTGTTCGCACAATACCGCCCCGACAGCGTCATCAGCTTCGTCGGTGGCAAAAACGAGCAAGGCATACGCAGCGACGCACTGGGCAACATCAACATCATCGCCGCCGCCCAAGCCGCCAACCCGCAAGCCCGTTTCATCCTGATTACCAGCATGGGCTGCGGCGAACAATGGGACATGATGAGCGAACCCTTCAAACAAGCCCTCGGCGAAGCCGTCCGCGCCAAAACCGAAGCCGAAATCTACCTCAAACAAAGCAGTTTGAACTGGACCATCCTCCGCCCCTGCGGATTGGACAACAGCGAAGACAACCGCCACATCCTGACCGACCACCCCGACGGCATCCCTAAAAACTACATGAGCCGAAACGGACTCGCCGCCGCCGTCGCCGCCGTCCTGCAAGACCCCAGCAGCATCGGTAAGGTTTACACCGTCGGCGCAGGCAGTTAACACCGCGCCCATAGTCAAGCAGGTCGTCTGAAACGGTTTCAGACGACCTGCTTCCTATTGCCGACAATCAGCGCGGCATCCATTCATCCACTTAAAAAACCATTCCCAAACCCCGCTTTCAGACGACCTCCTGCCTTGTGTTATGATAATGGCTCTTCACACAAAGGTATTTTATGGACAAACCCGTCTATCTCTACACCGACGGCGCATGCAAAGGCAATCCCGGCGCCGGCGGCTGGGGCGTGTTCATGCGTTACGGCGCACATGAAAAAGAACTGTTCGGCGGCGAAGCGGAAACCACCAACAACCGCATGGAGCTGACCGCCGTCATCGAAGGCCTGAAATCCCTAAAACGCCGCTGCCAAGTCATCATCTGCACCGACTCGCAATACGTCAAAAACGGTATGGAAAGCTGGATACACGGCTGGAAAAAAAACGGCTGGAAAACCGCCGCCAAAAAACCGGTTAAAAACGATGATTTATGGAAAGAACTCGACAGCCTGGTTCAACAGCACGAAGTCCACTGGACTTGGGTAAAAGGCCATGCCGGACATCCTGAAAACGAAAAAGCTGACGAGCTCGCCAACCGAGGCGCGGCAAAATTTTTATAACACTTCATCCATGACTGCACTCAAACATCTCAAACCATTCTTTTGGATTGCCATCATTGCATTGATTTGTGTGACGCCCATAGCGCTTATGTTCGCCTATTCGCCCTTTCATGATGTCGATGATTTTTTTCGCTTTGGCTTGTGTGATCACATTGAGAGTGCCGAAGAATGTGACGACTTAATCACGCCCGCCTATTTATTTTGGTGGTTTATACCTAAACCGTGGCTTTTCGCATTCATATCTCTGACTACCATTTACCTCGTTCTAAAAATCCTGATTGAAATCATCCGATTCCTATTCAGACTGAGAAAGAAAAAACCATGACCTGCCCCATCTGCACTGCCGACAACGAAGACATTTTGCTGCAAACCCCAAACCTGCGCGTCATCGCCGTTCACAACGAAGCCTCAGCCCCCGCATTCTGCCGCGTCATCTGGAACGACCACATCGCCGAGATGACCGACCTTTCAGCCGCCGAACGTGCCGAAATCATGGAAATGGTGTATAAAGTCGAAGCCGCCATGCGCCAAGTATTCCGTCCCGCCAAAATCAACCTTGCCAGCCTGGGCAACGTCGTCCCCCATCTGCATTGGCACGTCATCGCCCGCTTTGAAAACGATGCCAACTTTCCCGCCCCGATTTGGGCAGCGCCCGCCCGCGAACACGGCATGACCCTGCCGGACAACTGGACGGAACAAGTCAAAACCCTGCTGGCGTAATGTTCAGACGACCTTTGCGGACGTATCGGATACCGCATATCAATAGATTTTCAGACGACCCCTGCCGAAAAGGTCGTCTGAAACCCAACCAAAGGAAACCATATGACCTGGAAAACCTCCCGCCGCCATTTCCTCCGCGCCTGCTCCGCCGCAGCCGGAGCCGGACTGCTGCAAGCCTGCGGCACCGGCACTACCGTTACCCCATCTACTCAAACCGGCAACACAGCGAAAGCCCAACCCGTGCAGCCCAAAACCAGCCATCCCCCACGTTCCGGCGACAACCTCCTCCGCGTCGTCGCCCCTTCCGGCTTTGCCGAAGACCCCAACCGCGTCAACGCAGGCTTGACCCGCCTCTATAACGCAGGTTTTACCGTAACCAACCAACAAGCAGGCAGCCGACGCTATCAACGCTTCGCCGGCTCCGACGCCCAACGTGCCGCCGACTTCCAAGAGGTCGCCACCGGCCGCGTTGAAACACCCAAAGTCCTCATGGGCTTGCGCGGCGGTTATGGCGCGGCACGCATACTGCCCCAAATCGACTTCGCCTCACTCGGCGCCAGAATGCGCGAACGCGGCACTTTATTCTTCGGCTTCAGCGACGTTTGTGCCGTCCAACTCGCCCTGCTCGCCAAAGGCAATATGGTAAGCTTCGCCGGCCCTATGGTTTACAGCGAATTCGGCAAACCCGAACCTAGCGTTTTCACCATGGATTCGTTCATCCGCGGCACCACCAACAACGTCAACATCATCGACGTTCCCGCCATCCAACGTGCCAACGTCAACGTCGAAGGTACCTTATGGGGCGGCAACCTCAGCGTCCTCGCCTCCCTCGCAGGCTCGCCCTATATGCCCGACATCCAAGGCGGCATCCTGTTCGTCGAAGACGTCAGCGAACAACCCTACCGCATCGAACGCATGTTGAACACGCTTTATCTTGCAGGCATCCTGCAAAAACAACGCGCCATCATCTTCGGAGACTTCCGCATGGGCACCATCCGCGACGTGTACGACTCAAGCTACGACTTCTCCGCCGTCGTCAACCACGTCTCACGCACCGCCAAAGTCCCCGTCCTGACAGGCTTCCCCTTCGGACACATTACCAATAAGAGCACCTTCCCCTTGGGCGCACATGCCAAAATCCACAGTACAGCCAACGGCGGCTACACCGTAACCTTCAGCGGCTACCCTACCCTGAACCCTGCCGCCCTAACCCTCAACAACCTGCTGCCCCCGCCCGTGCCGACGTTTAACGGCTCTACTTACCGCAGCACGACAACCGAAGAAGTCATCGAATAAACAAGCTTTCGATTCAAACAAAGGTCGTCTGAAAATCCGAATCGGTTTTTCAGACGACCTTTTCTATCCGACAAACTTCAAGCCAGAATTGAATGAGCGACACACCACAATCTACTGCAATCTTGCGCGGTTACCTTGTTTATATAGTGGATTAACAAAAATCAGGACAAGGCGACGAAGCCGCAGACAGTACAAATAGTACGGAACCGATTCACTTGGTGCTTCAGCACCTTAGAGAATCGTTCTCTTTGAGCTAAGGCGAGGCAACGCCGTACTGGTTTAAATTTAACCCACTAAAAACCACTTGGAAATTAACCCACCCTATATGCCTGATCTTCAGCCTCCACTAACACAACAGGAAAGTCTGATTTAAGCATCCATCGACCGAATTCGAATTCCCCGCCTCTACACATCCAACTAAACACACATCATTCAAATGACAAAAGAGCCTGCATAAAGCAGGCTCTTTATTTAGACTAATCGTATCAGATTAGAATTTGTGACGCAGACCAACTGTACCAGCAGTTTTCTCGTATTTGTTATCACCTTTACCTTCTTTCAACCAGCCGGCAGAAATCAGGGCAGAAGTGCGTTTAGAGAAGTCGTAGTCAGCACCGACGATTACTTGGTTGTATTGGCTGTTAGCTTGTTTCTCACCGTTTTCTTTAGCTTTGAAGCCGTAAGCATAAGAAACGCGAGGCATTACGTTACCCATACGGTAGCCACCAGTTACAGCAACTTCAGTACGTTCGTTTTTCTTAGCATTAGCTTTGTCAGCTTTGAAACCTTCGTATTGACCTGCAACAGAAACCAATACATTGTTTGCATCGTAACCAGCTACCAAACGGTGTACTTGGTGATCTTTATAAGTATCAGCAGCCAAAGTAGTATTTCTGTTGAACGAATTCAAGTAATCTTTGTCCAGAGCAGAATGTTTAGCAAAAGAACCAGCATAGCGACCGAAGAAGCCGGCATTCTCATAGTTCAGACCCAAACCGTAAGAGTCACGGCTTTTCACATCGTGAGTATACTTGTCATCAGGATTAGCATTGTCACGTGGTTGGTATTGTACGCTTGCGCTGAAACCAGCAAATACTGGAGAGTCATAGCGTGCAGACACTTTACGATCGTCTACACGTTTCAATTTACCCAATTGCAAAACATCAGCATTTGAATCACCAGATTCCCAAGGATCGATGCTGTCGCTGCTGTCTTTCAGAGGAGTATTGAGTTTACCTGCACGGATTTTACCGAAGCCGCCTTCCAAACCGATGAAGGACTCGCGAGTTCCCCAACCTTTGTCAGTACCGGCAACAGAAGTATTTTGCTCTACTTGCCAAATCGCATTCAGGTTGTTGCTCAGGTGCTCATGGCCTTTGAAACCGATGCGTGAACCATAATCAGCAATTTCAGTAGCAGTTTTGGTTGTATCCTTGGTAGTTACACCGTTAACTGTAGTTTTTTCTTTAACTCGGGAAATGTCAACACCGGCTTTAACTTGACCGTACAGAGTCACGTCAGCCATAGCTGCAACAGGCAAAGCTGCCAAAGTCAGAGCAATCAGAGATTTTTTCATTGCTGTATTCCTTTTCTATCGTGAAGAAATAACTTAAGCAGACCCGGATAGAATCCGCTTAGGCTTTACATTATCGCTGGAATCAGCGATTCCATGACTCTCACTATAATTGTTCCTCTCTAAAAAAACAAACTTTATTCACTACCCCTACTGACCGCCTGACCTCACAGCACCCGCATTACAACAAGGCATTCTCAATATTTTCCTTATAAATCATGATGTAATATTGAATTGCCCGCTGTTTGCATTTTTACAACACACTTTTCCTAAACGGTCGTTTTTGGAGATTGGCTGTTGTTTTTTGGCTAACTCGGGTAAACGAGTAAATTAAGAGAGAATCAGTATGTACTCTCTTAAAGCGTGCAATTTATAGGCTTAGCCAGTCATGCACATTGGAAATACCCACTCTTTTAAGATGGAAGTATGCATTCTCCTCTTTTGATTTACGATTTCACTGACGTAGCATCAGCATTACCTATGCTGCTCCTCCAAAGAAAAGGTCGTCTGAAATCTGTGTAGCGTTTTCAGACGACCTTTTACAATTTGCACATACAAAGCTAGGAAACCAAATTTTCCAAAGGACTGGTCAGAATATCTATGTTGTATCGGATTGCTATACCTTACTCATGTAGTGTGTGCTTTATCCACAAACGGGACATTACTAAAAAAGATTCCCTATAAGCGGACACTTTGTTTTCAGACGACCTCACAGCCATGCCGGCATTTCAGGACGAATGATACCGAACTCTGGCGGATAATCCACTCTGGTCAGATACAGCCCATCAGGCATAAAAGTCGGGGGGGCTTTTAATCGGCTGCGCTCTTCGATTAATTCCTGAAATCCGGAAACGCTAAGCCTGCCACTACCAACATAAACCAATGCACCCATGATATTACGCACCATATGATGCAAAAAGGCATTGCCGTGTAAGTCTAATTTTAAGAATTGCGGCGTACCGCTGATTTTTGCACTATACAGGGTCTTAACGGGTGATTTTGCTTGGCATTCGGCAGCACGAAAGCTGGAGAAATCATGTTCGCCTTCTAATAATAATGCCGCCTGCTGCATTTTTTCAGGATCGAGTTTGAGGTGCGTCCACCCTACTCTGCCTTGCAATATCGGGGAACGGACGGGAGATGATTCCAAAAGGTAACGATATCTTCTACCGTATGCGTCAAAGCGGGCGTGAAAATGTGGGGCAACCTGCTGTGCGAACAATACAGCCACACCTTCAGGAAGATAAGCATTAACGCCCCGCACCCATGCCTGCTCGGGACGGACTACTGTGGTATCGAAATGGACGACTTGTGCAGTCGCGTGTACGCCTGTGTCGGTTCGTCCGGCAACAATAGTCCGGATGGTTTCGCCTGCAATTTGGCTGAGTGCGTTTTCCAATACCGTCTGGACAGTGGACAAACCGTCAGCTTGTTTTTGCCAACCGTAAAATCGGCTGCCGTCATAAGACAGGGTTAATGCCCATCTTTGTATGGTTTTTATGGATAATGATTCGGTGTATGCAGTCATATGTCGTCTAAAAATAATAAAAGATGCCGTTTTCACGGCATCTTTTATTTTAGCATTGTTCAATTTCGATTTACTTGCCAATATTAGGCATTCAATTCGTTCATCAATGCTTGGGCTTTATTACGGATCTCACCGCTTGCGTCTTCCAGCAATTCAGTCAACGTCTCGCGGGCAGCATCGGGATCGCCGATTTCGACATACATTTTAGCCAGGTCATATTTAGCTTCCAGCGGAGCCGTCATACCGACGGACTCGGAGATGAAGCCTGATTCAAAACCGGAATGCTCATTACTGCTGTCAGCAGTATCTTCCACACCCAGATTTTCCCATTCGATGGTTTCGTCTGCGCTGGCTTCTTGAGTATTTTCAATACTGAAATCTTCGCCATCTTGGAATGCTAAAGGTTCGTCTTGCTTAATCTCAAACGGTTGAGTATCGGCTTCAGTCTGTGGCTGCTCTGTTTCTTCAACAACGAAATCCAGTGCTTCTTCTGAGCTATCTGCCTGTCTGTCTGCTGCTTCAACTTTAAACAAAGCGTCTTCTTGTATATCAGCAACTTCAGACGACGTTTCTTCTTGTGTACCTAATTCAGGGAAAGGCTCGATGGCTTTAACTGTTTTCGGCTCTTCCGCAAAGAAATCCCAACCCTCTTCCGATTCTTCGGATTTGGTTTCGGCTTCTTCTGTTTCTACTACGTCAATTGTTTCCGACTTAGGCTCTTCAATCTCCACTTCGAATGGGATTGGCTCTTCTTCCGGTGCTTCCACTTGAGCTTCCGGCAGGTCGTCTGAAACAGATGAAACAGGTGTTGCTGCAAAAGAAGAAACTGATGGGGTCTCTTCCTCATGCTGAGGCTCTGTTTCTACTTCAGCAGTTCTGTCTTCCATTACAACCGCAACGTGTTGATATGGATTTTCCGGTTCCGGCTCATATACGCTTTCGGTAGATTCGACAGTATCCCAATCGATATCACGGCGTTTTTCGGTTTCTTCGTCAATGGTAACGGCGCTGGACACGATGCTGGCTTGAGTATTATCCAGTTCGTTCAAATCTAGATCGACGTTTTCTTGAGCAGGTTCGGCAACAGGAGCCGGCTCATTGAAGAATACTTCATCATCGAAATCATCTTCAATTTCCAAACCGTCTTCTTCAGATTTGGAAGTTTCTGCTACAACTTGTGGTTGCGGTTGCGGCGCAGTAGCAGCAGGGAATACATGATCTTCGATACTGATATCGAGATCGCCCTCATCCTGATCGTCCTGATCTATCGCACCTACCACAGGCGCAACAGCTGAATTCTTCCGCTTGCCCAACAAGAACAGCAACAGCAACAAACCTGCCGCTGCCGCACCGCCGATCAACAGCCAGCGCCATAATCCGCTGTCTTCCGCTGACGCTTCTTCTTGTTGTTTTTCTGTGGCAACTGCCGAGGCAATGCGCGCTTCAACATCAGCTTGTGCCTGAGAAATTTCTTGTGGTTCTGTGTTTGCTGTTGCAGACGACGCATTCGGCTCAGGCAGGACATTTACTTGCTCGGCAGATGCTGCACCTGTTTCAGCTTTATTTTGTTCCTGAGTACCTGCCGTCGTTACAGCCGGTTTGGTTTCGGGCTTGGCTTCTTGTACCGGCTCAGCTTTTTTATCTTCTTTTTTATTTTCTACTTTGGTGTTTTCTACCGGAGTCTCTTTAGGAGGCGTTGCGGTACCGGCTTTTTCAGACGAGCCTTGGGCTTGAGGCTTATTGCCTTCCTGAACCGGAGGTTTGACTTGTGCAGGTTTGGATGCCGTCGATTTCATATCGCCGTGCATCGGAATGTACAACACCTTGCCCGCAAGCATACGGTCGGCATCTTTACCGATGAACACGCCGGGGTTGGCATTGACCAATGCCTGTATCGTTTGTTCGACGGTCATGCCTTGAGGACGGATTTTGGTGGCAATTTCGGTCAGAGTCTCACCCTGACGAACCAGATGCTGCTTGCCATAACGAATCTCGGTTCCATTGGCGCCTACAGAAGATTGTTGCTGTTGTTTTGACGGCTGTGCCTGTGTCTGTACCGGTTTATTTGTATTGTTTTTATCTTTTCGTACAGCTTCCTTGCGAACGGTTTCATTTTGATTTCCGTTTTGTATCGCACGGTTGATACGGTCACGCGCCGCCTGACGGTCAAATTGAGAATGGTATGAATTGTTGTCAGCAGAAGAATTGGATGAAGATTCGCCACCGCTGCGCGCACGGCTTGAACCATCCGTTTTACCGGAATAGCCTGCGGGATCAATGATGGCTGTGTATTCGCGTGATTGTGAACCTGCGCCGACTTGGAAAATCAACACAGGGTCTTTAATCGCTTTGCTTGAGTGGATAGTGACGACTGCCTTGTCGCCCGACTTACGGACACTGGTACGCAAATTGCTATTGGAAACAGTCGCTTTTCCGCCTTTCAACAGCGCCTGAGCCTCGTCACCGGTTACGGTGATACTGCCTGAAAACGGCTCGCCCAGATGGGATTGGACATTCAGCCCGCCAAGCCCTGCGCTCGCACCAAACGACACTGCCAAGGCCACAGATGCCGCGATTAATTTGATTTTATGATGGTTTTTCAAAACTTGTCCCCTGTGTAAAATGACAACCCTGCTAGAACTGCTACATACTTAACCGTATATTACGATATATTACGTTATGATATCTTCTAAAGTCGCAGTCTGCCAAGTAATCCGATGAATTAAGTGATGAAACGAACGAGAAATTAACAGGTTTGTAATTTCTGTGTTTCTTTTTTACAAATCCTACTGATAACATAGTTTATCATCCCGACGGCATTTTTTAAACCCTTTTTTAGATTATTGCCCGCCTGCATCGGCAATTTCGTTTCCAGGGTGGTGCAAAAAGGTGGGGCTGCCTGTATGATTAGCGTTTAGCCGATTGGTTTCATCTTTTTTGTTTGTTTGATTATGAAAGTTTTAAGCGATTTATTGGCAGTCATCTTGTTTTTCCTGACTTACACAATCACGAAAAACATGATTACTGCGACTGCGGTTGCCGTTGTATTCGGCATTTTGCAGGCAGGTTTTACTTACTGGAAATACAAAAAACTCGATACGATGCAGTGGGTCGGCCTGATCCTGATCGTCGTATTCGGCGGCGCGACCATTCTACTTCATGATGACCGTTTTATCATGTGGAAACCGACCGTTTTGTTCTGGATTGGCGCATTGGTTTTGCTGATCAGCCATCTAAGCGGAAAAAACGGATTAAAAGCGACTATGGGCAAAGAGTTGGAACTGCCTGAACATGTTTGGAGCAAACTGACTTATACCTGGGTCGCATTCATGATTTTTTTAGGTATTGCCAACTGGTTTGTATTTACCCACTTCAAAGAACAATGGGTAAATTACAAAATGTTCGGCTCTACCGGTTTTTTGTTTGTTTTCTTTATCGCTCAATTTTCCTATTTGAGCCGATATTTACCCAAAAAGGATAGTTGATGGAATATTACATGCTCCTGGCCACCGATGCCGATAATGTACACGAAGCCCGTATGGCGGCACGCCCTGCCCATCTGCAACGCTTGGAAGCTTTGAAGGCTGAAGGACGTCTTCTGACTGCCGGCCCAAACCCTCTTCCCGACAATCCGGAGCGCGTGTCCGGCAGTCTGATTGTGGCTCAATTTGAATCTTTGGATGCTGCTCAAGAATGGGCGGAAAAAGACCCTTACGTCGATGCGGGCGTCTATGAAGAAGTATTGATCAAACCGTTCAAAGCCGTATTCAAATAATGGATATGCGTGAAGCTATTGAAGGTCGTCTGAAAACGCTGAATCCTGTTTTTTTTGACTTTCAGGATGACAGCCATCTGCATGCGGGCCACTCGGGAAACAAAGGAGGCGGGCATTATACGGTCGTAGTCGTCAGCGAAGCTTTCGGCGGCGTCAGCCGTCTTAACCGCCAACGCACCATTAAAACCTTACTGCACGATCTGTTTTCCGAAGGGCTGATTCACGCATTGAGCATCAAAGCGGCCACTCCGGACGAATACTTCCACTAATTACAGACATACTGGACATAACAAGAGAAAATCATGAAGAAAAAACATCTCATCTCTATGCTGATGACTGCTCTGGTTTCCGGCAGCCTTTCTGCCCAAACCTTAGTTACAGTTAATGGTCAAGCCATCGACAGCAGCGTCATTGATGCTCAAGTTGCCGCGCTGCGTGCAGCAAACAACAAAATTCCCGATTCTCCCGAACTACGCAGAGAACTGACCGAGCGCCAAGTCATCAATACCGTCGTATCACAAGAAGCCAAACGCCTGAAACTCGACCAAAGTGCCGAATTCAAACAAGCTTTGGAACATGCCCGTACGGATGCCAAAAAACAAGGTGCCGATAAAAAAGCACATTTCAAAACCGAATGGGCGGCATTTGAAAGCGATTTACTTGGACAAGCTTATGCGATTCACGTCCTCCGTCAAAATCCTGTCCAAGAAAAAGACGTCAAAACCGCTTACGATAATTTCAGCAACTTCTACAAAGGCACTCAAGAAGTACAACTGGGCGAAATTATTACCCGCACCCAAGCGGATGCCCAAAAAGCCATTTCTGATTTAAATGCCAAGAAAAGCTTTGCCTCCGTCCTGAAGCAATATTCAATAGATGAACGCGCCAAACAAGCGGGCGGCATCCAGCAAGGTTATGTTCCCTTAAAAGATTTGCAGGAGGCTGTTCCCCCGCTCTATGCCGCAGTTAAAGATTTGAAAAAAGGCGCGCACACTACAACGCCTCTACAAGACAGCGACGTATATGCCGTCTTCTATGTCAACGACCGTCGGGATGTAAAGCTTCCGTCTTATGACGAATCCAAAAGCAGTATAGCCCGAGACCTGCAAGCCTCCCGCGTCGATGAAGCGCTCCAATCTCTGTTGCAAAAAGCCACAATTAAATAACTGTTCACGGAGTTTTTATAATGAAATACCAAACTGCCGCCGCAGTCATCATGGCGACGGCTGTTGCCGGATTCGCTGTTGCCAAAGCGCCTGATATTGATCCGGCACGCATAGACAGCGAAGTTGCCCGCATTCTCAAGCAAGCCGAACAGCGTCCTGAATCCAAGCAGCAGCCTGACGGCAAAGCAATCCGCCAAGAAGTCGTCAAACACTTGCAAAGCATTGAAATTCTCAAAAATGCCGCACTCAAAGCCGGATTAGATAAAGATCCCGAGGTCCGCAACCAATTCCTCACTATGGAAGCGGAATTTTACGCGGCGCAATATGCCGACTATCTGAAGCGCACTGCCGAAATCAGCAATGCTGAATTATTGAAGTTTTACGATCAGCAAACCCGCATGATCAAGATTCAGCAGGTTAGCTTCGATACGCCCAAAGAAGCACGAGCAGCACAAGAATTGCTCTTGAAAGGCTTGTCATTTGAAGAATTGACGAAACGATATCCGAATCAGCAACCCGCATTTGAAGATTTCGTCATGGCAAGACAGCTGCGCCAACCGCTTGCAGGCATCTTGGGCCCAATGAATCGGGGAGAGGTAACTCACAATCCTGTTGAAATTGAAAACAAGTTCTTCCTGTTTAAAATCAGCGAAGTACAAAAAGACCCTCAAGCACCGCCGTTTGATCTGATTCGCGATCAACTCACCCAGCTGTTGAAAGAAGATAAAGCCCAACAGCAAATTCACCAGCTATTGCGTGAAAACGGTATCGAGCAATAACACGCACTGAAACGATACGGACTTCGGTAAAACCACGCCGTACCGGTTTAAAGCGGATTCCCATATAAAAAGGTCGTCTGAAACCTGTTTTAAGGTTTCAGACGACCTTTCGTTTGATATGCTTGGTTTAATTAACCCGGTTTGCCGTCCAAACGCGGGCGGATGAGCCAAGGGATGTATTTCCATGCGTAAAGCAGCAAGGACAGGGCAAACAAGACTGCGGAAGTGCGGATGCTGTGGGTGTAACCGGTGCCGCTGACGAAGGTTGCAATGATGCGGATGATAGTGGCGGCTATCATCAGCCAAAAGGCGACGGGTACGGATTTGGGCGGCGGATAGATGGAGTTGCCGGTATGTCCGAGCGCAGTGCGCGCCATCATGCCCAATGTCAGGACGCCGATACCGCCGACGCCGATGAGATGTACGCCAAGATTAAGGAAAGAGCCGTGGAAGTAGGAAGCACCGATGGCAATCAATCCCAATCCTGTGAACAAATAGCCTGCGAACAAAATCCACAGCATCGGTTCTTTCAAAACGGCTTTATACCACCAGCGGTAAACCTGTACGGTAAAGATCACGCCCGCTGCAAAGGCAAAAGCAGATGAAAGCCAAGGCAGGGCATGGTGCGCCATCAGCATGGCAGTCAGCATGGGCAGCCAGAGGGACGCATGCGCGACCCACATCGGACTGGGGATTTGCGGAACGTTCAGGCGCTTGGAGGTAAAAAAGGAAATAATCCGCATACCGATAAGGCCGATAAAGCCTGAGACCATAATCAGACCGGACTGCAGCCCGCTGAGCAGTGCAGATGCGTTTCCGGCATGCAGTTGGAAGTGGAATGCGGCGTGTGTGCAGCCCAGGACGATGATGGCGAATACGGCGACGTAATTGCGTTTGTTTTTGGAACGGATGACGGGCAATGCCATGCAAACTGCGCCGTACCAGAAAAACAGCGTGCCGAGTATGCCGCTGGCGGTTGCACCCCAGCCCGGAATGAAAACAGCAATCCTTGCTGCCAACCAAAATGCGGTCAATCCTGCCAAAACGCCGCCGCGCGTGGGCGGCTGCCCCGTCCAAGTGGCAACGGCGGTCAATAGGAAGGCAATGACGACGAGTCCGGCATAGCCCCAGATCATCTCATGGGCGTGCCAATAAAAATTGGACAACTCGGGCGTACCCGTATAGCCGAAGCCCCAAAGCAGGATGGAGATTGCGCCGTATAGTGCCGCCAGCGAGTAAAACGGGCGGAATGCCATTGCCCAAACAGGGTGTTTGAAAAAGGCGGTCATGGTAGTTCCTTGGTTTGCTTTTTGAATGGTTTGTTTTAGGTTTGAATAGACAGGAGGGTCGTCTGAAAACGCTAAAATCGTGCTTTTGGACTTTTCAGACGACCTTTTTTATCAGATTCCTTCGGGTTCCGGCAAAAACGGCTCGACTGCGGGAAACAGTTCGCGTTCTTCAAAACGGGCATGGTCGCGCAGGGTAACGGCAAAGTCCTTATTCCATGCTTCGTTAAGATATTCAGGATTTGCCATCATACTGCGCAGTTTGGCGTGTTCGGCTTCGAAACGTTCGCGCATCGCAACAGGAATATTCTGCCAATGCGGGGCGAACATGGTTTCTTCTTCGACAAAATGCGGTTCCAATTCAAGGAAATGGGCTTCAAGCTCTGTTTGATGGCTTTCAGCGGGCGCGCGCAGGAGGCGGACGCAGAGTGAAAGGGCGTGATGGTGTTCGCGGGAAAGTTCGATAAGTGCTGGGTGGCGTTTTAACGGCTTCATAATATTTGATTATAATGATAATAAATTATCAAACTACACTGGATTAATTTAAATGTTTCAGATATTATGAAACTTAATCATATATAAAGTCAAACACATAACGGCGACAATTCTCCACTGGAAACACTGCCGCCGTCCTAAAAAAATAATATATTCTGAACAGAGAAAACCATGTATCTGACGCAACATACGGATTATGGTCTGCGGGTATTGATTTATGCGGCCATAAACGACGATTCGTTAGTCAATATCGGAACCATTGCCGAAGCCTATAACATTTCAAAAAGTCATTTGATGAAAGTCGTTACCGCGCTTGTCAAAGGCGGATTCCTGACCAGCATAAGAGGGAAAGGAGGCGGACTGCGTCTTGCCGACACACCCGATAAAATCAATGTCGGCGCGGTCGTTCGCCATCTTGAACCCATGCAGGTTGTCGAATGCATGGGGGAAAACAACGAATGCCTGATTACGCCGTCTTGCCGCCTTACCGGCATTTTGGGCGGAGCGATTAAGGCTTTCTTTGCGCATTTGGACGGGTTTACTTTGCAGGATCTGCTCAACAAACCAACCTACGATTTACTATACGAACCCAAAATCGAAATCGTTGTCGAAAAAACAGACGATAAATCGGCATAACCTACCTAACTCTGCCGATATGTTTTAAGAGACTTAACTGAAAACCCACACAATCCCAAAATAGGAAACATCTGATCATTCTTACAACCACAACATTTAACAAACATCAAATTTTCTATTTTCAGACGACCTTTTTGGGAAAGTGTACGGATCCGTCCCGCTATTCAAGCCACACCAACTACCAACCTTCAATAGCGGGAATCAATCTAAGAACACAAGCAAATCAATAAAATAATATTTTTGCAGCTTTTTCTCCTCTAAGGCACGCCATCGCCATCGTTTTATCCAAACCACTTTTATTGTAAATTTGTGAACTTTTCCGGATGAACAACTTCTAATGCAGTTGACTGAGGCGTCGCTTCCTCTTTTTCTTTTGTTTTATTGTGATAATGAATAGCAATATCAAAATATTGCATTGTACATATTAATATTTTAGATTATTCCAGAATAAATATTAACTCAAAAAACAGATGTAAAAACAGGTTGCAAACAAAAATTGTTGCTATTATCATGCGTCGATTATGAATAAAGACCGAATTTTAATCCCAGTAGCCGTCATTACCGTATCATTGCTTCACGCGGGCTTGATTGCGCTTTTGTGGGAAACATATAAACCGCTTATACCGGAAATGGCAAATATTGAGTTTGTCGATTTGGCGGATTTAGGTGGTGGCGACGGAGGTGGAGACGGCACCCCCGAAGGCGAAGGTGCGCCTGCCGCTCCCGAAAAAACACCCGAACCGCAAAAACCTAAGCCACAGCCTAAACCCAAACCGGTCGAACAGCCCAAACCACAGTTTAAGCCGGTCATAACAAAAAAAGCGGATGCTGATATCCAGCAGCCGAAAGAGAAGCCCAAACCGGTTGAAAAACCAAAGCCTGAGCCAAAACCCGAACCCAAACCGGAACCTAAGCCTGAACCTAAACCCGAACCCAAACCGGAACCTAAGCCTGAACCTAAACCCGAACCACGTCCAGAATCCAAGCCTGCACCTAAAGCCTCGGACTACACCAGCAGCAGTAAAACCGGACCGAATACTGCGGAAAACGGTAAAGGCAACGGACAAGGTAAGGCTCCTCATGGCGACAGCAAAGGAAACGGCGGAGGCAACAAAGGCCCTGGTAACGGACAAGGTGAAGGCAGCGGCCCCGGCAGTGGTGGCAACAAAGGCGAACATGGTTCAGGTAGTGGCAGTGGAGGAGGTTCCGGCGGTGGAAATGGTCCTGGAACAGGACCGGGTAGTAGTAGAGCCAATCCCGTTAAAGGCGGCACTTGCCATATTCCTAAACCGCCATATCCGCCTATAGCGGCAGAAAACGGAGATACAGGTACAGTTATGCTGAGTGTCTTGGTTGGCCCAGGAGGAAAAGTTGCTGAAGTTAAAATTTTAAAACGCAGTGGCTCCAATGCTCTTGACCAAGCTGCCCGTAAAGCAGTTAAAAATGGTGCTTGCAATGCCTCTGTCTGGACTGAATTCCGAGTCCCGGTCTCTTTTACTCTTGAGTAATCGGGCGCAACACCTTTATTGACAAAAGTTTTAATTTACTTGGAAAATTTGGAAAAATTATGGATTTAAAAACAATATTCGAATCAGGCGATTTTGTTCTGATCAGTGTATTCGTGTTGATGTTAGTGATGAGCATCGTGACTTGGTGCCTGATTATCCTGCGCTCCATCAAACTGAAAAAAGCCAAAACCGCCAACGCACTCGTTAAAACGCAAATGCTTAATGCCTTTACGCTTACCGAAGCCGTGCAAAAAGTGAAAGATATTGATGCACCAATGAGCCGTGTAGCGGACGAATCCCTGCGTGCCTACCAAAGCTATCGTCAAAGCAATGCGAAAACACTTACTACCGAGCTGCCTTTGAATGAATACCTCGTCATTCAAATCCGAAACAGCATGGAACAAAACATGCGCCAGTTCGATTACGGCATGACTGCTTTGGCATCCATCGGTTCAACTGCCCCGTTTATCGGCTTGTTTGGTACGGTTTGGGGGATTTACCACGCCTTAATCAATATCGGTCAAAGTGGTCAAATGAGTATTGCCGCAGTAGCCGGTCCGATTGGTGAGGCGTTGGTGTCAACCGCCATCGGTTTGTTTGTCGCCATCCCTGCCGTCTTGGCGTATAACTTCCTCAACCGCGGTAAGAAAACCCTCTCTCAAGATATGGACGCTTTCGCACACGATTTACACGTCCGCCTGTTGAATCAAAAGGACTAAATTATGGCATTCGGCTCTATGAATTCCGGCGATGATGCACCGATGTCAGACATCAACGTTACGCCTTTGGTCGACGTGATGTTGGTACTGTTGATCGTTTTCATGATCACCATGCCCGTATTGACCCACTCGATTCCTTTGGAACTGCCGTCCGCTTCAGAAAACGCAGCGAAACAAAAGGAAAAGCAGCCTAAAGACCCCCTGCGCCTGACCATAGATGTTAATGGCAACTATTACATCGATGGTGATTCTGCAACCAAAGCGGATATTAATACGGTCACTTCCCGACTGAAAACTGAAAAGCAGAAAAACGCCAATACCATCGTTGCCATTTCAGCAGACAAGGCCGTTGAATACGAATATGTCAACAAAGCCCTCGAAGCTGCCCGCGAAGCAGGTATTACCAAAATCGGCTTTGTGACCGAGACTAAAGCACAATAATACCGGCAGTAAAAAAGGTCGTCTGAAAAGCATTCCTACTTTTCAGACGACCTTTTACATACAAATCAGACACAGCCTAAATATAGTGGATTAACTTTAAACCAGTACGGCGTTGCCTCGCCTTGCCGTACTATCTGTACTGTCTGCGGCTTCGTCGCCTTGTCCTGATTTAAATTTAATCCACTATACATCCAATACATTCATTTTCAGCAATTCCTCTTTTCTTCATAGTGCAGATGAACTGCATTTTTTATAAATTCGACTTCCTAGGTACCCAAATCTACCCTAACCTTCCCGATTGGAGAATAGTTAGACACAAAGCCGGAGGCTCTCCATTCGCTCAAGGATAAGGGGTCGTCTGAAATCTTCACTCTTTTCTGTAAAAATACCCTTAGCCGCTACAATATAAGGATTCGGGAAGGTTGTTTTAAATACCCCCTCCCCGATTTTCCTTAATAATAAAACCGCCATGCCGGATTAGCATCCACCCAATAAAGCGGTAAAACCATCTTTATCATCAATCAACCGTGCACAGAACACACTCTCTACAAAACACTTTCCATTTCAAAAAAGGTCGTCTGAAACCAGATGTGTAATATAGTGGATTAACTTTAAATCAGGACAAGGCGACGAAGCCGCAGACAGTAC